>JBJTCN010000070.1:0-35863 GCA_046091905.1 Candidatus Nanopelagicaceae bacterium
GTCGTCGTAAGTCGAATAAGAATCGATAAGGAGTAGACCCGAATGCCACGTAGTTTGAAGAAGGGTCCTGTCGTGGACGGTCATCTATCTCAGAAGGTAGATGCTCAAAACGAAAAGAACACTAAGAATGTGATCAAGACCTGGTCACGTCGTTCGATGATCACTCCATCAATGATCGGACACACAATCGCTGTACACGATGGTCGCAAGCACGTTCCAGTATTTATTACTGACGCGATGATCGGCCACAAGCTTGGTGAGTTTGCACCAACACGTACATTTAAAGGACACGTAAAGCAGGATGCGAGGGCAGTTCGTGCCTAATTTAGATACCGATGCAACAACAGCAAAAGCTGTTCTAAACAATATCCGCCACACACCACAAAAGGCGCGTCGTGTTGTTGATCTAATCCGCGGACAGCGTGCAGATCAAGCACTCAATGTTCTTAAGTTTGCACCACAAGCTGCAGGTCAAGATGTGTACACACTTCTTGCTTCAGCAGTTGCAAATGCAAAGCAGAAGAATCCAGCGCTACGCGATGCGTCAGAGCTATGGGTTACCGAAGCGCTAGTTGATGAAGGCATCACTATGAAGCGTTTCCGTCCACGTGCACAAGGTCGTGGTTTCCGCATCAATAAGCGTTCATCACATATCACTGTGGTGGTTTCAACAGCTAAGAAGGGAGCGAAGTAAATGGGTCAGAAAGTAAACCCACACGGTTTCCGTCTTGGTGTCACCACTGATTTCAAGTCACGTTGGTATGCAGACAAACTTTACAAAGATTATGTAAAGGAAGATGTCGAAATCCGTCGACTAATGAAGAAGGATATGGAGCGCGCAGGTGTTGCTCGTATTGAAATCGAACGTACTCGTGATCGTGTTCGTATCGATCTTCACACTGCACGTCCTGGCATCGTTATCGGTCGCCGTGGACAGGAAGCAGACAACCTACGTATCCGTTTAGAGAAGCTAACCGGTAAGCAGGTTCAATTAAATATTCTTGAAGTTAAGAATCCAGAGATTGATGCGCAATTAGTTGCACAAGGAATTGCAGAGCAGTTAGCTGCTCGTGTTTCATTCCGTCGCGCAATGCGTAAATCAATGCAATCTGCACTTAAGGTTGGCGCAAAGGGCATTCGTGTTCAGTGCGGTGGTCGTCTAGGTGGCGCAGAAATGTCTCGCTCTGAGTTCTATCGCGAAGGTCGCGTTCCACTACACACATTGCGTGCAGACATTGATTACGGCTTCCACGAAGCGCATACAACATTTGGTCGCCTTGGTGTAAAGGTTTGGATTTATAAGGGTGAAGTTATTGGTTCACGTGCAGAGCGCGATGCAGCAGCACTTGCAGCAGCGAAAGCACCACGTCCAAAGTCAGATCGTCGCGGTCCTCGTGCACCACGTCGTGAAGCTGCACCAGTTACTACTTCAACTGCAGCTCCAGCTGCATCACAGGTAGAAGGAGGCGCTAACTAATGTTGGTTCCACGTCGCGTTAAGCACCGCAAGCAGCACCACCCATCTCGTAGTGGTGCATCAAAGGGCGGAACTCAGTGCGCATTTGGTGATTACGGTATTCAAGCTCTTGAGCCTGCATATGTAACAAACCGCCAAATTGAAGCAGCTCGTATTGCAATGACTCGCCACATCAAGCGTGGTGGAAAAGTTTGGATCAATATTTATCCAGATCGTCCATTAACAAAGAAGCCAGCTGAAACTCGTATGGGTTCTGGTAAGGGTTCTCCAGAGTGGTGGGTAGCAAACGTAAAGCCTGGTCGCGTTATGTTTGAAATTTCAGGTGTTACTGAAGATATTGCTTCAGAAGCTATGCGTCTTGCGATTCATAAGCTTCCAATGAAGTGCCGAGTTGTTCGTCGAGAGGAGGCGTAAATCATGGCTATCACTACCGCCGAAGAACTACGCCAGTTATCAGCAGAAGAGTTAACTAATAAGTTGCGCGAATCGAAGGAAGAACTTTTCAACCTTCGCTTCCAAGCAGCAACAGGTCAGCTCGAATCACACGGACGTCTAGGTGCAGTGCGTAAAGAGATTGCACGTATCTACACAGTAATTCGTGAACGCGAATTAGGTATTGGAGGTGCTGCATAATGACAAATAACACTGAAGCTCGCGGATTCCGCAAGACTCGTGAAGGTATCGTTGTAAGCGACAAGATGGATAAGACCGTAACTGTTCGCGTTGACGATCGCGTTAAGCATGGACTTTATTCAAAGGTTATGTCACGTTCAGTAAAGCTAAAGGCACACGATGAAGCAAATGCTGCTGGCATTGGCGATCGCGTCCTAATCATGGAAACTCGACCAATTTCTTCAACTAAGCGTTGGAGAGTTGTAGAGATCCTTGAGAAGGCTAAGTAAGAGACGAAGAAGAAGAGAGAAAAAAGAAAATGATTCAACAAGAATCTCGACTACGAGTCGCAGATAACACAGGAGCTAAAGAGCTTCTCTGCATCCGCGTCCTTGGTGGTACTTCACGTCGCTACGCAGGAATCGGTGACATCATCGTCTGTTCAGTTAAGGATGCAATTCCTGGCGGACAGGTTAAGAAGGGCGAAGTTGTTAAGGCAGTAATCGTCCGCACTGTAAAAGAGAGCCGTCGCGCCGATGGTTCATATATTCGTTTTGATGAGAATGCAGCAGTTATTTTGAAGGCTGACGGCGAACCACGCGGTACCCGTATCTTCGGACCAGTTGCACGTGAACTTCGCGATAAGCGATTCATGAAGATCATCTCATTAGCACCGGAGGTGTTGTAATGGCGAAGATTCGTAAGGGCGATACCGTGCAAGTAATCGCAGGTAAGGACAAAGGCCAGACCGGCAAAGTTCTATCTGTAGATGCAAATCGCATTTTGGTTGAAGGTATCAATCGCGTAACTAAGCACACCAAAGAGACCACAGGGGATCGCGGTGCCAAGGTTGGCGGAATTCTTCATATCGAGCGCCCAATTCATATTTCAAATGTCATGGTTGTTGGAGACGATGGCAAGGCAACTCGCATCGGATCACGCAAAGATGATGCAGGCAAGAACGTGCGCGTATCACGTCGCACCGGAAAGGACATCTAATGTCAACCGCTGTTGATGTGCGCTTAAAGGCGCGTTACAAAGCAGAGATCGCACCTGCGTTACAGAAGGAATTTAACTTCTCTAACGTTATGCAGATTCCAACTCTTTCAAAGGTTGTTGTGAATATGGGTGTTGGCGAAGCTGCTCGTGATTCAAAGTTAATCGAAGGTGCAATCCGCGATTTAACAACCATCACCGGTCAGAAGCCACTAGTTACTCGTGCAAAGAAATCAATTGCGCAGTTCAAGTTACGTGAAGGTCAACCAATTGGCGCACACGTAACACTTCGCAACGATCGCATGTGGGAATTTATGGATCGTCTACTTTCAATTTCATTGCCACGTATCCGTGACTTCCGCGGTTTATCACCAAAGCAATTCGATGGAAAAGGTAATTACACCTTCGGTTTAACTGAGCAGGTTGTATTCCCAGAGATCGAACAAGACAAGGTAGATCGCCCACGCGGTATGGACATCACAATTGTTACCACTGCATCTAACGACGAAGAGGGACGCGCACTTTTGAAGTTGCTCGGTTTCCCTTTCAAGGAGGCGTAAGAAATGGCCAAAACATCACTCAAAGTGAAGGCAAGCCGTAAGCCAAAGTTCAAGGTGCGCGGTTACACACGTTGTCAGCGTTGCGGTCGTCCGCATGCTGTCTATCAAAAATTTGGAATCTGCCGCGTCTGCTTCCGCGAAATGGCGCACCGTGGCGAACTTCCAGGTATCACAAAGGCTTCTTGGTAATTCACTGGTGACTGCAAAGTTACTCGTGAATTTTAGCAAAGAGAAAAACGAAGACAGAAGGAACAGAACGAAGTAAGTCCTTAAGGAAACTCTTTAGGGAAACTGCTCCGAGAAAGAAAAACAAACAATGACAATGACAGATCCAATCGCAGACATGCTTGCACGTTTGCGTAACGCAAATGCTGCGTACCATGATTCGGTTTCAATGCCGTCTTCATCGGTAAAAGCTCGCATCGCTGAAATTTTGCAGCGTGAGGGTTACATCGCAGGTTTCCGCGTTGAAGATAATGCAAATGGCGTCGGCAAGACACTTGTACTTGATTTGAAGTTCGGACCAAATCGTGAACGTTCAATCGCAGGTCTGCGCCGCGTTTCAAAGCCAGGTCTTCGTGTTTACGCAAAATCAACTTCACTACCAAAGGTTCTTGGTGGGTTGGGTATTGCAATCATTTCAACTTCATCTGGATTGCTTACAGATAAGCAAGCCAACAAACAGGGCGTAGGCGGAGAAGTTCTCGCCTTCGTATGGTGATTGCAGATGTCACGTATCGGTCGTATGCCAATCAGCGTTCCTTCAGGTGTTGAAGTAACAATCAATGGTCAGGATATAGCAGTTAAGGGCCCTAAGGGTTCACTTTCAGTTGCAATTACAGAGCCAATTAAAGTTTCTAAAGAAGGCGACGTGTTAACAGTTGTTCGTCCAAATGACGAGCGCCTTTCACGTTCACTTCATGGTCTATCACGTACCTTGATTGCAAATGCAATCGAAGGCGTAACAAATGGTTATTCACTACAGGTCAACATCGTTGGTGTTGGTTACCGTGTTGCTGAAAAGGGTAAGGATCTTGAGTTCCAGCTTGGTTACTCACACCCAATTCTTTTCCAAGCACCTGAAGGAATTACTTTCAAAGCTCCTTCACAGACTGAATTAACTATTACTGGTATCGATAAGCAGTTGGTTGGAGAGACCGCTGCAAAGATCAAGAAGTTACGTAAGGCTGATCCATATAAGGGTAAGGGTCTACGTCTACTTGGCGAACCAGTTCGTCGTAAGGCTGGAAAGGCAGGTAAGAAGTAATGGGAATCTCTGTAAAGGTTCGTAAGGGTTCGGCAACAAATGCGCGCGCTCGCCGTCACTTCCGTCTTCGTAAGAAGATTGCTGGAACAGCAGCGCGTCCACGTTTAGTTGTATCACGCTCTGCACGTCACTTATTCGTACAGATCGTTGATGATTCACAAGGCAAGACACTTGCATATGCATCAACCATGGAAGATGCGTTACGTAAGTCATCTGCAGATAAGACTGGAAAGTCCAAAGAAGTTGGTGCGCTTATTGCAAAGCGTGGCAAAGAGGCTGGAGTTTCTGAAGTGGTCTTTGATCGCGGTGGAAATAAATACCACGGTCGCATTGCAGCACTTGCTGATAGCGCACGAGAGAATGGGTTGGTCTTCTAATGGCTGATAATGCAAATACAGTTCCAGCAAATACAGCTGAAGTGTCAAAAGAAGATACACGCGGTAAGCGTGGTGGTCGCGGTCGCGATCGTCGCGAAGATTCACCACGTGAGAAGAGCCCATACATTGAGCGCGTAGTTTTCATCAACCGCGTTTCTAAAGTTGTTAAGGGTGGTCGTCGCTTCGCATTTACAGCCCTAGTAGTTGTTGGCGATGGCAATGGTCTAGTTGGTATTGGTTACGGAAAGAGCAAGGAAGTTCCGCAGGCAATCTCAAAGGCTGTTGAAGAAGCAAAGAAATCATTCTTCAAAGTGCCACGTATTCAAGGAACTATTCCGCACCCAGTTCAAGGCGAAAAGGCGGCAGGTATCGTGCTACTTCGCCCAGCTGCTCCTGGTACCGGTGTTATCGCTGGTGGTCCAGTTCGTGCCGTACTTGAGTGTGCTGGTATTACAGACGTTCTAACTAAGTCACTTGGTTCAAACAATGCAATCAACATGGTGCATGCAACTGCAGTTGCGCTAAAGCAACTCGAAGCGCCATCAACAATTGCAGCGCGTCGTAACCGTCCACTAGAAGATGTTGCACCTGCTGCGATTATTCGTGCAGCGCAACAACCAAGCGAGAAGGTAACTGATAAAGCTACCGACAAGGTAGGTGCGTAATGCCACGTTTGAAAGTTACTCAAATTCGTTCGAAGGTTGGCAATAAGCCTGAGCTACGCGACACATTGCGTTCTCTAGGTTTAAAGCGAATCAACGATGTTGTTGTTAAAGAAGATCGTCCTGAGATCCGTGGAATGGTTCATGCCGTTCGCCACTTGATCAAGGTCGAGGAGGTTGAATAAAAATGACGCTAAAACTTCATCATTTACGTCCAGCACCTGGTGCTAAGAAAACTAAGACTCGTAAGGGTCGCGGTGAAGCATCTAAGGGAAAGACAGCAGGTCGTGGCGGTAAAGGAACACGTGCACGTAACACAGTTCGTGCTGGTTTCGAAGGTGGACAACTTCCACTAGTAATGCGTCTGCCAAAGCTGCGCGGATTTAAGAATCCGGAACGCGTTGAATATCAGGCAGTTAATGTCTCAACAATTAATGAGCTGTTCCCAAAGGGTGGCGAAGTATCTGTTGCAGATTTAATTAAGGCCGGAGCAGTTCGCGATAGCCACCCAGTTAAGGTGCTTGGTAATGGCGAAATCAGCGTAAAGGTAAACGTAACTGCACATGCATTCTCAGCATCAGCTGCGGAGAAGATTGCTGCTGCAGGCGGTTCGACCAAAACCCTTTAAGAAGTTAAATAACGAGTAGGAGAAGATCTAATGCTTTCAGCATTTGGTAAGGCTTTTAAAACACCGGACCTTCGAAAGAAGATCTTCTTTACTCTCTCGATCATGGCGTTATTTCGCTTTGGTTCAGTTGTGCCAACTCCTGGTGTTTCATATAGCAATGTTCAGGAATGTTTGAAGCAAGTTCAAACAGGTGGTCTGTTTGGTCTGATTAACTTATTCTCTGGTGGCGCGCTACTTCATCTATCTGTATTCGCACTTGGCATCATGCCTTACATCACCAGCTCGATCATTGTTCAGCTTTTGACCGTGGTAATCCCACGTTTTGAAGCGCTAAAGAATGAAGGTCAATCAGGTACCGCCAAATTAACTCAGTACACCCGTTACTTAACAATTGGCTTAGCAGTATTGCAATCAACAGGTTTAGTTGCTGTTGCGCGCACACCTGGTCGTTTGATTAGCGGTTGCTCACTTCCAATTATTCCGGATTCATCTTGGCAGCGAATCGTCACCATGATTTTCGTGATGACTGCCGGTACATCGGTAATCATGTGGCTAGGTGAATTAATTACTGATCGCGGCGTTGGTAACGGTATGTCTATTCTTATCTTTACCTCGATTGCCGCAGGTTTCCCAGGAAACCTTTGGAGCATCAAGCTACAAAAGGGCTTATTCGCATTCCTATTCGTATTAGCGGTGGGTATTCTGGTGGTGGCGGCAGTTGTGTTCGTCGAACAAGCACAACGAAGAATTCCAGTTCAATATGCAAAGCGCATGGTTGGTCGCCAAACTTATGGCGGAACCAGTACCTACATTCCAATTAAGGTTAATCAAGCTGGCGTGATCCCGGTGATCTTCGCATCATCATTGCTATACATTCCATCATTGGTAGTTAACTTTACAAATAGTACTGCAGCATGGGCAGTTTGGATTTCCCGTAACTTTGTTAAAGGTGATCACCCAATTTATATTGCGGCATATGCGCTATTAATTATCTTCTTCACCTACTTCTACGTTGCAATCACATTTAATCCAGATGAGGTTGCAGATAATATGAAGAAGTACGGTGGATTTATTCCTGGTATTCGCGCCGGTAAGCCAACTGCAGAGTATCTACAGTATGTGCTCTCACGCATCACCGCTCCAGGTTCGCTATATCTAGCTTTAGTTGCGATTATTCCAATCGGAGCTTTGATTCTCTTTGGCGCAACTCAGAACTTCCCATTTGGTGGTACCGCGATTCTGATTGTGGTTGGTGTGGGTCTTGATACTGCAAAGCAGATCGAATCACAGCTACAACAGCGCAGCTATGAGGGATTCCTTCACTAAGGAACCAATGAGAATCGTACTGGTAGGTCCACCAGGTGCAGGTAAGGGAACTCAAGCGCAATTGCTTGCCGCGCACTTTGCAATTCCACACATTTCAACCGGGGATATTTTCCGCGCGAATCTAAAGGGAAATACACCACTTGGTATTGAAGCAAAGAAGTACATGGATCAGGGCGAATTAGTTCCTGATTCTGTTACCAATGACATGGTGAAAGATCGTTTAAATCAAGACGATTTAGCTAATGGATTTTTACTTGATGGATATCCACGCAATGTGGCGCAAGCAGAGGTGCTACGGGCGATTTTGGCGGAAAAAGGCACCCCGCTTCATGCAGCACTTGAATTAAGCGTTGATCAAGATGAGATTGTGGTTCGACTCTCTGGTCGTCGCTCATGCCCAAACTGTCAACGCACCTTCCACGTGGTTAATGAAAAGCCAGCAGTAGAAGGCATTTGTGATGGTTGCGGAACTTCACTGGTACAGCGCGATGATGATAAAGCTGAAGTTATTAAGCGCCGTTTAGAAGTTTACGCTGAACAAACTGAACCGATTATTTCGTTCTACCGTAACGAAGGTTTATTAATAACTATCTCTGCCATGGGTCCGGTAAATGAAATTACCGACTCTGCTATTGCAGCGCTTTCTCGCGTTAAATAAAGGTAAGTGATTTAGGTATGGCCATCGAGCTAAAGACTCTTGATCAATTAAAGAGCATGCGCAAAGCAGGACTCTTAGTTGGTGAAACTCTGCAGCTGCTTCGCGAAACTATTAAACCGGGTATGACTACCTCCGCGCTTGATGCAGTTGCGGCAGCAAATATCAAACGCGGCGGCGGTACTTCAAACTTCCTTGGCTATCACGGATATCCAGCAACTATTTGCGTATCTGTAAATGATGAAATTGTGCATGGGATTCCTGGCGATCGGGTAATTCTTGAAGGCGATGTAGTATCAATTGACTGCGGCGCAATTATTGATGGTTGGCATGGCGATGCCGCATTCTCTGCAGTAGTTGGCGCCGGAGATCCAGAAGATCAGAAGATGTTGGATGTTTGCGAAGAGTCCATGTGGCGCGGAATTGCAGCAGGCAAAAGAGGCGCCAAGCTATCTGATATCGGTCATGCAATTGAGGAGTATGTAAATTCGCAAGGTAAATATGGAATCTTGCGTGAATATGGTGGACATGGAATTGGCACCGCCATGCATATGGAACCGCACGTATTAAATTTTGGAAAGCCTGGCAATGGCCCTGAGATAGTTGAGGGAATCTGTTTGGCAATTGAACCGATGATTACTCGCGGAACTCATAAAACCAAAGTTATGGGTGATGATTGGACGGTAGTTAGCCAAGACAAATCCCGAGGTTCACATTTCGAGAATTCTTACTGCATCGCCCCAGATGGCAAACCTTTTGTATTAACTTCGCTAGATGGCGGCAAATCCCAGCTCTCTCGCCTGGGTATCACCATCTCTGATTTAATTTAGTAATCAAAAAGTTATTCAATTTCGTTCAAAATCGAGCATTAACAATATAAATTCAGACCATTCCGGCCCTCGAAAACCGGAAGTTAAACCGGAAGAGAGAAAGAGTTAATGAAAACAAAGAAGTTTTTTGGCGCACTATCTGCAGTTGCTGCAGCAGCGCTAGTTCTTAGTAGTACTCCAGCTGCAAATGCAGCTTGGGTTCCAGCCGCAAAGGCGAAGGTTGGTGACGATTGCATCCGTGCAGGCGCACAAGCTCCAGGCCGTGGTGTTGATGGAACTGCACTTACCTGCACCGTAGTAACCACCGGAACTCTTAAGGGCCTAACCAAGTGGTGGTATCCAGATGTAAAGCCAATTTCAAAACTTGAATGGGTTGCATCTTCTGGCGTTGGTGGCGGTTACGGCACCACTGCAATTGCATTTGCCGATGCAATGAAGGCAGAGGGCATGCTTGGTGATTACACAGTTTCATATAAGTCAGGTGGATCCGGAACTGTTGGTCTTGGTTACTTCCAAGATCAGAAGAGCCGTTCTGATGTTGCATTCATCAATGGTTTTGCGATGGTGGCAGGTGTTGCTTCAACTAAATCTAAATTAAAGTTGTCAGACAATACTCAAGCATCAGGTTTGATGCGCGAGTGGGAAGCAATTGTGGTTCCAGCATCATCTAAGTACCGCACCATTAATCAGCTACTTGATGACATTAAATTAAATCCAAAGGCGATGCCTATTGCTGGCGGTTCAAAGGGAACAGTCGACCATGTATTCATGGGTCTACTAGTTGAAAAAGCTGGCGTTAAGGCAACTGATATGAATTATGTTCCATATGCAGGTGGCGGCGAAGTAACTACATCAGTACTTTCTAAGCAGACTGTTGCGGGTGTTTCAGGAACTTCAGAATTCGCTTCATATGTAAAGGCTGGAAAGCTACGCGTATTAGCACTTTCATCTGCAAAGCCACTGGCTTCCATCAAGGGTAAGACTTTGATTCAGCAAGGTTATGACATGACCTTTGGTAACTGGCGTGGCTTTGATGTTTCTGGCTCGATGTCAGCGGCGGATCGCCTGAATTTCATCAAAGTAGCAGACATTGTTCGTGCTGGAAAAGCATGGAAAGCAACTTTAAAGGCGAAGGATTGGACCAATCTTGATGAACGTGGAAATGATTTCAAAGCATTCATCGATGATCAGACCACATCAATTACTAAGTTATTGGTAAGCCTAGGTCTTGCTTAAAGTTAAAAAAGAAGCAGTGGGAGAGCTCGCATTTGCGGGCTCTCTTCTGCTGCTAGGCGCCATTGTTTTGATTGACACCAAGAACATGGTAGTACCACCAGGTTCAGGAAGCGTTGGGCCACAAGTCTTCCCTACCATAATCGGAATCTTCATTGTTTTGGTTGCGATTTTTCTAGCTGCAGAAGTGCTCCGAGGAAATTATGGGCAACCTGAAGGAACCGAGTTTGGTGAAATTAAAACCAAAACTGATTTTAAAACGCTAGGAATTGTTAGCGCATCCATTCTGACTTATCCCTTTTTAATTGAGCGTGCCGGCTTCGTAATCGCATCAACGGTCGTATTTTTTGGCGTCGGTTTTGCTTATGGCGCTCGCAAGTTAATTAAGAATTTGGCAATTGCCATTATTTTCGCTTTGGTAGTTTATTTAACCTTCACCAAATTACTTAGTGTGGAACTTCCCGCTGGGATTTTGAAAGGGATTCTATGAATAACGTAGAGTCACTTTTACATGGTTTTGCTAGCGCGCTAACTTTAACCAACCTTATGTTCGGATTGCTCGGAACATTTTTAGGTACTTTAGTCGGAGTTTTACCTGGTATTGGCCCAGCGCTTGCAATTGCGCTTTTACTGCCAATTACATATTCAATTAATCCAGCTTCTGCGTTAATTATGTTTGCCGCTATTTATTACGGCGCAATGTACGGTGGATCAACTACTTCAATTTTGCTAAATACTCCAGGTGAATCTGGTTCTGTAATTACTGCGCTCGAAGGCCACCAGATGGCTAAGCGTGGTCGCGCTGGGGCAGCGCTAGCAACCGCTGCGATTGGCTCATTCGTTGCCGGAACCATCGCCACCGCAGTGCTGGCCTTTGCAGCGCCATCGCTTGCAAATGTAGCGATATCAGTAACTGCAGCTGATTATTTTGCGTTGATGTTAGTTGCTTTTATGACCGTTGGTTCGCTCCTTGGTTCATCAATGATTCGCGGCATGGTTTCGCTATCAGTTGGTTTAGCACTCGGTCTAGTTGGATCTGATCTGCAATCAGGCGCGGTTCGATTAACTTTCGGAAATTTACATGCAATTGATGGAATTGAAACAGTGACCGTAATTGTTTCCATCTTTGCACTGGGTGAAGCTCTTTATATCGCAGGTCGTGCCAAAGAGAGTGGTTGGTCGCTAATTCAGATGCAAGGCAAAGCTTTAATGACTCGCGAAGATTTGAAGCGATCATGGAAACCTTGGCTGCGCGGGACCGGAATTGGTTTTCCACTTGGCATTATGCCTGCCGGTGGTTCAGAGGTGCCAACTTTCTTAAGTTATTCAGTTGAGAAGAACCTCTCCAAAAATAAAGATGAATTTGGTAGAGGCGCAATCGAAGGTGTGGCTGGCCCAGAGGCTGCAAATAATGCAAATGCAGCTGGTGCCTTAGTTCCGTTATTGGCACTTGGTCTACCAACTTCAGCGACCGCTGCAGTTATTTTGGTGGCGTTCCAGACTTACAATATTCAGACAGGACCGCTACTTTTCCAGACAAATCCAGATGTAGTCTGGACTCTAATTGCAGCGTTGTTTATTGGAAATACTTTATTGCTGATTTTAAATCTGCCTTTTGTGAAGATTTGGATTAAGTTACTTAAGATTCCTAAACCACATCTATTTGCTGGAATTACGACTTTTGCGCTGATGGGTGCATATGTAGCAAATAATGCGGTCTTTGATTTATGGATCGCGTTAGGAGTTGCGGTAGTTGGATATTTCTTCCGTCGATTCGGAGTACCTATAACGCCATTAATAATTGGATTAATTCTGGGCCCAATGGCAGAGCTACAGATGCGCCGAGCGCTGCAAATTAGCGGTGGAGACCCTGCTGCGCTATTTGCAACACCACTCTCCAAGATGCTCTATTTGGTCTTAGCGCTAGTAATTTTTGCGCCATTTATTTGGCGGGCAATCAAAGCGCGCAGCATTAAGTATCCAAAGTAGAAGTAATGGCAGTTGAAGTTTGGGCGAAACGTCTATTAGTTAGCTCTACCTTCACACAAGCCACGATGTATGTGGTGCGCCCGTTTATCACCTATCGAGCAATCGAAATTGATGCTGGCGCAACTGCAATTGGATTAATTGGTGCCATCTATGCGCTCTTTCCAGTCTTGCTTGCGCTGAATTTTGGAAGTTGGGTTGGCAAGTACGGCGAAGGCAAATTTCTGGTAATCGGAAATCTCTCGCTAATTGCTTCTTGCTCTTTCTTAATTCTGGCAAATAATGTGTTGACCCTTGCTGCAGCTACCGCTTTTGCAGGTTTATCACATTTAGCTTTAATGGTGGGTGGCCAAACAATGGTTGCGCTGCGATCACCAAAATCAGATTACAACCGGTTATTTGGTTATTACACATTTAGCGCATCTCTTGGCCACACCTTTGGTCCAGTAGTTGCAGGGATACTTGCTGGTTCGCTCTCAAATGGTATGCCTGCGCATAGCAACCATGCATTCTTCTTTGCAATTGCCTTATCGACAGTTGCATTAATTCCAACTTGGAATTGGCGCAAATCTGCACCGACAGTGAAGGCAGCTGAAGAACAGAGCAATACTTGGGCAGCTGCGAAAGCGATGCTCTCTAGAAAAGAGATCTCATTCGCAGTCTTTATCTCTATGGCAATTTCTTCAACTTTAGATTTGATTGTAATTTTCTTACCATTACTTGGAAAAGAGCGCGCGATAGATCCAGCAGTGATCGGCTTAATTATTTCGCTGCGCGCAGTTGGTTCTATGGGCTCCAGATTAATTCTTGGAAAAGTAAGCCAAAATGTAAGCGACAAATCACTTTTGATTAGCACTACTGCAGTTTCAATGCTTGCTTGTGTCGGCATGGTTTACACAAACAATCCAATTGTTTTGGGCGCTTTGGTATTTACCGCTGGGTTTGCTTCAGGTTTTGGTCAGCCATTAACAATGGCCTTAATTTCACATCGGACCAAGGCAGATGAACGAGCCTTGGCGGTATCTGCAAGATTGACTGGAAATCGATTGGGCCAATTCGTGCTGCCGATAGCGGCAGGTCTCTTAGCGAACGGGGCTGGTGTAGGGGCAGTTTTCTGGTCGATGGCCGCGTTATTAGGCGCAAGTTTGGTCGTTTCAGCAGCGGAATAACCTCGATTTGTTCATTATCTCCCTCAGAAATAGAATTATCCTTCGCGCCTCAAATTGGGGTGTACTCAAAATGGAACGGCAGGGGTCTTGGCTAAAGAGGGTAGCGCTATCGAAATGGAAGGCGTTGTTGCTGAAGCTTTACCTAATGCAATGTTTCGAGTTGAGTTATCAAACGGACATAAAGTTCTTGCACACATCAGTGGCAAGATGCGAAAAAATTACATTCGCATTCTTCCCGCAGATCGCGTAATCGTAGAAATGAGTCCGTACGACCTTACTAAAGGTCGAATTATCTATCGTTATAAATAATAATGAGCGATAAGTAAGAAGGAGAACAAATGAAGGTGCAACCAAGCGTTAAGAAGATCTGCGATAAGTGCAAGGTCATCCGCCGCAAGGGTCGCGTTATGGTCATTTGCGAAAACCTTCGCCATAAGCAGCGCCAAGGTTAATTCGCAAACCTAAGCGATTAACAAACACGCGTGATGCGACTTTCTGATTAGTTAAACACTTATCAGAAAGACCTCCGGTCCGATAGGCCGGGGCCAACGATTTTCGAGTAAGAGAGTCAATGGAAGCATCGCGGAGGACCTATCGGGAAACTAAAGGAATATAGATGGCACGTCTTGTCGGTGTTGATCTTCCACGCGAAAAGCGTTTAGAAGTCGCATTAACTTATATCTTCGGAATGGGTCTTACTCGTTCGAAGGAAACTCTAAAGGCTACTGGTATCTCCGGTGATATCCGCGTTAAGGATTTACAGGAGCCAGAATTAGCAAAGCTTCGTGAATATATCGAAGCAAACTACAAAATCGAAGGTGATCTTCGCCGTGAAATCGCAGGCGACATCCGTCGTAAAGTTGAAATTCAAAGCTACCAAGGTATTCGTCACCGCAAGGGACTTCCTGTCCGTGGCCAGCGCACACACACAAATGCGCGTACTCGGAAGGGTCCACGTGTAGCAATTGCAGGAAAGAAGAAGGTGACTAAGTAATGGCCGCTCCTAAGAAAGCCGCAGCTGCAACTCCAGCAAAGAGTGGCGCAGCTAAGGGCAAAGTTAAGATTCGTAAGAAAGAGAAGAAGAACGTTGCTGCAGGACAAGCTCACATCAAGAGCACCTTCAACAACACTATCGTTTCTATTACCGACCCAACTGGTGCAGTAATTTCATGGGCATCTTCAGGTCAGGTTGGATTTAAAGGTTCACGTAAATCAACGCCGTATGCAGCACAGATGGCAGCAGAAGCTGCAGCTCGTCGTGCACAAGAGCATGGTTTGAAGAAGGTGGATGTATTTGTTAAGGGTCCAGGTTCTGGACGCGAAACAGCTATTCGTTCATTGCAGGCAGCAGGACTTGAAGTTGGATCAATCTCTGATGTGACTCCAGCTCCACACAATGGCTGCCGCCCAACCAAGCCACGTCGAGTTTAAGGAAAGGTGTAACCAACAAAATGGCTCGTTATACAGGTGCAGATTGCAAGCGCTGCCGTCGCGAAAAGGTAAAACTTTTCCTAAAGGGATCTAAGTGCGATGGACCAAAGTGTCCAATCGAATCACGTCCATACCCACCAGGACAGCATGGTCGTGGTCGCGGTAAGGAATCAGAGTACTTACTACAGATGCGTGAGAAGCAGAAGACTGCACGTATTTATGGTGTACTAGAGAAGCAGTTCCGTTCATATTACGAAGAGGCTAACCGCCGCGCAGGTAAGACTGGTGAGAACCTACTTATCCTTCTTGAAACCCGTTTAGATAACGTTGTTTATCGTGCAGGTTTCGCGAAGTCACGCGATATGGCGCGTCAGCTAGTTCGTCACGGACATTTCTTGGTTAATGGCAAGAAGGTAAACATTCCTTCATATCGCGTTTCACAATTCGATGTGATTGATGTGCTTCCAAAGTCACATGACCTAACACCATTCATCGTTGCAAGTGCGGAATTTGGCGAGAAGTCAGTTCCAGCTTGGATGGAAGTAGTTCCATCACAGATGCGCATCATCGTTCACGGCCTGCCAAACCGTGCAGTAATCGATACACAGGTACAAGAGCAACTAATCGTTGAACTTTACTCAAAGTAATAAATAACAATTTAGAAGACGTAAGACCAGAACGGGGATCAAATAGTGGATCCCCTCAAAGGAAAGAGGAGAAAACGTGCTTATTGCACAACGCCCAACACTTACTGAAGAAGTTCTATCAGAGCACCGCTCACGTTTCGTCATCGAACCGCTGGAGCCAGGCTTTGGTTACACACTTGGTAACTCAATGCGTCGTACGCTGCTTTCATCTATCCCAGGTGCAGCAGTTACCAGCATTCGCGTTGCAGGTGCGCTTCATGAGTTCACAACTCTTGAAGGTGTAAAGGAAGATTTAACTGAAGTTGTTCTAAACATCAAGAATCTAGTTCTTTCATCAGATAACGACGAACCAGCAGTGGCATACATCCGTAAGTCAGGCTCTGGCGCTGTTACTGGTGCAGATGTTGCAGTTCCAGCTGGCGTAGAAGTTCACAATCCTGATCTTCACATCGCAACACTTAATGGTAAGGCCAATCTAGAAATCGAACTAACCATCGAACGTGGCCGCGGTTATGTAACTGCAGTTCAGAATAAGGCGGTTGGCGCAGAGATCGGTCGCATTCCAGTTGACTCAATTTATTCACCAGTTCTTAAGGTGACTTACAAAGTTGAAGCAACACGTGTTGAGCAGCGCACCGACTTCGATCGTCTAGTTGTAGATGTCGAAACTAAGGCGTCAATGAAGCCACGCGATGCAGTTGCATCTGCTGGCTACACATTGGTTGAGTTATTCGGTCTAGCGCGCGAATTAAATCTTGATGCTGAAGGTATCGACATGGGTCCATCTGTTATGGATGCAGCTCTTGCAGCAGATCTAGCTCTACCAATTGAAGATCTTGATTTAACTGTTCGTTCATATAACTGCTTGAAGCGCGAAGGTATTCATACAGTTAGTGAATTAGTTAATCGTTCTGAGGCTGATCTACTTGATATCCGTAACTTCGGAAGCAAGTCGATTGATGAAGTTAAGGCGAAGCTAGTTTCAATGGGTCTTTCATTGAAGGATAGCCCAGCAGGCTTCGACCCAACTCAGCATGCAAATTACAATGCTTATGACGATGAGTCAGCAGAATAAATAGCGAGTAAGAAGGAAGAAAGATAATGCCAACACCATCAAAAGGCCCACGCCTCGGAAGCGGTCCAGCTCACGAGCGTTTGCTTCTAGCAACACTCGCGGAACAGCTTTTTCAGCACGGCAAGATCACTACAACTGAGACCAAGGCAAAGCGCCTGCGTCCATATGCAGAGAAGTTAATTACCTTTGCAAAGAAGGGTGACCTTGCAGCACGCCGAGAAGTATTAGCGAAGATCTCAAATAAGTCAGTAGTGCACACACTATTTACTGAAATTGGTCCACGCATGGCAGATCGCAACGGCGGTTACACACGAATTACAAAGATCGGTCCACGCAAGGGCGATAACGCTCCTATGGCTGTGATCGAGGTTCTGTAATACGAATTTAATTACGTAAAAATCCGTTATGAAAGAACCCACTCTCGCACCCGAGAGTGGGTTCTTTCGTATCCGAATTGATTTAAGTTACGATGGCACTAACTTTTATGGTTGGGGCAAACAAGCAGATCGCCGTACCGTTCAAGGTGAATTAGAAGCGGCGATATTTACTTTATTTCAACAGAATTTAGATACGGTGGTGGCAGGTCGTACTGATGCGGGTGTGCATGCATCAGGCCAGGTCTGCCATGTAGATGTACCCGAAAATGATTACACCGATATCGCTTACCGTTTAAATCGAATCCTGAATGATGAAATTCGAATTAAATCAGTGGCTCGAGTTTCCAATGATTTTCATGCGCGTTTTGGTGCGCTACGCCGCCATTACATCTACAAAATTAAAGATGGCAATAGTTTTATTGAACCAACTGCCCGTTTAGATATCACGCCTTGGTATCGCAAGTTGGATGTTGAATTGATGAATCAGGCCGCAGCTACTTTAATTGGCGAACATGATTTCTTTAGTTATGCACGTTTTCGCGAAAAAGCCACCACCAGCCGTGATTTACAACGTTTTGAATTTGAACGAACTGCAGAAGGTTTGATTATTTCGCATATTACTGCGGATGCTTTTCTTTACAACATGGTGCGCGCACTTATTGGCACAATGGTTTATATCGGTGAAGGCAGATTCCCAGTGACTTGGGCTAAGGAAGTTTTAGAAAAGAAGGAGCGCCCTTCGGACTCAGTAGTTTTTCCGGCAAAGGGGCTTACTTTTGTGGGCGTGGATTACCCGGCAGAATCTGAATTAAGATCGCGCATCTTAAAAACTATGCAACACCGCGACGCTGAGGAAGAGTAATTGGGACACATTGATGTTAGCGGAGTTGAATATTCACTCTCAGATGGTCGAGTGCTTTTAAATGAAGTCTCATTTCGCGTAGGTGATGGTCATAAAGTCGCGTTAATTGGGCCAAATGGTTCCGGTAAAACCACGCTCCTAAAAATGATTGCAGGCGATTTAGAGCCGGAGGAAGGTAGCGTTGCAATTACCGGCGGACTTGGCGTGATGCGTCAGTTCATCGGTAGCGTGCGTGATGAATCTACGGTGCGCGATTTGTTACTCTCAGTTGCACCCAAGCGAATTCGCGAAGCTGCCGAAGCAATTAAGAGCACGGAAGCGCGTATGTACGAAACCGGTGAAGAGAACGATCAGATGGCATATGCCGAAGCGATTGTCGAATGGGGTGATGCTGGAGGATATGACTTCGAGGTTATTTGGGATACCTGTTGCACTGAAACTCTAGGAAAACCATTCGACAAAGTTGCAGATCGATTGGTAAATACGCTTTCTGGCGGTGAACAGAAAAAATTAGTTGTACGTGCGCTTATGGAAGGTCCCGAAGAGACTTTGCTACTTGATGAGCCAGATAACTATTTAGATGTGCCCTCAAAACGTTGGCTAGAACAGATGATTAAAGAGACAAAGAAAACTGTGCTCTTTGTAAGTCACGACCGCGAATTATTAGAAGAAGTATCAACCAAGATTGTGGCGCTAGAACAAGGTCACAATGGGAATACCGCCTGGGTGCATGGTGGAAAGTTCTCTACTTGGCATGATGCGCGCAGAGCACGAAATGAGAGATTCGCTGAAGTTTTGCTGCGTTGGGATCAAGAACATACTCGATTGAAAGAGCTAGTTTTGACCTTACGTAATCAAGCTAAATCTTCGCAAGATATGGCATCTAGATATCGTGCGATGCAGACTAGATTACGTAAATTTGAAGAACTTGGCGCGCCACCTGCGCCACCAATTGAACAGAATGTCCGAGTTGCGCTTAAAGGTGGTCGCACCGGTGTGCGTGCGCTGACTTTCGCAAATTTTGCACTGAATGGTTTAACCGAACCATTTAATTTTGAGATTTTTTATGGTGATCGCGTCGCGGTGCTAGGTAAGAACGGATCTGGTAAATCACACTTTTTGCGATTAATTGGTGGAGATAAGAGCGTCAAATACACCGGCGAGTTTAAATATGGTGCACGCGTAGAAGTGGGCTACTTTGCGCAGACCCACGCACATCCGGAATTTGAAAATAAATCACTGCTAGAAATTCTTTGGGAAGAGCATTCATTGCAATTAGGAGCAGCCAAATCGGTGCTCGGAAAATATGAAATTGATCAGGCAGCCAATCAGAAGTTCTCACAATTATCTGGTGGCCAACAAGCAAGATTTCAAGTGCTCTTACTTGAATTAGCTGGTGACACTTTGCTATTACTTGATGAGCCAACCGATAACTTAGATTTAGCGAGCGCAGAGAGCCTTGAAAATGCGCTAAATCAATATGAGGGAACAGTGATGACCGTGACCCACGATCGTTGGTTCTGTCGTGGCTTCACCAGGTTCTTAATATTTGGTGCCAATGGCCATGTGTATGAGTCCAATGAGCCTGTTTTCGACCATTAAAGCCAGCAATTAGCCTCGTTTTGACCCATTTCACGCTCAAAGGTAAAGTTTGCCCTCTGCGGTAGCCCAGCTACCCAATAAGAAGTAAAGAAAAGCAGAAAATTGAAGGAGTAAGAAGCGTGCGCACATATAGCCCAAAGCCTGGCGATGCTGTCCGTAATTGGTACATCATCGATGCAGAGGACGTTGTTTTAGGACGTCTGGCAACACACGCTGCTGCGTTACTACGCGGAAAGCACAAGCCAACATTTGCAGCGCACATGGATATGGGCGACTTCGTAATCGTAATCAACGCAGAGAAGATCGCGCTTTCTGGAAATAAGATTTCACAGAAGTTTGCACATCGCCACTCAAATTTCCCAGGCGGTTTAACTTCAACTGTTTACGGTGAATTGCTAGAGAAGCACCCAACTCGTGCAGTTGAGAAGGCTATCAAGGGCATGTTGCCAAAGAATTCAATTGGTCGCGCACAAGCAACCAAGCTAAAGGTTTATGCAGGTGCAGAGCATCCACATGCATCACAAGCGCCAACACCTTATGTTTTTGATCAAGTTTCACAGATTGTTAAGAAGTAATAGGAGATATTAAGTGTCAGATAACAACTTGCTAGAAGATGATGTAACTCCAACTTCTTACTCTTCATCAACACCAGCTGCAGCGACAAACCGTCCAGCAGTTAAGGCGCCAGGTGCCGGCACCGGTCGTCGCAAGGAAGCTGTTGCTCGAGTTCGCCTAGTACCAGGTTCTGGTCGTTGGGTTGTAAATGGCAAAGCGCTTCCAGATTATTTTCCAAATAAAGTTCATCAGCAATTAGTCTCTGAACCATTCCGCACAGTTGGTGCAGAAAATCAGTATGACATCTTTGCGCGCATCGATGGTGGCGGAGTTTCTGGCCAAGCTGGTGCGCTTCGTTTAGGTATTGCTCGTGCGCTAAATGCAATCGATGTGGATGCTAATCGTCCAGTGCTCAAGAAAGCTGGATTCTTAACACGCGATGCTCGTGTTATCGAACGTAAGAAGTACGGCCTAAAGAAGGCTCGTAAGCGTTCACAGTACTCAAAGCGTTAATCAAGCTTCGCTACCTATGGGCGAAAAGCGATTATTTGGTACGGATGGAATCCGTGGCCTAGCTAATCGCGATTTAACTGCCGATCTTGCACTCAATGTCTCTGTTGCTGCCGCGCACATTTTGGTTGAGAATGTTAAGGACCACCGACCAAAAGCAATTGTTGGTAGCGATTCACGTGCATCAGGTGATTTTCTAGAAGCTGCGGTTGTCGCTGGTCTATCAAGCGCCGGCGTTGATGTCTATCGCGTTGGAGTCTTACCTACTCCAGCAATTGCATATCTCGTTGCCGAATCAGGAGCTGACTTAGGTGTAATGCTCTCGGCTTCGCATAATCCAATGCCAGATAACGGGATTAAGTTATTTGCACGCGGTGGCGGCAAATTAGATGATGCAATTGAAGATCAGATTCAAAAGCGAATGCAAGAGCCGTGGGATCGCCCAACTGGGCGCAATGTAGGGCGAGTTATTGAAGACACCGAAGCTGCCAATCGTTACATCGAGAACTTACTTTCGACCGTAACGCAGAAGCTAACTGGGTTAAAAGTAGTAGTTGATTGCGCCAATGGTGCGGCAAGTTTTGTCGCCCCGGAAGCACTTCGCAGAGCAGGTGCTGAAGTTATTGCGGTTGCCAATACACCAGATGGTTGGAATATCAATGATGGCGTTGGTTCTACACATCTGAGCTACTTAAAAGATGCAGTCAAGAAACATAGCGCCGATTTAGGAATTGCACATGATGGCGATGCTGATCGCTGTTTAGCAGTTGATGCAGAAGGCATTGAAGTTGATGGTGATCAAATTATTGCAATTCTTGCAACAGGTTTAAATTCAAGAAGCGAACTGTCAAAATCAACCGTCGTTGCAACCGTAATGAGCAATTTGGGATTCTTTAAAGCAATGGAAGCAGCCGGAATCAAAGTTGAAGTAACCAGCGTTGGTGATCGCTACGTTTTGGAGAAGATGTTAGATGCCGATCTTGCTTTAGGTGGCGAACAATCTGGCCACGTTATCTATCGTAAATTTGCTAATACTGGCGATGGCATTTTGACCGCCTTAATGTTGCTGCAAGAGATTAAACGCGCCAATAAGTCATTAAAAGAGGCCGCGGCAATCATGCAGAAATTTCCACAAGTTTTAATAAATGTTAAAGATGTTGCAAAAGAAAAATTATCTGGATCTCAAGCAATTAAGTCGGCGGTAGAAAAAAGCGAAGCGGAATTAGCTGGTGCAGGTCGAGTACTTTTGCGTGCATCAGGCACCGAAGCGCTGGTTCGCGTGATGGTTGAAGCCTCCACTGATACGCTTGCCTCTAGCGTGGCAACGCAATTGGCAGAGGTAGTTAAACGAGAATTGGGGTCTTAAAGTGTGCGGAATTGTGGGATATACCGGGCCACAATCTGCAGTTACACCTTTAATTGAAGGCCTTCGCCGTCTGGAATATCGCGGTTATGACTCAGCTGGAATCGCACTCGGTACCTCCAATAAATTATTTGTCGAGAAAAAAGCTGGCAAGCTAGCAAATTTAGAGAGCGCGCTAAGTCAAGTACCTTCTGTTCATTCTGGAATTGGCCACACTAGATGGGCAACTCATGGTGGCCCTACCGATCGCAATGCGCATCCACATTTAGATAATGAAGGCAAATTAGCGGTAATTCATAATGGGATTATTGAGAATTATTCAGAGCTAAAAGCAGAACTTGAAAAGCATGGCCATAAGTTTCAATCTGAAACCGATACCGAATCAGTTGCGCATTTACTTAGCGATTTACGGAAAGAACATAATGGTGATTTAACTGCAGCAATGCGGGATGCGGTAAAGCGTTTACGTGGCTCATTTACCTTACTTGTAGTGCATGCAGATAAACCAGATGTGATTGTAGGAGTACGTAGAAACTCCCCATTAGTTGTTGGTTTAGGCGATGGCGAAAACTTCATGGCATCTGATGTCGCGGCCTTTGTTGAATACACCAAACGCGCTGTGGAGTTAGGCCAGGATGAAGTAGTCACAATTACCCCGACTTCAATTTCAATCACCGATTTAGCTGGAACTGAACTCAAATCCCGCGAATATGCAATCACCTGGGATGCCGAAGCGGCGCAGAAGGGTGGCTTTGCGCACTTTATGTTGAAGGAGATTTTCGAACAGCCGAAGGCGGTGGCCGATACTTTAATCGGCCGTTTTGTCGACAACCGGATCTCTCTAGATGAATTGAAGCTGAGCGATGCAGAACTAAAGAGTCTGCAGAAGATTGTGGTGCTGGCATGTGGCACTGCATATCACGCAGGGCTCATTGCTAAATATGCGATTGAGAAGTGGGCCAATATCCCAGTAGAGGTAGAGCTAGCTTCAGAATTTAGATATCGCGATCCAATCGTTGATAAGAACACTTTGGTTATTGCAATCTCCCAATCTGGCGAAACTATGGATACTTTGATGGCGCTACGTCATGCCAAGGAATATGGCGCCAGAGTTTTGGCAGTATGTAATACCAATAGTTCAACAATTCCGCGTGAATCTGATGCGGTTATCTACACACATGCTGGCCCTGAAATTGCAGTGGCTTCAACTAAAGCGCTACTTACCCAAATCGTTGCTACCTACCTAATTGGATTGCATTTAGGTGAGGTGCGCGGAGTGCTAAAGAGCGGGGTGGTTTCTGAGATCTACAATGAGATGCTAGAACTTCCTGCAAAATTAGAACAGATATTAGAGACGGTAGAACCACTTCGAGCGTTAACTAGAAAATTTGCAGATAAGAACACAGTGCTATTTCTGGGTCGCCATGTTGGATTTCCAGTAGCACTTGAAGGTGCCTTGAAATTAAAAGAGCTTGCTTATATTCACGCCGAAGGTTTTGCCGGTGGAGAACTCAAGCATGGCCCAATTGCGCTAATTGAAGAGGGAACTCCAGTAATTGCGATTGTGCCAAATACTCATGAACATGGACTAGATGAGAAGATGCTTTCAAATATTCAAGAGGTATGTGCACGTGGCGCTAAGGTAATTGCGATTGCACCAGAGGGAATTGAGATTCCAGGTGCAACCCACATCATTCGAATTCCAGATTCTCCACAATTATTGCAACCAGTTCTGGCAACTGTGCCGCTCCAAGTTTTTGCGTATGAGATGGCTTGTGCCCGTGGCACAGATGTAGATCAGCCAAGAAATCTGGCTAAATCTGTAACGGTTGAGTAAGTGGATCTTCGCCGCCAGCAATTTAATCGCGCTCTAAAGTGGGCGGGTTTACTTTTAATTGGTTTTCTTGCAGTAACACAACAAGTCATTACTAACGGGCCATTAATACATTTAGATGCCAAAATTTTTAATGCGAAACGTCCCGCCCTTACTTCTCTAGAACGATTGATATTGATGCGCATAGATAATCTAGGCTTACGTGGTGTTACAGCCGCAATTTTATTTATTACCGCATTTTTTATAGCACGCAGATTTAAATCTTGGCGCCCACTTAATCTATCTATCTTTGCGGTTTTGGCTTTGAATTTAGTGGTGGGTTTAGCCAAATTAGGAGTTGGACGCACTAAACCAAAGTTAAATGTGGATTTGGTTTATGCCGGTGGCCTCTCGTATCCATCTGGCCATGCCTCAAATGCGATTTTAACTTGGGGAGTTCTGGCCTACATTCTTTATCGCTATTCGCATCCTGATGCTTGGCATCCACATGCAATGGGATTAGTCGCCGGAGCGATCTCGCTTGGCGTTTGTGTGGTTTCCGCTTTTAGAAATACTCATTGGTTAAGTGATTTATTGGGCGGCTTATTTATCGGTGGCGCACTATTAGTTATGGTTATCGCAGTAGATAGATTCTTCCCATCACAGAAACAGACGCGATAATGATTGATGGTATCGGAATAGATGTGGTTGATATTTCACGCTTTGAAGAATCGCTTCAACGCACTCCTGGTTTAAGAGATCGTTTATTTACCGAAGGCGAAAAGAGTAAAGGGGTGGCCTCGTTAGCTGCTCGCTTCGCCGCAAAAGAGGCTTTGGCTAAAGCGCTACACGTACCAGTTGGTCTAAATTGGCATGATTGCGAAGTAGTTAATCTGGAAAACGGACGGCCAGTATTTCTATTTAGAAATCAGATTGCCGATTTAATTGATGGCGCAGAAGTTCATTTAACTTTATCTCATGATGCTGGAATTGCATCTGCCATGGTGGTTATTGAGCGATGAGAGAGATCCTCATTGATTTAGGTGCGCTGAAAGCGAACTTAAAATACATAAAACAGCGAGCCGGCGTACCGGTCATGGCAATTGTTAAAGCTGATGCATATGGACACGGTTTAATTCCCTGCGCTAAAGCAGCTTCCGATGCTGGTGCAGATTATTTAGGTGTGGCGCTATTAGATGAAGCAATTGCGATTAGAGAAGCCGGCATCAAAACACCATTGCTTGCTTGGCTTACGCCACCAGGGCTTAATTTTAAAAAAGCGGTCGAGCTCAATATTGAAATTGGAGTTTCATCACTTGCCACCTTTGATGAGATAAACGCAATTGCTGGCGCCAGAATTCATTTAAAAGTTGAAACAGGTATGGGGCGGAACGGTTTTTCAGATGAATGGCCCGAACTACTAAATCGCGATTTGAGCAAAGTAGTTGGAGTAATGACTCATTTTGCGCGTGCCGATGAGCCTGACCAATCACAGAATCAAATGCAGATAGATAACTTTGTAGAAAAAGTGGCGCAGTTAAATGCAAAAGGGGTAAATCCACTTCGCCATATTCTAAATACCGCTGCCACTTTAACTAACGAAAAGGCAAAATTTGATTTAGTGCGCGTAGGTATTGCTATGTATGGCGCTTCACCGCTTGAACGTAGCCCTGATTTAAAACCAATCATGAAAGTTAGAGCAAAGCTGGTCACCGTAAAGCAACTTCCAGCTGGCCATCCGATTGGTTATGGCGCAACTGCGATTACTGAACGCGAAACCAAAATTGGCATAGTTGGAATGGGATATGCAGATGGCATTCCAAGAAACGCTAAAGGCGCTGGAGTTACCTTTAATGGTGAGAGCGCGCCACTAATAGGTCGCGTTTCAATGGATCAATTCGCGGTTGATTTAGGCGCAGAGACCAAGGCCAAAGCGGGAGATTGGGTAACGGTAATCGGTGAAAATTACGATCTTTATGACTGGGCGGAAGCCTGTCAGACCATCATTTACGAGATACCCACTAGATTAAGTGGCATAATTACGCGCACCTACCTAGAGTAGTCAACCTTACAAAGAAGTAAAGGAAGATAAATGCGTACCAAGATTTTCGGTGCAATCTCAATACTATTTTCAATCTTTTTAGTTTCAATTCCTGCGGCTACGGCTGCGCCATTATGTGATGGAAAATTGCCAGTTAATTCTTGCGCTGGCGTTACTTCAGATGGTGCACCTTATGCGATGCAAGTACCCGCAAATTTCAATGGCACGGTCTTGATTTATTCGCATGGTTATCGCCCAAACGTTGACGTTATCAACGGTATTCCAGGTTACGGTGGATATAAAGTTACAAGTACACCAGAGACTGCGCCAGGTCAGGGATCTCGCGATTTAACAGTTACTAATTACTTACTCTCTAAAGGTTATGCTTTAGCTGGATCTGGATTTGCAAGACAGGGCTGGAATGCAGATTCCGCACTTGTAACCAATAAAGAACTCATTACTACCTTTAAAACTAAATTCCCAACAACTAAGAAAGTTATGGCTTGGGGCCAATCTCTAGGCGGCATCATCACTCAAATGATGCAGGAGAAGTATCCAGATCTAGTAAATGTAGCGGCGCCACTTTGCGTAGCTGACAACATCAATGCAGAGCTAAAGATGGCTGGAGATTTCCTCTGGGGCTTTAAGGTGCTCTTTGATCCATCAATTAAAGCCGGTGGTTACTCTGCAGGTGCGGCAGGTTATGCCGAATCAATGCAGGATTTAGTTAAAGTCTTTACCGTATTAGGAAAATTGCAGGCCAAGATCACCACAAATGATTGGCCAGATACTGCAAGTGATTTAGGAAAATCTCTAGCAGCAGATGGTGTATCTGCACGTGCTGCGTTATTGATGCTTGGCATCATGTCTGGTGTTCCTGCACAATCTGCACACTTTGATGGCTCTTCTGGACCAAAGGGTGCAAATGAATTGACCTTTGCATTTGGTGTTAGCCCAGCACTTGCAGTACTTGAAAATGGTGCAAATGCTGCCGCGTTAGCAGTGCTAGCTACACATGATTTAGAGCTACAAACAGGCGGTAAAGTATTTGATAATTCAAAGACTGATTACTCTGCCCGAGTAGCAGGATCTGCAATTACCTATGCAGCAGCGCTAGGTGGCGAAACCGGCATTGCGAAATTACTTAAGGCAATTGCCGCAGCACCTAGATCAACTGCAGATGCAGCCGCGGTTGCTAAGTTAAATTCTCTGGCAATGACCACTGGCAAAGTTAATGTGCCAACCATCATCATGACTGGAGTTAACGATCCTGTGACTCCAGCCGGAGCCGCCAAGCGTTTAGCTAATCTTTATGCGCAGCAGTATGCAGCAGAAAAGGCAGCTGCATTTAAAAAGGTAAATACCACTGGCTATGTAGTGCCACCAATTAAACAATTGGTTATTTGGAGCACCAGCCCAACAAGCTGGACCAAATTTGATAGCAATGGCCTACCAATTACCACCACTGCAGCAGCGCCAGGTACCAATCACTGCAACTTTACAAATAGCCAGTATTTAGCAGTAGTCAACACAATGATCTCTGCAAATGACACTGGTCGTATTACTAAGAATGGTGCGCTTAATACTTTGATTAGAAAAGCAGGCAATCTAAGTATTGGCGATGCTTCATATGTTGATCTCCTGAAGTTCTATACCGACAACTAAGCAGTATTTCTCCACTATTCTTAGCAGGTGCAAGTTGCAACTGCGGAAGAGATGCAGAGTCTGGGCCAAGTAATTGGCCAGAGGTTAGTAATCGGTGATGTCGTCGCGCTTATCGGCCCCCTTGGGGCCGGTAAGACCGAACTGGCAAAGGGAATCGCCGCCGCCTTCGGAATCAATGAGGTAACTTCTCCGACATTTGTAATAGCTCGCAGTTATAAATCAAATCCGCCTTTGATCCATGTGGATGCTTATCGTTTATTGGCAGGGGCTAATCCCTTATCGGAATTAGAGGATCTAGATTTAAATGCCGAAGGCGCAATCACCATCATCGAATGGGGTGGCGAGTTGGTGGAGCGAATCTCTAATGAATATTTAGAGATACATATCAATCGAGATCAAGAGGTAAGAGAAGTTACCTTTATTGGACATGGTCCACGTTGGCAGGGATTTTCGGTATGAAAATAACGCTGGCAATAGATACCGCAACTGCACGTACTCAATTTGCCATTCTCCAAGGAGATGAATTGCGCTGGCTAGAAAGTGAAGATGGCGCTACCACCCATGGCGATGTACTTGCAAAATTTGGTGCATTGGCTGCGAAAGAGAAGATAGATCAAGTAATTGTAGGAATGGGTCCAGGTCCATTTACTGGGCTCCGTACCGGAATTGTTTTCGCACAGAGTTTTGCTTTTGCAAGAGGTTTACCGGTCCATGGTGTCTGCTCTTTAGATGCAATTGCATACGGAATCAATTTGCCAGAATTTATTGTGGCCACTGATGCCAGGCGCAAAGAGTTGTATTGGGCCAAATATATTGATGGCAAACGAATGGGTGAACCATTAGTTACTGCGCCTCGCGAAATTCCAAAATTACCAATTTTCGGCGAAGGTGCGCTTAAGTATTCCTTAACTTGCAATACCGATTATCTATATCCGAATTTGATTGCATTTCCAGAGCTAGCTCATGTTAATGAGCCTATGTATTTACGCCATCCAGATGCAGTTCCAACTGCGGAGCGCAAATGATTACTTATCGCGAAGCTACGGCGTTAGATATTCCGGTCTTAGTCTCGTTAGATAGAGAGTACTTTGCGCACACTGCTTGGCCCGCCGAACAATTTCGTGGCGAGATTGGGAAGCCAACTAGATTCTTTCTTATTACCGAGAACAACCAAGAAGTCATTGCTTATGCTGGAGCGTTCTTACCAAATTCCGGCGGTGAAGCGGACATTATGACTATCGCAGTGAAGCCTGAATTTCGCCGGATGGGAATCGCTAAGGAGCTAATTTCCCGGTTGGAATCATGGGCCAAAGCACGCGGAGCAATTGCGATGATGCTGGAAGTAGATGTGACTAATAGCGATGCCGTCTCTCTTTATACGAATTTAGGCTATGAAGCCCTAAATATTCGGAAGAATTACTATGGATATGGCCTTGATGCGCAGATTATGAGGCGTGCGCTATGAGTTTAGTTATTGGTATTGAAACTTCTTGTGATGAAACTGCGATTGGAATTGTTCGGGATCGCACGCTGCTTGCAAATGTAATCTCATCAAGCATGGATGAACATGCCAGATTTGGTGGAGTAGTTCCAGAAATTGCTAGCCGCGCACATCTAGAAGCATTTCTAAATGTCTTACGCCAAGCGCTGCAGGATGCAAATGTGAAGTTATCTGATGTAGATGCGATTGCAGTTACGGAAGGTCCGGGATTGATCGGAGCACTTTTAGTTGGCGTGGCGGGCGCTACCGGACTTGCGAGCGCACTTGATAAACCGCTTTATGGTGTCAATCATCTATCTTCACATATTGCCGTGGATTACTTGACTCATAATGAGGAAATCGAACCAACAATCGCGCTATTAGTAAGTGGAGGACACTCTTCTTTATTGCAGGTCAATGACATCACCAAAGATGTAATCAAACTTGGCGCCACAATGGATGACGCCGCTGGTGAAGCTTTTGACAAAATTGCACGTATTATGAATTTAGGTTTTCCAGGTGGACCGGCAATAGACAGGGAAGCAGCGTTTGGAAATATCAATATTGATTTTCCACGTGGCTTAACGACGGCAGAGGATTGGCGCATTCGTCCATACCAATTTTCATTTTCGGGACTTAAAACTGCGGTTGCGCGTTACCTCGAAAAAACACCAAATTATGTACGCGCTGACATAGCTGCATCTTTCCAAGAAGCGGTTGTCGATGTATTGCTGCAAAAATCATTGCGCGCTTGCCAAGATTCTGGAATCGATCGATTAGTTATCGCAGGTGGTGTGGCAGCAAATTCCAGACTTCGCCAGGTAGCAGCAGAGCGCGCTGCCAAAGCCGGGGTGCGCCTACATATTCCAAGCCCAGGGCTCTGCACGGATAACGGGGCGATGGTGGCCAGCCTTGGTTCTTTGATGGTCTCTGGCGGGATTTCCGCTCGGGGTGCGCTGGCTGATTCCGCTTTGGCATTTTAAGCGGCGATTTTGATTATTCTCGTTCAAATATTAAATTAGCACTGTAACCCCGCGAGTGCTAACCGTGGGATTTGGTCAAATGAGATAAATAAGGAGCAATCAATGGGCATCAAGCCACTTGAAGATCGCATCGTTGTAAAGCCAGCTACCGCTGAGCAGACAACTGCATCAGGTCTAGTAATTCCAGATACTGCAAAAGAGAAGCCACAGGAAGGCACCGTAATCGCCGTAGGCCCTGGACGTTTTGATGATGGCGTTCGCGTACCAATGGATGTAAAAGTTGGAGATGTTGTTCTTTACAGCAAGTACGGCGGAACTGAAGTAAAGGTCGGCGCTGACGATCTGCTAGTTCTATCTGCTCGCGATATTTTGGCAATCGTCGAGAAGTAAAAATGGCCGGAAAACAATTACATTTTGATGAAGTTGCTCGTCGCGCCATGGAGCGCGGTGTCAACATTCTTGCGGACACGGTAAAGGTAACGCTTGGACCTAAGGGTCGTAACGTAGTTATCTCTAAATCTTTTGGCGCGCCAACTATTACAAATGATGGCGTCACAATTGCAAAAGAGATCGAACTTTCAGATCCAGCAGAGAACATGGGCGCACAATTAGTTAAAGAAGTTGCAACTAAGACCAACGACGTTGCTGGCGATGGAACCACAACTGCAACCGTGCTTGCTCAAGCAATGGTTAAAGAAGGTCTTCGTAACTTAGCTGCAGGCGCACAGCCAATGGATTTAAAGTTAGGCATTGAAGCGGCAGTTGTAAAGGTTTCGGAAACACTTCGCGCACATGCCACACCAATTAGCGGTAAAGAGCAGATTGCAAACGTAGCCACTATTTCGGCACAAGATCGCGCAATCGGCGAACTTATTGCTGAAGCGATGGAAAAAGTTGGTAAAGATGGCGTCATCACAGTAGAAGAATCTTCAACTACTGCGCTAGAGCTAGATTTCACCGAAGGTATGCAATTCGATAAAGGCTTCATCTCGCCATATTTCGTAACTGACACTGATCGTATGGAAGCAGTGCTAGATGATCCATATATCTTGATTACCGCTGGCAAAATCTCAGCGCTCGCAGAGTTATTGCCAATCCTGGAAAAGGTTGCGCAAGCGTCAAAACCGCTATTAATCATCGCTGAAGATGTTGAAGGCGAAGCGCTATCGACGCTAGTAGTTAACAAGATGCGCGGAGTATTTACCTCAGCTGCAGTTAAGGCGCCTGGTTTTGGTGATCGCCGTAAAGCGATGCTAGAAGATATGGCAATTCTTACTGGTGCAACTGTGGTTACCACCGACATTGGTATGAAGTTGGATCAAGTTGGACTTGAAGTTCTAGGTCACGCTCGTCGCGTAGTGCTTGATAAAGACAATACAACAATCGTGGATGGCGCTGGAGATAAGAAGCGAGTTCAAGATCGTATCTCCGAACTACGTAAAGAGATTGAAATTACTGATTCAGATTGGGATCGCACCAAACTACAAGAGCGCTTAGCAAAACTAGCTGGTGGCGTTTGCGTTATCAAAGTTGGCGCGCACACTGAAGTTGAGTTAAAAGAGAAGAAGCATCGTCTTGAAGATGCGATCTCTGCAACTCGCGCAGCAGTAGAAGAAGGAATCGTTGTCGGTGGCGGCGCGGCACTTGTGCACGCAGTCGATTCTCTTGAAGGCGATCTTGGCTTCACTGGCGATAAAGCAGTTGGTGTTCGCTTAGTTCGTAAGGCAGCTGATGAACCACTTCGTTGGATTGCAGAGAATGCCGGCCTTGAAGGTTATGTAGTTGTATCTAAGGTTCGCGCAATGAAACCAAACGAAGGTTACAACGCGGCAACTGATGTTTACGGCGATCTAACAAAAGATGGCGTTATTGATCCAGTTAAAGTAACTCGTTCGGCACTTGCAAATGCTGCTTCAATCGCAGCTATGTTCATTACAACTGAAGCAGTTGTTTTTGAAAGCAAGGAAGAAGAAGTTGCAGATGCTGGCCACGGCCATAAGCATGGTCCGGGCGGTCACACTCACTAATAAATTGTGAGAAATCCTCGCGTTTTCGCGAGGATTTCTTGCTTTTATAAGCAAAAGATAAGATTGCGAATTATTGAGAGGGGGCGGTTTTGAGCGAATTCGAAAAAGTTGCGATGCTCGGACTGACCTATGACGATGTCCTCTTATTGCCTGGCCCATCCGAGGTAGTCCCATCTGAAGTAGAAACTGCCACTTGGCTTACCCGAAAGATCAAACTCTCAATTCCATTGGTCTCATCAGCCATGGATACAGTGACCGAATCACAAATGGCCATTGCGCTAGCTAAAGCTGGTGGCATTGGAATCATTCATCGAAATCTTTCAATTGATGATCAAGTTACACATGTAAAACTTGCTAAGAATGTGGGGCTAGTAGGCGCAGCGGTAGGTGTTGGCGATGATGGTTTTAAGCGCGCACAAGCGCTAATAGATGTGGGTGTTGATGTAGTCGTAGTAGATACCGCTCACGGACATCATCGTGCAGTTTTAGATTCTATTGAAAGAGTGAAAAAGTTTTCTCACGATACCCAAATTATCGGCGGTAATATTGCAACTCGTTCTGGAGCACAGGCGTTAATTAATGCCGGTGCAGATGGCGTCAAAGTTGGCGTAGGCCCTGGATCTATTTGTACTACGCGCATAGTTGCAGGTGTCGGTGTTCCACAAATTACTGCGATTATGGAAGCTAATAAAGCTTGTAGCAAAGCAGGAGTTCCATTAATTGCAGATGGTGGCTTGCAATATTCTGGAGACATTGTAAAAGCTATTGTGGCTGGCGCAAATACGGTAATGCTTGGTTCGTTATTTGCAGGTTGCGGTGAATCTCCATCTGAATTGGTTGAGATTGATGGCGTTAAATTTAAGGTTTATCGCGGTATGGGCTCACTTGGCGCTATGCAATCACGTGGCGAACAGAAGTCTTACTCTAAAGATCGTTACATGCAGGACGATGTTTTATCCGAAGATAAGTTAGTTCCTGAAGGAATTGAAGGAAAGATTAGATATCGCGGCCCTGTTACTTCAGTAATTCATCAATTAGTTGGTGGACTTCGAAGCGGAATGGGTTATGCCGGTGCACCAGATATTGAAAACTTGCGACGTGAAGGTCAATTAATCCGAATTACTGCAGCTGGTTTAAAAGAGAGCCACCCACATGATGTTGCCGAGATAAAGGATGCTCCGAATTATGCAAAATAGCATTGAAATCGCACCTGGCAAACGAGCTCGTGTTGCTTATTCATTTGATGATATTGCGGTTGTGCCAAGTCGTCGTACTCGTGATCCAAAAGATGTATCCACAGAGTGGCAGATTGATGCATATAAATTTGAAATTCCAATGTTGGCAGCGCCAATGGATTCAGTGGTTTCTCCAGAGACTGCAATTGAAATTGGCCGTTTAGGCGGTTTAGGCGTACTTAATTTAGAAGGACTCTGGACCAGATACGAAGATCCACGAGTACCACTTGGTGAAATTGCTTCTATGCCAGAGAAGAATGCCACCAAGCGAATGCAGGAAATTTATGCAGCGCCAATTCGCCCAGAGTTAATTAAAGAGCGTATTCAACAAATTCGAGATGCTGGCGTTACGGTTGCGGCATCACTCTCACCGCAACGCACCGCAGATCTTTATAAAGCTGTAATTGCAGCTGGCGTAGATATTTTCGTAATTAGAGGAACCACGGTTTCAGCAGAACATGTTGGTTCTGGCGAAGCGCTTAATTTAAAGAAATTTATTTATGAATTAGATACTCCGGTTATTGTAGGTGGCGTTGCAAATGGAACTGCAGCGCTGCACTTAATGCGCGCTGGCGCAGCTGGAGTTTTAGTCGGATTTGGTGGCGGCGCATCACACACCACTCGCCAAGTACTTGGAGTGCAAGTACCGATGGCCTCCGCAGTTTCGGAAGTTGCGGCAGCAAGACGTGAATATTTAGATGAATCTGGTGGGCGTTATGTTCATGTGATTGCAGATGGTTCAGTTGGTCGCTCTGGAGATATCGCCAAAGCTATTGCCTGTGGTGCCGATGCAGTAATGATGGGTTCTCCATTAGCTAAAGCTACTGAAGCACCAGGACTTGGTTGGCACTGGGGATCTGAAGCGCATCATCAAGAACTTCCACGCGGAGAACGCGTATCTGTCGGAACTGTCGGTTCATTAGAAGAGATTCTGATTGGCCCATCACATTCATCAGATGGTTCAATGAATATGTTTGGCGCACTTCGTCGCGCAATGGCAACTTGCGGTTACTCAAATCTAAAGGAATTCCAGCGCGTTGAGGTTTTGATCGCACGTGCCTAACGGAGTTTTAGTTGTTGATTTCGGGGCCCAGTATGCGCAATTAATTGCACGCAGAATCCGCGAAGTCAGTGTCTACTCCGAAATCGCGCCTTCGCATATAACTGCAGCAGAGGTGAAGGCGAAAAATCCAGAGGCGATCATTCTCTCTGGTGGACCAGCTTCAGTTTATGCAGAGAACGCGCCAACTTTTGATGGCGAGATACTTAAATTAGGAATTCCGGTCTTTGGAATTTGCTACGGATTTCAAGCCATGGCCAATGCACTTGGTGGAGTAGTTACTAAGACCGGAAAATCTGAATTTGGTCGCACCAAATTAGCTGCCAATGAATCTAGATTATTTAAGGATATCCCGCATAGCCAATTAGTTTGGATGAGCCACGGCGATGCAGTCACTGCAGTTCCGAGTGGGTTTACAGTTTGCGCATCCACCGAAGATACTCCGGTAGCTGCATTTGAAAATGAAAGTGCTCAATTTGCTGGTGTGCAATTTCATCCAGAGGTACTGCATTCAGAATATGGCCAAACGATTTTACATAATTGGCTAATCAATATTGCCAAATGTAGCCCCACTTGGACTACACAAAATATCGCAGAGACCGAAATTGCCAAAGCGAAAGAAGTTATTGGCACCAAACGCGTAATTTGTGGTTTATCGGGCGGCGTAGATTCGGCAGTGGCGGCGGCAATCATTCAGCGTGCGGTCGGCGCTCAACTTACCTGTGTATTTGTGGATCAAGGTCTACTTCGAAGCGGTGAAGCAGAGCAGGTAGAGAAAGATTTCGTTGCCGCAACTGGCGTGGATTTAGTAGTTGTAGATGCAAAGGCGCAATTCTTAACTGCGCTTTCTGGAATTACCGACCCAGAAGAGAAGCGAAAAATTATTGGCCGCGAATTTATCCGCTCCTTTGAAAAGGCGGCGCGAGAAATTGCTACAAATGGCGAAGTGGAATTTTTAGTACAGGGCACGCTCTATCCAGATGTGGTCGAATCTGGCGGCGGCACCGGAACTGCAAATATTAAATCGCACCATAACGTTGGTGGCTTGCCAGATGATTTAAAGTTTAAATTGGTAGAACCGCTCCGATCATTATTTAAAGATGAGGTACGCCAAGTTGGTTTACAACTTGGACTGCCAGAAGAGATTATCTGGCGCCAACCATTTCCAGGCCCAGGCCTTGGAGTTCGAATTATTGGCGAAGTAAACGAGGAGAATTTAGCGATTCTTCGTAAAGCTGACTTAATCGTTCGTGAAGAGTTAAAAGCCGCCGGAGAAGATAGAAATATCTGGCAATGCCCCGTGGTCTTACTTGCAGATGTGCGAAGCGTGGGCGTCCAAGGTGATGGCCGTACTTATGGC
>JBJTCN010000071.1:0-3622 GCA_046091905.1 Candidatus Nanopelagicaceae bacterium
TAGCAAGAGCATATAACCGTTATTTCTGTAGCTCCTAACGTCACTATAGTGCTATTTGCATAATTTCTTGCAAAATTTCCCTGTCCAATTGCACGTTTAAATCCATCTAAGGTGAAAGTCTCAGAGTTTGGGATCTTTAGCGGTCCAGTAAAAATGCCTTCCGTAGTTTTAAATGAATTTATGATTATTACAAATATTGGTCCAATTGCAAGTATCACAAAAAATAGCAAAGATAAATGGACCATAAGATTTTTAGATTGATTTTTGACTCTGCCTTCTTTGCGAATCATAATTGACTTACCTTTAAACGGCGTTGCACAGTCGCAAAATATACTGATGTGCCGAATAAAATTATGAAGAATATTACCGTAGCTGTTGCAGCTCCAAGATTCTGGTTGCCTAGATCAGCGCCCCAACCAAAGAAAGTCCGATAAAACAGTGTGCCCAGGACATCAGTGGCATAGTCCGGACCAGGCGCTCCACCGTTTAAGGCATAAATGATGTCAAAGGCATTAAAAATCCAGATAAAAGTTAAAATCGTGATAATCCCAATTTGAGGAGCTATAAGGGGAATTTTAATTCGAAAGAAAATTCGGAGATCTGATGCGCCATCCACTTGAGCCGCTTCAATAATATTGCTTGGAATTGAAATCAATGCGCTGTAGAGAAAAACCATAGGGATTCCAAGGTATTGCCAGACTGACATCAAGGTAATTGTCGGAAGCGCAGTAGCCGCTTCCCCCAGTAGAGGATATTCAACTATTCCCCACAGTGGGTGAATGATTAATCGCCAAATGAAACCAACGATTACAACAGAGAGGGTTGTTGGAATAAACAATAATGTGCGATAGAAACTGGTCATTCGTCGAACTCGACCCGAGGTTAAGAGGGCTGCCATACATAGAGCCGTTGGAAGTTGTACTGATGCCGCAATTAGGAAAAATTGAACGTTATGCAAAAACGCGTAACGCAGTCTTTCGCTTGCTTGCTCATTCGTAAATAGGAATTCAAAGTTTTTTAAACCAACAAATGCATCTTCTTGATAGAAACTGATATAAATCGTTGAGAGTAATGGGAAAACTGCAAAAAGCAGAAAAAAGGTCAGGGCTGGAGAGGTAAACAGCAAGAGCTGTCGGTGGCGCCTACGCACCAAAGTTTTAGATTTCAAGAACTCCCCAATCAATTTTACAAAAAACAGACAAAGTGTGGGTGCTCAGACCCAATGTGGATCTGAGCACCTACAGCATTTATTGCTTCTTACTTCTTCTTTTGAGGTGGATACCAGGATTCCAACGACTTTTGGAGTTCAGCCGCTGCCTGTTTTCCGGTCATCTTCGTAGTCATCATCTTATTTAGAATGTTAGTAGTTACAGAGAACCAGTTAGGTGAACCTGTATTCATCTTATCCATACCGATTGGAGCTGTAACGATCGCCCCTTGACGCAAATCGAGCCAGGCCTGTGCTGTTTTATTATCAACTGAAATCTTCTCTTTACTTAATGGGAAGAATCCAGGTATGTTGTTAGCAAGTGCCTGTCCAAACTCCTTAGTTGAAAACCAAGTAAGAAGTTTTTTAGCTTCAGCTTGTCTTGGGCTTGCAGAGTTAATTCCAAAGCCGTGATCTGCAAGAACCTGAACATATGGCTTGTCACCGGCTTTAGCTACTGGAGCTCCAAACACGCCAACATTTGACCCGGGCGGAGCCATTTCTTTTACGCTCCATGAGCCCTCAACTGCAATTGCAGCACGGCCAAGAATGAATAGCTGCTCAGCATCTGAGTAGGAAAGAGATGAAAACGTTTTAGGGAGATATGGCTTCCACGAAGCTAGTGCTTCGAATGCAGCAACGTACTCTGGATCCGTAACTTTCCTCGTGCCATTGTCAAGAGCCACTCCACCGGCATCACCTTTCCAGTAATAAGGTCCCACTAGTTGAAGACCCATTTGATCTAGCGCCCAATTATCTGCATCTAAACCAGCTGCCACGATTGGTGTGTACTTTCCATTTTTCTTTATTTTCTCAAGTACTCCAATAAATTCTGCTTGGGTTTTAGGAACCTTTAAGTTCAATTCCTTAAAGATATTTTTGTTGTAGTAAAAGCCTGCACCTACTGAGGCTACTGGCATGCAATAAGGGACACCGCTAGCGTCTGCCCAAGATTGCATTGATTGCTTGGTGAAATTTTGGAGTCCGGGTAGACCAGTTATAGGAATTATATGCTTATCCTTGATAAAGGCCTTAGTCAAACCATATGGACGACACATAATTATATCGGCGGCAGTTCCGCTCTTCATCCGCAAAGAAAGTGCAGAGTCATATTCGTTTGAAGGAGTTGGTGCCCATACAAGGTCTACATTAGGATTGGCTTTCTCGTACATTGGAATCAAAATCTCATTCCAAATTTTCGAATCATCTGTGCGCCATGAATCAATTACAAGCGTTGTTTTTGCTGCAACAGCTGGTATTACTGATGCAGGAATAATTAAGGAAATACTCATTGCAAACATTAAACTAGCTTTTTTAATTCTCATTCTTACCCCCTCGGAGTATTTTGTCGGAATTGTGGAACCACTTACCAAGCAAAACCTTTCACCACGACCAGATAAAGTCAACCATTGCTATCCCAGCGCTTGTAGGATTTTTCTAGACCATATGTGAAACTGGTATACCTAACTAGTTAGCCCCAACGCGAGTGGTTACCTGCCCCAAACCCAGCGCTCTATCCAAAGCCACGATTTTGGCACCTGCGATAGCGCCACCTAATGGTTCTTGATACTGCGCCTCTGGAAGAAATTGACCAACAAAATCGTGGAACGGTTTTTCTAAGAGTGGTCCAATATTAAAGATTCCGCCCGCGGTGGAATAGCAAATTGGCCCCCCTTCCAGTTTGGAACGTCGAGCGGCAGCTTGCACATTCAAAGCAAGGTCTTGAGCGGCACAGCGCAGAATCTCGATGGATATTTCGTCGCCTTCTTTTGCCGCCTCTGCAACACTCCTACTAAATGAGGCGACTAATTCAATGGGGCTTACTGCGCCATAAACGCTATTAACAGTGTTTTCCAGCGTGCCAAAACGTTGAACCATCGCTTTATGAAGAGCAGTTGATCCAGGCAGCCCATTATCAACCATCACAGCAATCTTTAGTCCCTGTCGACCAATGTCAAATCCACTTCCACGATCAGCAATTAGCGGACCATCACCATCGATGCGATATGGAATGCCTTGTCTTGAAATTGCCATAACTACGGCGCCAGTTCCTGCCGCCACCACAATGCCAGGTTGATTCCCAATTGCACCTAAATAATTCATAACTACATCACTTGCAATCGTAAATCGATCTGCTTTAACCAGCGATGAGATTGCTTTAGCAGCAAGATCTGCAGATTCTGAAGGTGCTTGGGCACCGTTTAACCCAAATGCGACGCCTGCAAATCTACCTTTTTCTGGAAGTTGGTCAAATGTAGCGCGCAAGCTGTTAACAACACGCTCGTACCCATTGACACTACCTATTATTTCCAGACCAGGCCCAAGGCTCTTCGCAATTTCAAATCCACTTGAATCAACAATTACTGCTTCCGTCTTAGATTTTCCACCGTCTACCAATAAATATAAGTCTCTATC
>JBJTCN010000072.1:0-9216 GCA_046091905.1 Candidatus Nanopelagicaceae bacterium
ATCTTGAATCCGGTTGCTCTTTGGCGCTTTAAATTTAACTGCGCCTATGCGCCCTCTAACTGTGGCAGCTGATGCGAGCGCTACTAGAAATCCAGCTACCCCAAGAAGGGCGAAGTTAGCGATGACACCAGCGAGAATTAGACCAAGGCCAAGGAGTACCCCAAGCACATTGAGCACAATATTTGGGCGATTTTTACCCATAGAGGCCACCAGGCGTGGATCTTCAGCGGTTAGCGCTGCCTCCATCTCCTCGATGATCTTCTTCTCGCGGTCAGTCAATCCCATAGGGAGAATTTACTCCGACTTTTTTCTTTTATACAAACGGGCAGGTCGCACCGCTTTCTCACCAAAGCGCGCCGCCGCCTTATCTATAGCGCTCTCGGCCTCACGCCAACCCTTCTCGCGCTGGCCAAGCATCAACTGCTCCGGGGCATCATCCTTGAAGTTAGATAGCGAGACGCCAACTAAACGTAACCGAGCGCGATCTAGCTTTAAAGCCAAATATAAATCCTTTACCACCTGATAAATCTCGTGGGTTGAGCTAATTGGTAGCGGCAAAGTTTTAGATCTGGTGATTGTTTTAAAATCTGCAAAGCGCACTGTGATGCTGATGGTCTTAGCAAATAAATTTCGATTGCGAAGTCTGGTGCTAGCGCGTTCGGTTAACTTTAAATATTCACGCAAAATCGCTTCTGGATCATCCATGTCATATGAGAACGTTTCATTTGCGCCTATTGATTGTTCGGGATCATCAACCACTACGGTGCGGTAATCACGTCCCCAAGAGAGCTCATATAAGTGTTCGCCAGTAGCATCTCCTAACGCCCGCTTTAAAGTATCAAGTGGAGTATTGGCGATATCTTTAATTTGATGTAAACCTAAACGCTGCAAGGACTCTGCAGTTTTTGGCCCCACCCCCCATAAATCACTAACTGGCAGTGGATGTAAAAAGCTAAGTACGCGATCATCGGGAATTTCAAGCAACCCATTTGGCTTGCAATGGCCAGAGGCTAATTTTGCAATAAATTTATTAGATGCAATTCCTACCGAACAGGTGATGCCACACTCTTGGTGGACTCGCTTTCGGATAGCTTGGCCGATTTCACGTGGCGTGCCCAGCAACTTTTGTGCACCTGTGATATCCATAAATGCTTCATCTAACGAAAGCGGTTCGACTAAAGGTGTAAATGATTCAAAGATCTCCATCACTTTTGCTGAGATTTCAGAGTATCTATGGTGATCTGGAGAGACAAAGATGGCATTAGGCGCCATACGTTTTGCGCGACCAACTGGCATCGCAGCCCGGATTCCAAATTTTCGCGCGGCGTAATTTGCACTTAAAACTACTCCGCGAATTCCGGCGCCCACCACGACTGCTTTCCCGCGTAATGAAGGGTCATCTAATTCCGCAACTGATGCATAGAACGCATCCATATCGCAATGAATTATGGTCGTCATTAGGCGAGATTACTTTTCTTCTGGATAAAACTTTCATAAGCAGCGCTTAAATCCCAGGCCCCAGTGGCGCGGATAGAGATGCCTTTAGGGCCAGTACGGCGCACTATGCCACGTACTAAAAGTAGCTGCGATGAGAAAAGAGTCTGCGCAAACTCTTCGTGAGTGTCGGTAAAGAAGGTGGCATCGCTACAACCAAAACCATCATCAATTGATAAGAAGATGACGCGCTTACCTGAACGAACTGGCGGTTGCTGCAGCGCCACCTTTACCCCTGCAACCAGCACGCTAGAGCCAGAGCGTTGCTTAAGTAAATCCGAAGATTTAACAGCGCCAATTGCATTTAAGAATTTGCCATAGAAGCTCAACATATGTGAAGTAACTTCCATGCCTAAAGTTTCAATCTCGGTCTGTACCTTTTCGGCTAGATTTAAATCTGATAATCCACTTGGTTTTAAATCTGGTGCTTTAAAACCAAAGGTCAGCTGGGCTCCTGGCAGTGCGGCTGCTGGAGAACGATTTATATCTGCAAGATGAAGTAATAAGTCTCTGCGGTTAATGTTATGCAGCAAATCAAAAGCACCGACCATAATTAACTTCTCTGTAACCGGAAGCGAAGCACCCGCGCGACGGACGAAATCTGTTAAATCCAAATAGGGTTGCGCACGAACAATATTGGCAGCTTCAGAGTCAGAGATACCGGAAATATCGCTAAGTGCCAATCTGATTCCATTTCCTTCAACTTTATAAACTACATCCGATTTATTTACATCAACTGGCAGCACCGCAATCTCCATCTGTCTGGCTTCATCCAGAATCAATCGCTTGGGGTACATACCTGGATCATGAGTTAAGAGCCCGGCAATAAAAGCCGCTGGATGGTGAGTTTTTAGCCAAGCGGATTGATAGGTAGGAAGTGCAAAGGCGGCGGCGTGCGCTTTACAGAAACCAAAGGAGGCAAAGGCGCGCAGCACATTCCAAATTTCATCAACTACAGCTTTTGGATATTTAGCAGCGCGTTCGTAGAACCAATCACAGATCTCTTGCTGCTTTGAAAAATCTCCAAGTTCGCGACGCTTCTCATCAGCTTCGGCATAGGAAATCCCAGTCATGATTGAGATGATTTGAATAACCTGTTCGTGAAATACCACCACCCCTTGCGTCTGGGCTAAAACCCCATGTAAATCAGGGTGAATTAACTGCGCGGGTTTAAATCCATGGCGCGCATTTAAAAATGGCGTAATCATGTCGCTTTTAACTGGCCCTGGTCTAAAGAGCGAGATATCAATAATTAAATCTTCAAAAGAATTAGGTTGTAACTTGCCAACTAATTCGCGCTGACCAGGTGATTCGATTTGAAATAAGCCAATGGTGCGAGTGGTTTGAATTAATTTATAGGTAGCTACATCATCAAGCGGAACAGCTTCGATATCCAGCGCTCTGCCTTCAGTACGTTGGACCTCTTTTACTGCATATGCGATTGCAGACTGCATACGTACACCCAAAATATCTAGCTTTAATAACCCTATGGCTTCGACATCATCTTTATCGAATTCGACCATCGAGTAGCCACTGGCATTAATTAACATCGGGGTGCGATCCGGTAAGGTGCTATTGCTAAGTACTACCGCACATGGATGCATCGCCAAATTGCGCGGTAAGCCATCCAGACGTTCGGCTAATTTAATTGCCGTCGCAGCAAGCGGGGTATTGATATTCAAGTTGCGCAGCTCTGGCAGACTTTCTAAAGCTTTAGAGATATTGCGGGCGCGAATATGCGGCAGGCTTTTTGCAATCAGATCAATTTCAGATTGCGACATTCCAAGAGCGGCCCCAGTATCACGAATTGCATGGCGCGCTCTATAAGTTTCGAGCATCGCAACGGTTGCAGTCCGATGCTGATATTTCTTAAAAACTAAATCATAAATCTCTAGTCGCCGAGCAGATTCGACATCAATATCAATATCTGGCAGTGCGCGGCGAAGCGGCGAACAGAAACGTTCCATTAATAAGCCGTACCGAATTGGATCTACGCCAGAAATACCAAGTAAGTGGCAGATCAAAGAGCCGGCACCGCTACCCCGAGCTGCCACGCGGATACCCGCACCGCGCGCCATATCCGCCACATCTGCAACGGTTAAGAAATAACTTTCATAACCAAGCGTTGCTACCGTTGCTAATTCATCATCTAAACGCGCGCGAGCTTTTGCTAAATCATCACTGCTGGAATAGCGCCAATTAAGCCCTAATTCGCAGCGATTTCGAAGTAGCGCCCGCATCTCTTTGTAATTACTGACGCCCACTACCTCTGGTTCGGGTAATTCAATGCCGCCAAGTCCAAATTCTTGTGGCGACAAGATGCAACGTTCGGTAATGCGCTGCGTTGTGCGCAGTAGCGCTCTGCCATTTCTTTCACCAGCAGCACGCGAAATTTCATCGGCTAATTCGCGCATAGCTTGATTGCTCTTTAGATACGCCTCATTGTTTGCACGTTCGACATGGCGCTTATGTAGTGGCACCAATTTGCGCGAAGCATCCAAAATATCTGCAATCGGGCCATCGGTAGCATCAAGCATGCGAACCCCGTTGGTAATTACTGCCGGCAGGTCATGATCGCGAGCGAAGCCCAGCATCCGACCAGCATGACCGGTAGAGCGTGGCCCATCCCCTGGCGCTAAATGGGATACACATTCAATAACTGAATCTGCAAAATATGGCCGGTATTTATTAAATACTTGAAGTGCTTGGTCTGGCCGATATTTGGTAATTAAATTTGCAATCTCTGAATCCGGTCCATGAAGCAGAATTAAATTGCTGGTGTATTCAGTAAGTGCTTTAATTTTTTCGATGTGCAGAGTTGGCGGATTACGATCAGGGCGAAGCGCGGACATCAAGCGACAGAGCGAGCGCCAGCCGCCATCAGATTGCGCAAGTAAAGTAACACGAAAGTTTTCTAGTTGTAAGTTGACGCCAACAATTGGTGCAATTCCAAAATCTTTAGCTGCCCGCACAAAACGAATCACGCCAGCTAGAGAATCGCGATCAGTGATCGCGAGCGCTGGTGCGCCAAATTGCGCAGCTCGTGCAATTAAATCCTGCGGTTGTGTGGTGCCATATTTAAAAGAGAATGCACTGGCACATGAGAGATGGCTAAACATTGCTTATACGATTCGAATCAACCACTTACCTGTCGCTTCATCGCGTTCTAGTTCAAAAGTTGCAACTGCCCCAATAGGCGCTGCCTCCACGCGCCAGATTGCGCGGGCATTATCGTCAGGTAATTCATTGGGGCGATAGATGCCATCACTAATGCGATTCCACCACCCGCCTGCTTCACACCATCTATTTAGCACGCTGTGGATACGGAAACGTTTTCCACGGTAGGTGAACTCCATGGGGGTGCTTCCGTCGGTAGTAACTGGTAATTCGAACATTTGTTCGAAATCTAGAGGTCAGGTACGACATCAGTCAAGGAAGGATCCCTGGGCTCGGACAACACGCCCTAACTAAGCGGTAATATAGTTGAACTTTCAACTACTGCTACCCTGCTCAGAGTAAGAGCTCCACAAATAAAACAACTCAAGGGGTAACAATTGAACGTAGTTCTAGCAATCGGCCAAATCCTATTTGCGCTTATCTTTATCAATTCAGGTATCAGCCACTTAACCAAGCTCGATGCAATGACCGGCTATGCAAAGTACAAGAAGGTACCTGCAGCCAAGCTCTCTGTAATCGTCTCAGGTTTAATGATTCTAGTTGGCGGTATTTTCGTAGCGCTGGGTATCTACGCAGATCTAGGTGCGCTACTTATCGCAATCTTCCTAATCCCGACTGCATTTATGATGCATAACTTCTGGAAGGAAACTGATCCAACAGCAAAGATGAATGAAACAATCGGATTCTTCAAGGATCTATCTCTAGCTGGCGCAGCGCTAATCATTTACGCGCTAGTTTCAGGTGGCGCAGAACTTGGAATTAACATCACCGGTTCATTCTTCTAAATCAAGAAATTACAAAACACCCCTAGCTAAATGGTTAGGGGTGTTTTTCTTTGCCAAGATATCTAAGTGGAGATAACGGTAGAGCTTCTAGCTGCGCTAATTGCAGGATGTGCAATTGGATCCGTACTTGGTTTTGTGGGAGCCGGCGGTGCGATGCTCACGGTTCCAATTTTGGTTTACGGATTTAACTACCCGCCACATCAAGCTTCGGTCGCCGCAATTGCGGTGGTGATTGTGGCAGCTGCTTCCGGGTTATACCCAAGAATAAAAAGCGGCGAAGTTTTAATTAAAGAGGCCTTGATAATTAGCAGTATCGGCGCATTTGCCAATATCGCCTCAGCCCAATTAGTTAAAAATATCAGCGATGAAGTTTTGATAACTGGTTTTAGCGCAGTAATAATTTTTGCCGGGCTAACGATGCTAAGAAAACCAGTGCAGGCTCACGAAAAACCAATTCCCCTGCCAACCTTGATTGCGCTTTCGCTAGTGATTGGTTCATTAACTGGGCTTTTTGGAATTGGTGGTGGATTTTTAGCGATTCCCGTATTGGTACTTGCCTTTAATACTCCACAGAACAAGGCTGCCGGAACTTCCCTCTTGATCATTGTTTTGAATAGCTGCATCGCGCTACTTGCGCACAAATCGGCATGGCCAGAAATTAACTGGCAGGTACCTATCTACATGGCCCTAAGCGCAGTTTTAATCGGAAATTTAGCAGGCAAGAAATCTGCCAAAACTAGCCCGGACTTACTTCGTAAATCATTTGCGCTACTGCTTTTTTCAATTGCCGCATTTACGATCTTTGAAACCTGGTTTATTTAACTGGCTTTACCAATACATACCTTGATTGGCGACCAACTAGCATCAATAAAAGCGCAATAAGACCAAATGAGATTGGCAATGAAGTTGCTTCTGAAATTCCACCAATAAGTGCTGGGCCAAAGAAATTACCCGCGATTGAAATTAACGCAACTCGTGCCATGCCTACTGAAGGTGCGATGCCGGGCACGCTCATAGCTGCCAAATTAAAGGCTGGAAAGAAAGGGCCCATGCATAGTCCAACAATTGCAAAGGCGGTGCTAAGTACTGCGACTCCAGCAATCTGATTGAGATTTGATAATGGAATGCCAACTACCAGCGCAATTCCAAGTGATACTCCACCGATATATCCACCGTATTTAACAGTCTTTTGGTGTCCCCATTTTTCAAACCAACTATCTCCAAGAAATCTACTGATGATCATTCCAAGTGAATAAAAAGTTGCCGCCACCGCAGTGACGCCTTTGCCGACCTGCATATGATCTTTTAGCAGAATTCCGCTCCAATCATAAATTCCCGCTTCAGGTATAAACGATGCAAGTAGCCCGATTCCTAGCGCCCATAATGGAAGTATCTCTTTGGAAAAGAGTGGAATCTTGGCTTCGGTGCGCTCATGTGCTCCCCCTTTATGTCCATCCAAATCTGCATTCAATAACCCATTAATAGTTATTACATATAAAACTGCTGAGATTAATGCCAAATATTTTAAGTGCTCTTGTGGCGTTATATGTTTTGCAAGGATGCCACCGAACATGGTTACGACAAATGCGCCTACGCTCCATAAGGCATGAAATGAGGACATATACCTAGCTTTGGTGATTCGTTCAATGGCCATCGCTTGTACATTTGCGGAAACATCTAAAGCTGCAAATGAGAGACCTGTAATAAATAAACCAAGTACTAGCTTGATTACAGTATGCGCACTTCCAATAGTGAGAATGCCGATTGGCATCAATACCGCGCAAATTCGGGCGAAATTCTTGCTGGCCATTAAATGTATTACTCGACCTGCAATTTGGGTACCAATCACTGAACCTAATGCCCCAGAAAGAAATACCAAACCAAATTGACCATCTCTTAATCCCAATTGATCTTTAATCTCTGGAATTCTAGGCACCCAAGCCATAGAACTTATGCCCATTACAAAGAAGGTGGCCCACAAATGATTGCGCGCTTTTTTAGCTAAAGGGCTCACAGGTTTCACCTTAATATACTGACCACATGGATGGCATTCTGGAACGAGCACCCGTAAAACGAGTCTCGGAGGCGCTTGCTGCTAATCAGATGGGCAAAGTTTACATACTTGCAGACACTGCTCGTACTGCACAGGATGCGGCGACTGCGCTAAATATTGAAGTTGGACAGATTGCCTCTTCGCTAATTTTTAAACTTCCAGATAGTTCACCATTTCTTGTTATTACTAGTGGTCGCCATCGAGTAGATACAGATTTGGTCGCGCGTACTCTAGGTGTTTCGCATTTAGATCGCGCCGATGCCAACTATGTAAAAGAGCTAACTGGTTTCTCAGTGGGTGGTGTCAGCCCGCTAGGTTGGATTACCACTATCAACCATATTTATATTGATGAAGCGCTTAATGACTACCCGGTCATTTGGGCGGCGGCAGGACATCCCCATGCAGTCTTTCCAACTACCTTTGCTGAACTTAAGAAAGTTACCGCCGCTACTCCGATTGCAGTTGAATAATGTCAATCCGTCAATTTAATTATGGCCGCAATCGACGTGGTCGAGTATCTGTGGGTGCTGAGCGTTTCTTATATTCAGCTCTCTTCTTAAGTATCTTGCTACAAATTATCTTTTTATTTGATCAAAATGCTAAATTAATTTTAGCTTTCACTATTTTTTCTGCAGTATTCTCATTGACACACGCACAGCTTGCATACGCCAAGAGATATTTTTGGACTTATCTATTATTCACGCTGGTGATGGGATTTACCATTGAGAAAATCTCGATCACGACTGGTTGGCCTTTTGGAGCGGTGACTTATAGCAATTTAGGGACGACGGTCTTTGGGGTGCCGCTACTGGTATTAGTTTTTTGGCTCGCCTCGCTGCATCCTTTAATAATTATGGCCCGGAAAATCGCTCCAAATTGGGTGCTGATCTCAGGTGCCGCAGTCATTACCGGTTACGCGCTATTTTTTGATCAATTACTCACTGCAAATAATTACAAGACTTGGAAATTTAATAGCGCGCACATTCCTTTTCAAACCCATATTCCACTAGATAATTTAATGGGTTGGTTATTTGTGGGTGTGGTGACCTTTGGTTTAGCAAACTTTATGCTTCCAAAAGAGCGGCGGAAAATTAGCGCTGGGATTGCATCGGTGGATATCTTTCTAACCTGGACTTGGATTTATCAGGTTATGGCTAATCTCTTCTTCTTTGGCAAGCAAGGAACCGCCCTAATTGGCGGATTGGTCTACGGAGCGCTCTTAGTTATCTATCTTTCCAAGCGATATTTGGGCAGTCCTAATTGAGTAATTTAGAAAATAAGGTTTACATCGAAGGCGCGAGTATTGCAGGGCTTACCGCCGCGGCCCGATTGGCAAAATTTAAGTATCAAGTGACGCTTTCAGGTCAGAGCTATCAGAGTACAGAGATTGATGGCTTCACTTTCGACCATGGCGCGTTATTTACCTTGCCCGCGGTATTTCGAGATTTCTTCCAAAAAACCGGAAAACATTTTGGCCAAGTTTTGGAAGTTAAACCTATGGATCCAGCCTTTCTATTTAATTTTGGAGAAATGCAAATAAATTTTGCCAATCTCTCAAGGAATGAACGGCTAAATGAAATTGAGCATAAATTGGGGAAAGTAGCTGCTGTTGAATGGGATCATGCGCTAAAGCAAGCTGAATATCTCTGGGATCGTGTTAGAGAGAATTACTTTGAATGGGAGTTCTCATTAACCAGATTTAATCCT
>JBJTCN010000073.1:0-18959 GCA_046091905.1 Candidatus Nanopelagicaceae bacterium
ATTTGACACGAAATACGGCACTACCGTTGAAGGCATATTTGATTTTAAATCAGTAAGAGATGCCCAAGTGCGCACCGAAGTTGACCATGGACAGACATAACGAATTCCATCTAAATCTAAAATGTGTGCGCCATCAGGTCTGGAATTTGGTAGATGATTTGCCGCTACTCGTTGCAGCGCATCGCGTTGCTCCGCATTTCGAGAATCAAATAGATCTATCGCATCCCAACGCAAACGGTCAGCTGCTTCAAAGGCGGAGAGTGGTTCGTAAATTCGTAGCGATGCTACATAAGGTGTGGGGCGCATTTTTAGGGGGAAAGCTAATTAAGACCGGCTGATGTAATTGCCCTCAGCAAATGGATCATCGTCATCAAATGATGAATTGTGCTCACCTTCGCCATGTAATTCGTCGGCGAGTTTCTTTAAATCAATTTCGTGTGAATCGTATTTGAGGTCACGAGCAACTTTTGTCTGCTTTGCTTTTGCACGGCCACGGCCCATGTCATCAGCCCCTTAACGTTTTATCTAATCAGGCGGTTAGGTTATCGCTTGGCGTAGTCGCCGACCAAAATTGAGCCTGCTTGGCCAGCTTCACGCTTCTGTATAACGCCCGCCTGCCAAGCCTTCATTCCCCGCGCGGCCAGCGACTTAATCGCAAGCTGCGCTGAGCCTGAATCCACAATTGCGCTCATGCCGATGCCGCAGTTCCAAGCGCGCTCCATATCAGGGCGGGCTAGTTCTCCCATTTGCGCCATAAATTCCATCTCAACCGGAAGCGCCCAAGTACTGCGATCATAAACCGCAGTTAAACCTTCAGGAATTACGCGCAAGGTGTTCTCTGCAATTCCGCCGCCGGTGATATGGCTAAATCCGTGCAACTTATCTTTCATGCCACGAATTAACGCTAAACAATCTAATGCGTAAATTTCAGTTGGTGTTAGGAAGACTTCGCCGGCGGAAATTCCGTATTCAGTGACTACAAAATTTAAATCTAAATTTGCCTTCTTAATAATGTGGCGAACTAAAGAGTAGCCATTTGAGTGAAAACCACTTGATGGCATCGCAATAATGACATCGCCCTCTTTGATCAGATGAGCACCTAGTAAATTTGGTTCATCAACTACACCAGTTGCAGCACCTGCAATATCAAATTCATCTTCTTCAAGTAGCCCTGGATGCTCTGCAGTTTCACCGCCAACCAAAGCGGTGCCCGCTTTTTCACAACCTCGCGCAATGCCTGCCACAATTTCGGCAACGCGTTCTGGAAAAACTTTTCCAACCGCAATGTAATCAGTCATGAAGAGTGGCTCTGCTCCGCAGACCACTAAATCATCAACCACCATTGCAACAAGATCTTCACCGATGGTGTCGTACTTACCTAACCAACGAGCAATTTCAGTTTTGGTTCCAACGCCATCTGTTGAGGTTGCAAGTAATGGCCGAGTCATTCCTTTAAGTGCGGAGGCATCAAATAAACCAGCAAAGCCACCAAGATCACCAACAACTTCTTTGCGACGAGATTTTGCAATGGAAGCCTTCATTAATTCGACGGCACGTTCGCCGGCATCAATATCTACGCCAGCAGCTTTGTAAGCCTCAATCATTTAATACCTCTAAACGCAATTTACCTTCAGACATATCTTCTGGAATCTGGGTTGGATAAACCCCGGTAAAACAAGCGTGGCAAAGGTTATTTTCCGCAATGGTCGTAGCTTCGATTAGCCCCTCCAGTGAAACATAGCCCAAAGAATCTGCACCAATTGATCTACGAATATCTTCAATTTCTAAACCATTTGCAATTAGCTCAGCACGAGTTGCAAAGTCGATGCCATAGAAGCAAGGCCACTTAACAGGTGGTGAAGAGATGCGGACATGAACTTCGTTAGCGCCAGCTTCGCGTAACATGCGAACAATTGCACGTTGGGTATTTCCACGCACAATTGAATCATCGACAACCACTATTCGTTTACCCTCCACAATTTCACGAAGTGGATTTAACTTAAGGCGAATACCTAATTGTCGAATTGTTTGTGATGGTTGAATAAAGGTGCGGCCAACATAAGAATTTTTTACTAACCCTTGGCCATATGGAATATGTGAAGCTTTGGCATATCCAATTGCAGATGGCGTTCCGGATTCCGGCACCGGAATAACTAAATCTGCATCTGCCGGAGCTTCGACCGCTAAACGCTCACCAATTGCTACGCGAGTTTCGTGAATTCCGCGACCCGCAATTTGGGTATCGGGTCTAGCTAAATAAACATATTCAAATAAACAACCCTTTGGTTCTGGTTTGTGCCAGCAGAATGATCTAATTCCGTTTTCATCGATTGCCACAAATTCACCTGGTTCGATTTCGCGAACAAAAGCGGCACCGACAATATCTAATGCTGCGGTTTCGGATGCCACTACCCAACCGCGTTCTAGTTTTCCTAAAACTAGTGGACGAACTCCGTGGCGATCGCGCGCGGCATAAAGGGTATGTTCGTCCATAAAGACTAAAGAAAACGCACCTTCTAATTGCGGCAATACTGAAACTGCGGATGCTTCCAAATTTTTCTCATCACGTACCGCAATAAGTGATGACATTACTTCGGTGTCCGTTGTGGCCTGAATTCCGGTCTCTGGATGTTTGGCTAATTCCTGCAGTAAATCACCGATATTTGTGAGGTTTCCGTTATGGGCCAGCGCCAAAGTGCCGTACTTAGTAGGGCGCAAGGTTGGTTGCGCATTTACCCAAGTAGATGATCCTGTTGTGGAATAACGCGTATGTCCAATAGCTAAGTGACCTTTTAAATTTGCTAAATCGTGTTCGGTGAAAACTTGCGATACCAGACCCATATCTTTATAAATCAAAATTCGTTCGCCATCAGAGGTGGCAATGCCTGCCGATTCTTGGCCGCGATGTTGCAACGCATAAAGGCCATAGAAAGTTAGCTTGGCAACTTCTTCACCAGGCGCCCATACTCCAAAGATGCCGCATGCATCTTGTGGTCCTTTATCCTCTTCAAAGAGATTATGAGTTAACTTGCCATCTGGACGTCTCATTGCGCTGTTCCAATCGGTAGATACTCACTTAAATCTGCGCGCGCGCCTGATGCGCTAATTAATCCAGAATCCATGGCCACTTTCCATGCAACTTCTCCTGAAGCAAGTGATAACCAAGTTGCGGCATCCATTTCAATGACATTTGGTGGAGTTCCGCGAGTATGTGTTGGACCATCACCGCATTGAATTGCAGCATAAGGTGGAATCCGCACTTCGATGGCGCGACCAGGTGCGCGCTTAACTAATTCAGCAAGTGTTGCTTTCACTTGGGCCATCACCTCCGGATCGCGATTCATTATCCAAATAGTTTCGGGAAAGTTTCAGTATAAGACTTACGTAGTTCAGTTAGCGAAATATCTGCATCGTTAATTACTAGAGAAACTCCACCAGTTTCGCCAATCTTTGAAACTGGAATTGAGAATTTGGCACCAAGTGTCTCAAGCTTCGCGCCATCTTTGACTGCTACTAATACTCGACCAGGGGTTTCACTAAGTAGATCAACTGCTGGATTTGAAAGATTTACCTTCGCGCCAACGTTGTTTTTCAGCGTCATTTCAGTCAAAACTGCGGCTAACCCACCGTGAGATAGATCGTGCGCTGCTACAAATATTTTTTCAGTTCTGCCGGCAACTAAAAGTTCATTAAGGCGCATGGCCGTTGGAATATCTGAAACTGGCGCGATGCCGCCACGTTGGCCGTGTAGATATGCCCATTCTGAACCAGCAAAATCTGATTTAGTTTCACCGATTAGGAAAAGAGAGAGCCCTGCTTCTTTGTACGACATCGGAGTGCGAGTACGTACATCATCAATAACACCAAGCACACCAATTACTGGAGTAGGCAAGATTGCGACATCACCAGTTTGGTTATAGAAAGAGACATTTCCACCTGTAACAGGTAGCCCCATCTCTAAACACGCATCAGCTAAACCACGAACTGATTCTGCAAATTGCCACATCACACCTGGATCTTCTGGTGATCCAAAATTTAAACAGTTGGTTACGGCGAGTGGTTTTGCACCGGCAGTTGCGATATTTCGGCAAGCTTCAAGCAGCGCCAACTTTGCGCCTTCATAAGGATTTAGATATGACCAATTGGCATTTGCATCAGTAGAGATGGCGACGCCTAAATGAGTCTCTTCATCGATTCGCACCATTCCTGAATCTTCAGGTTGTGATTGCACGGTATTACCTAAAACATAACGATCATATTGATTGGTGACCCAAGATTTATCGGCAATGTTAGGGGCAGCTGCAATTTTTAATACCGCTGCTTTAATTTCAGAGGCTGATGATGGCATCGGCAAATTTAAAACTTGCTTTGCATCTTCATCAATATAGGCAGGTTTAGCAATTGGCCGTTGATAAACCGGACCATCATGAGCCACAGTGCGCGGCGGCACATCCACAATTACCTCACCATGCCAAGTAATTATCAATCGATCGCCATCGGTAACTTGGCCAATCACTGTTGCGGTGACATCCCATTTCTCGCAGATTTCCAGGAATTTATCGATGTTTTTTGGCTCCACAATGGCGCACATGCGCTCTTGAGATTCTGACATCAAAATCTCTTCAGGAGAGAGTGATGGATCGCGAAGTGGCACTCGATCTAGTTCGACTTGCATACCTCCGGTGCCACCAGAAGCGAGTTCTGAGGTAGCGCAAGATAATCCAGCGCCGCCTAAATCTTGAATACCAACTACTAAATCAGATGCAAAGATTTCTAGCGAACACTCAATTAAAACTTTCTCCGCAAATGGATCGCCAACTTGAACTGATGGACGCTTTGCAGGGCCAGCATCTCCAAAAGTTTCTGAAGCTAGAACTGATACCCCACCAATACCATCGCCACCAGTTTTAGCGCCATAGAGCACCACTAAATTTCCAGCACCTGATGCTTTTGCTAATTTAATTTGATCATGTTTCATCACGCCAACACAGAGCGCATTAACTAATGGATTTCCAATATAAGTTTCATCAAAGACTACTTCGCCACCGATATTTGGTAAGCCTAAACAATTTCCGTAACCGCCTACACCTGCAATTACTCCCGGTAGTACGCGACGAGTATCTGCAGCAACTGCCGGACCAAAACGAAGTGGATCCATAACTGCAACTGGACGTGCGCCCATTGTGAGAATGTCACGCACAATTCCACCGACACCAGTTGCAGCACCTTGATATGGCTCGACAAATGATGGGTGATTATGTGATTCGATTTTGAAAGTAACGGCATAACCTTGGCCGACATCAACGACACCGGCATTCTCGCCAATGCCTACAAGCAAGGCATCGGACTTTGGTGCCTTCTCGCCAAATTGTTTTAAATGCACTTTTGATGATTTATAAGAACAGTGCTCTGACCACATCACTGAATACATTGCTAATTCAGATGAAGTTGGGCGGCGCTTTAAGATGTCGCGGATGCGCTGATATTCATCTGGTTTTAATCCCAATTCAGCAAATGGCTGGCTATTATCAGGCGTATTTAAAGCGTTTTTTACGGTATCTAGCGACATCTACTTCACCAGCGCTTTAAGTATTGAGGTAAAAAATGGCAAGCCATCGGTACCCGGTCCACATAAATCTTCAATCGCATGTTCTGGGTGTGGCATTAACCCGACAATATTGCCACGTTCATTGGTAATACCGGCAATTAAATTGCGTGATCCATTTGGATTCTTGCCAACATAACGGGCAACTACTCGATTCTCTGATTCCAGCATCTTTAAAGTCTCATCATCACACTGAAATGAGCCTTCGCCATTTTTAAGTGGAATCGTAATTTTCTGGCCAGCTTGATAATCGCTAGTCCATAAAGTTTTATTATTAACGATCTCTAGCTCTTGATCTTTACAGATAAAGTGCAGATCTTTATTTCGAGTTAGTGCACCTGGCAATAAATGAGATTCACAGAGAATTTGAAATCCATTACAGATACCTAGTACTGGCAAACCTGACTTTGCTTTTTCAATTACCTCTTGCATAACCGGTGCGAATCTTGAAATTGCACCGCAACGTAGATAATCTCCGTAAGAGAATCCACCAGGAAGTATTACCGCATCGACATTATTGATAGATGAGTCGCCATGCCATAACGTCACTGCTTGGCCACCTGCTTCGCGAACTGCGCGCTGCGCATCGCGATCATCAAGTGAGCCTGGAAAAGTTACAACGCCTATAAGCATTACTTCTCAACTCGCACGGTGTAATTTTCGATAACTGGATTTGAAAGTAGCACTTCGGCAGCCTTATTGATTTCATTTAATTGGCTATTGGTTGGTTCTCCATCTACTTCAATTTCAAAACGCTTTCCTTGGCGCACGCTCTTGGCAAAGTTAAATCCAAGACGTGGCAGAGCAGAGGCAACAGCTTGGCCCTGGGGATCTAAGATCTCGGGTTTCAACATGACTTCTACGATGATCTTTGCCATTTTTAACTCCTCTTACCCGTTAACCTGAAATACGCCTCTTCATATCTAGCTGCAGTTTTATCCACTATTTCTTGCGGAATAGTAGGAGGTTCGCTCTCTTTATCCCAAACAGTTGCCAGATAATCTCGTAAATACTGCTTATCAAATGAGTTATGGTCTTGATCCCAGAATCTTGAAGAATCTGGGGTGAGCGCTTCATCGCCTAAGGTGATGGTGCCATTTGCATCACGGCCAAATTCAAATTTGGTATCAACCAGAATGATTTCACGGGACGCGGCATGATCTTTCGCGCGATCATAAAGTGCCAAAGTTAATCGTTTTAAATCTGCTGCATCTTTGCTACCAACAATTTTGGCAGCATCAGCAAAATTTATATTAATGTCGTGATCACCAATTTCTGCTTTGGTGGCAGGAGTAAAGATTGATTCCGATAATTTTGAACCGTCACTTAAGCCAGCTGGTAATTTATTGCCACAAACTTCTTGATTGGTTTTGTATTCGACCCAACCACTTCCAGTTAAATATCCACGGGCAACACATTCAATTGCAAACATCTGTAATGGTTTGGCAATTACCGCGCGACCAGCAACGCTAGCTGGTACCTCCGTTGAAATAATATGGTTTGGCACAATTTCAGAAAGCATTTCAAACCAGAAGAGCGAAATTGCAGTAAGAATTTTTCCCTTATTTGGAATCTCTGTTGGTAAGACCCAATCAAAGGCGCTGATGCGATCAGATGCCACAATTAATAGTTCATCTTTTTCATTTGTATAAAGATCTCGAACTTTTCCAGTTCTTAAATGTGACCATCCTGCAATTGCTGGCGCTGCAGGCGCGCCTTTTAGACCAAATCCGCTCATCGAATAGAGCCAGGCTGATACTTTGCAGCGTCAGCATGTTTTGTAGTAATCGCTTCGATGCGTTTAACTACACGTGAAACTTGTTCCTGGGCAGCGCCAGTAAATTCAATTGGATCATTAATTAAAGCTTTTAACTCTTGGCGATCAAGTGGAATGCGTGGATCGTCTGCTAATACCTCTAATAAGTTATTTGGAGCTCCTTCGCGCATAGATAACGCGGTTTTGGTGGCATGTTCTTTGATTACTTCGTGCGCTGATTCGCGTCCCACGCCTGCCTTTACCGCAGCCATTAATATCTTGGTTGTTGCTAAGAATGGAAGATAGCGTTCTAGTTCGGCATTAATTACAGCTGGAAATGCACCAAACTCTTTTAATACCGTCAACATAGTTTCTAATAAACCATCAATTGCATAGAAAGCATCAGCAATTGCTACGCGACGTACTACTGAGCAAGAGACATCGCCTTCGTTCCATTGATCACCAGATAATTCACCGACCATCGCACTATAGCCGCGCAAAATAACGGCTAAACCGTTGACGCGTTCGCAAGAGCGAGTATTCATCTTATGTGGCATTGCGGAACTTCCGACTTGTCCAGCTTTAAATCCTTCAGTAACTAATTCCGCACCTGCCATCAATCTAATTGAAGTTGCTAATGAAGATGGCGCTGCTGCTAATTGCACCAAAGTGGTTACCACTTCATAGTCAAGCGAACGTGGATAAACCTGTCCAGTTGAATCCAAAACCCGCTTAAATCCTAAGTGGTTTGCAATTTCACTCTCTAAATAAGAATGCTTTTCAAATGAACCAAGTAGGTCAATAGAATCTTGCGAAGTACCGACTGGACCTTTAAGCCCGCGCATTGGATAACGATCTATAAGTGAAACTAAACGTTCGTATGCATAAAGTAATTCCTCTGCACTTGAGGCAAAACGTTTTCCTAAAGTAGTAATTTGTGCTGGCACATTATGTGAACGACCAGCCATTGGTTGATTGCTGTATTGCGCCGCTTTCTCACCAAGTCTTGCAAGTAACGCCACAGTCTTATCGTGGATTAGCTCAAGACCTAAACGAATTTGTAAGGCTTCAATATTCTCTGTTAAATCACGGCTAGTCATGCCAGTATGAATAATTTCGTGGCCAGCGAGCGCATTAAATTCTTCAATACGGGCCTTTACATCATGGCGCGTAGCTTTTTCGCGTTCATCAATTGAATCTAAATGAACTGCGCGCTTTACCTTCTCATAGGCAGTTAACTGCTCATCGGTAATTGGATGACCCAGCTTTTTCTGAGCCCTAGCGACTGCTAGCCAGAGTTCGCGTTCGGCGATGATCTTTGCTTCGGCAGAGAAAATCTGACGCATTTCAAGGCTTGCGTATCGATTAGCTAGGACGCTCACTGGCTCATTCTCCCTTATTAATTCCCCTTCTCCGCAATTGACGCGTTTAGCGCGATGTCATTGCGGTAGAAAGAGCCTTTCAATTTAATTTGAGAGATAGTTCGATATGCCTTGTTTCGCGCTTCCGTTAAATCAGAACCAAGGCCAGTAACTGTTAAAACTCTGCCACCCGATGAGCGCAAGGCACCGTCGCCTTTTGTGCCAGCATGGAAAATCGTTACGCCATCAATCGCATTTAGGCTTGAAATTTCATCGCCGGTCTTAACGTCTGCTGGGTATCCATTTGCCGCAAGCACCACCGTTACTGCAGATTCATCACGCCATTCCAAAACCGAATCAATTAAATTACCTGTGGCCGCTTTATAAAGTAATTGCGCAAGTGGTGTTTTAAGTCTTGGAATCAAAACTTGAGTCTCTGGATCTCCGAATCTTGCATTAAATTCAATAACTTTTATTCCACGATCTGTAACTGCTAATCCGGCATAAAGTAATCCCACAAATGGAGTTCCGCGCGCTGCCATCTCTGCAATCATCGGCGCTAAGACTTGTTTGTACGTATCTTCAATAATGTCTGATGGCGCCCAAGGTAATGGTGAGTAAGCACCCATACCGCCCGTATTTGGCCCTTCATCATTGTTGTGCGCGCGTTTGAAATCTTGTGCAGGTTGCATCGGCAAAATATTGGTGCCATCAGAGATTCCAAAGAGTGAAATCTCTGGTCCACTTAAATATTCTTCAATAACTACCCGATTGCAAGTAAGTGCATGTTGCAGTGCAATTTCGCGATCATCAGTTACCACTACCCCTTTGCCGGCAGCTAACCCATCATCTTTAACCACATATGGCGCACCGAATGTGTCTAGCGCGCGTTCAATTTCTTTTTGATTTTCGCAAGTAAAAGATTTTGCAGTTGGCACTCCAGCATCGCGCATCACACCTTTGGCAAAATGTTTAGAACCTTCAAGTTGCGCTGCCGCTTTTGAAGGGCCAAAAACTGCAATCTTTTCTGCACGCAGCGCATCTGCTGCTCCATTTACCAATGGCACTTCTGGGCCAATAACTACTAAATCAATTGTTAAAGATTTAGCCAAATTAACAATTGCTTCATTATCAGAAATTGAAAGCTTATGAATTTTGGCAAGTTCTGCAATGCCTGGATTACCGGGGGCGGCATGCAACTCTGTAACTGATTTATCTGCTGATAGTCCTGTGGCTAGCGCGTGTTCGCGTCCTCCACTTCCTATCAGCAGCACCTTCATCTTTAGATAAATTCCTTGACGACGATGGTCTGATCGCGCCCCGGCCCGACTCCGATGGCCGACATTGGTGCGCCGCTTATCTCTTCCAAATACGCAACATATTTCTGTGGATTGATTGGAAGTTCTTCAAATTTTTTGCAATTTGAAATATCTTCCTTCCAGCCATCTAGATATTCAAAAATTGGTTTTGCATGGTGGAAATCAGATTGCGAAGCTGGAACTTCTTCAACTCGCTTGCCATCAATTTCATATGCCACACAAACTGGAATTTTCTCCCAGCCAGTTAAGACATCTAACTTAGTTAAAAAGAAATCGGTTAATCCATTTACGCGTGTTGCATAGCGGGCAATTGGTGCATCAAACCAACCGCAACGACGGTTACGGCCAGTTGTAACACCGACTTCGCCACCAATACGACGTAACGCTTCGCCATCTTCATCAAAAAGTTCAGTTGGGAACGGCCCACTACCAACGCGAGTTGTATACGCTTTCAAAATACCGATGACTCGATCAATTTTGGTCGGGCCAATACCAGAGCCGGTACATGCGCCACCGGCAGTTGGATTTGAAGAAGTTACATACGGATAAGTTCCGTGATCGACATCAAGCAATGTGCCTTGGGAGCCCTCTAAAAGCACAGTTTTTCCTGCTTCTAGAGCTTTATTTAAAATTAATGCAGTATCGGCCACATATGGGCGGAGAATCTCTGCGTAATTTAAATACTCTGTCAGCACATCTTCGACATTAATGTTGTTGCGATTAAAGACTTTAACTAAAACTTGGTTCTTATCTTTTAGTGCTGCTTCTAACTTCTGTCGCAAGATTGATGGATCAAAAAGATCTTGTACACGAATTCCGATGCGATTGATCTTATCTGCATATGCAGGTCCAATACCGCGGCCAGTGGTTCCGATCTTTGCTTTACCTAAGAAACGTTCCGTAACTTTATCGATGGTGCGATGATAGGGAGTAATTAAATGTGCATTTAAAGAAATGGTTAGCTTTGAAGTATCAATGCCGCGTTCGTTTAGGCCTTTGATCTCTTCTAATAAAACTGCGGGATCAATTACAACGCCATTTCCAATTACTGGCACGCAATTTGAAGAGAGAATTCCGGAAGGCAGAAGGTGTAGCGCATACTTTTGATCACCAATTACTACGGTATGACCGGCATTATTTCCGCCTTGATAGCGGACTACATAATCAACGCGATCACCGAGTAGATCTGTGGCTTTACCTTTTCCTTCGTCGCCCCATTGCGCACCAAGGAGAACTAGCGCTGGCACTGTTTGAACTTACTTCTTTAGAGAAGTTCCGGTAGAGCGAAGATCTTCGCAAGCAAGAACTACACGTGCAGCCATACCTGCTTCTGCTGATTTTCCCCAAGCACGTGGATCGTAGGTCTTCTTATTTCCGACTTCGCCATCAATCTTCAACACTCCGTCGTAATTCTTAAGCATGTGATCTACAACTGGGCGAGTAAACGCATACTGAGTATCAGTATCGATATTCATCTTAATTACGCCGTAATCAAGCGCTTCGCGAATCTCTGTAAGTAATGAGCCAGAACCACCATGGAAAACTAGATCCATTGGCTTTGATCCAGCGGCCATTCCAAGTTCTTTTGCAACCGCTTCCTGCAAAGTTGCCAGAATCTTTGGCTGCAACACCACGTTACCTGGCTTGTAAACACCGTGAACGTTTCCGAAAGTTGCTGCCACCATGTAACGACCACGTTCGCCAGAACCTAGTGTCTTGATTGTATGCAGCGCATCTTCTGGAGTTGAGTAGAGCTTGGCATCGTGCTTTGCTTCAACGCCATCTTCTTCTCCGCCAACTACACCAATTTCAATTTCCAAAATTGTTTTTGCGGCAGCGCACTTATCAATTAATTCATCTGCAATCTTCATATTTTCATTCATATCGACAGCTGAGCCATCCCACATATGCGAATTAAATAGTGGCTTCTGGCCAGACTTGATGCGCTCTGCGCCAATTGCAAGTAGCGGTCGCATAAATATATCTAACTTTTCCACTGGGCAATGATCTGTATGTAGCGCAATATTTACGTTGTAATTCTTAGCAACTACATGAGCAAACTCTGCAAGTGCTACGGCACCATCAGTTGCGTTTTTAACGGTAGAACCAGATGCATATTCGGCACCGCCCCAAGAAAACTGAATAATTCCATCTGACTCTGCCTCTGCGAAGCCACGAATAGCTGCGATTAGAGTCTGTGATGAAGATACGTTAATTGCTGGATATGCGAATGCGCCTTTCTTAGCGCGATCAAGCATCTCTGCATAAATTTCAGGGGTTGCAATTGCCATTTTTGCTCCTCGGTAATTTGGTAAATCTCGCACCGAACGCGCCGTTGGGTCGACTGGAGGCTTACGGCTAATCCAACCATCTGAAAGGCGCAAAATAAAATCGCCGCTCTATGCAGGGTCTTAGCCCCACAATAGAGCGGCAATTTTTGCCGGTTATGCCGGATTAGGCCAGCGCAGTCGATAACTTGGCTAGCGCCGCCATTAGCAGCTTGACGTTGGCAGTTGATGAAAAGAATTTCATCAAGAGCGCAATAAATGATGCGAGCATGGTTCGCCTTTCTACTAGAGGCAAATCTTCACGCTTTTATTTGCTTAATTTTTCGGCAAATCTCATTGCTGTGGATAGACGAAACTAGTAACCTCACATCTCATGTCACAAGATCAGGTGGAGAACCTCTTAAGCGAAGATCGCACCTTTGCACCCACAGCCGAATTTGCTGGTCAAGCAAATATCAAAGAATCAGAGTATGCACTTGCCGAAGCAGATCGCATTGCATTCTGGGAATCTAAAGCTGAATATTTAAAGTGGGATAAGCGTTGGCATACAGTTTTAGATTGGCAGGCGCCATTTTCAAAATGGTTTGTTGATGGAAAATTGAATGCATCGGTAAATTGCTTAGATCGCCACGTTGATGAAGGGCGCGGCGATCGAGTGGCATTTTTCTTTGAAGGCGAACCTGGTGACACCCGCACCATTACATATGCAGAGTTATTAGCTGAAGTTAAGAAAGCAGCTAATGCTTTAACAGAGTTAGGAATTAAAGCGGGCGATCGCGTTGCAATTTATATGCCGATGATTCCTGAAGCTGCAGTCGCAATGTTGGCATGTGCACGTGTCGGCGCAGCGCACTCTGTGGTCTTTGGTGGATTTAGTGCCGAAGCTTTAATCTCTAGAATTCAAGATGCCGATGCGCGATTGGTGATTACCGCCGATGGCGGCTATCGAAAAGGCGCTGCTTTTGCGCTAAAACCAGCGGTTGATGAAGCGCTTCGCGGAGAGCACAATGTAAAGAGAGTTTTAGTTGTAAAGCGAACTGGCCAAGAAGTTGCATGGAGCGACCGCGATGTGTGGTGGCATGAAATTGTTGACCGCCAGCCTGCCGAACATGTGGCGGAGAGTTTTGATTCTGAGCATCCACTTTTGATTCTCTACACCAGCGGAACCACTGCCAAACCAAAGGGAATTTTCCATACCACTGGTGGATATTTAACGCAGGCTGCTTATACACATCGCGCAGTCTTTGATTTAAAGCCAGAGAGAGATATTTATTGGTGCACGGCAGATGTCGGTTGGATTACCGGCCATTCATATGTGGTTTATGGCCCGCTAATAAATGGTGCGACTCAAGTTATGTATGAGGGTACGCCAGATACTCCACATAAAGGGCGCTTATTTGAAATTATCGAAAAATATAAAGTAACTATTCTTTATACTGCACCAACATTAATTCGTACTTGGATGAAGTGGGGCGATGAATTTCCAAATAAATTTAATTTGAAATCTCTACGCCTGCTTGGATCAGTTGGTGAACCTATTAATCCAGAAGCTTGGATGTGGTACCGCGAAGTGATTGGTGGCAATCGCTGCCCGATTGTTGATACTTGGTGGCAGACCGAAACTGGCGCAATCATGATTTCGCCATTGCCTGGTGTGACTGCAACTAAACCAGGTTCTGCCATGCGACCACTGCCAGGAATTAGCGCAAAAGTTGTTGATGATCACGCGCATGAAGTTGGTAAAGGACATGGTGGTTATTTGATTTTGGATAAACCATGGCCATCAATGTTGCGCGGTGTTTGGGGCGAACCAGAGCGTTACAAAGAGACCTACTGGTCCAAATATGAAGGTGTTTACTTTGCAGGCGACGGTGCAAAGTTAGATAGCGACGGTGCTTATTGGTTATTAGGTCGCGTAGATGATGTTATGAATGTTTCCGGACATCGTATTTCGACAACTGAAGTTGAATCTGCATTGGTTTCACATGAAGAGGTTGCCGAAGCAGCGGTGGTCGGTGCTAATGATGCGATGACCGGCCAAGCAATTGTGGCATTTGTAATTTTGCGCGGCGGAATTGATCACACCAAAGGTGAAGCGCTTATTACCGCTTTAAAAGCTCATGTAGTGAAAGAGATTGGCGCTATTGCAAGACCACGACAGATTTTGGTGGTTAATGAACTGCCTAAAACGCGAAGTGGCAAAATCATGCGCCGTTTACTACGAGATGTGGCGGAAAATCGCGCAGTTGGTGATTCAACAACTTTGGCAGATCCAAATGTTATGAATTTAATTAAAGAGGGACTTACATCTTCTACTGAAGATTAAAGTATTTCTTAGCTAACTTCTCTACCTCTGCGAAATCAGCAAAAGCGCCAACTTTCTTGTAGATAATTTTGCCGGATTCATCAATAAACCAAGTTACTGGTACGCCCATTCCGATAACTGCGCGAGTTCGGCCATCTGGATCAAAGAGGCTGGGCCAGATAAAGCCATGTGATTCGATAAATGGTCGCGCCGCTTCTTTACTTGGCTCTTCAACATCAAGTCCTACCAATTGAACTTGATCGTTGTACTTATCGTAAAACTGACGTAAGTATGGAATCTCTGCTTTACATGGTTGGCACCAAGAGCCCCAAATATTTAGCATCATTGGGCCACGAAGAGATTTTAAATCAATTACGCTGCCATCACCTAAACAGAGAAGTTCAATTTCACTGCCATCGACATGTTTAATTGAATTGCAATTAACTACTTTGCCATCTGTATAAGTAGTTTTAGCTTGCGATGAGGAACATGATGTTAAAAGCAGCGTTGCTGCAAACAGACTAGCGAAAATCTTCATCGCGCTTCACCAACTTCTTTGCTTTTCCCTTATCAATCTCACCAATGCCAAATGATGGACATATATTCTGTAATGGACAAGCGCCACATGCCGGTTTGCGGGAATGACAGATACGTCGACCGTGCCAGACCACGCGTTGGGATAAATCCACCCAATTTTTCTTAGGAAAGAGCGCACCTACTTCAAGTTCAATCTTCACCGGGTCTAAAGATTTGGTCCAACCAAATCTGCGCGACAACCGGCCGAAATGCGTATCAACAGTAATTCCCGGAATATCAAAGGCATGGCCCAAAACAACATTGGCAGTTTTACGTCCAACGCCTGGCAATTTAACGAGCTCTTCTAATGTATCTGGAACTTTGCCACCATAATCTGCATCAACCATCATGCCAAGTGCTTTAATGTTGCGAGCTTTAGCACGAAATAATCCAATTGAACGGATTTGATCTTCTAATTGATGAATATTGGCGTTGCCATAATCTCTTGCGCTCTTATATTTCTTAAAGAGCGTAGGTGTCACAAGATTGACTCTCTTATCCGTGCATTGGGCTGAAAGTACCGAAGCTACAACCAATTGCAGCGGGTTCTTGAAATTTAACTCGCAGGTTGCGTGTGGATAGGTTTTGGTCAGGATTTTAAATGTCTCTCTGGCCTGATCCATGCCCTTAAATTACTGCCGATTTTTACCTAAAGCACCTTTAGAGTTAAGATTAAGAAATGAGCAATGAAGATGATGTAGTTAAGAAAGCGCCTCTATTTACTGCTCTTGATGATGCCGCAGCAGCTTCTCTACGTAGCGCAATGACACCAGTCAAGATCAACCGAGGTGGAATTCTCTTCGCTGAAGGCGATGCTGGTGATCAAGTTTATGTAGTTGTTGAAGGCAAGTTAAAACTTGGCACTTCCTCTGGCGATGGCCGCGAAAATCTACTTTCGATATTAGGACCTGGCGAAATGTTCGGCGAGCTCTCGCTATTTGATCCAGGACCACGTACCTCAACTGCCACGGCAGTTACTGATGCAAAATTGCTCTCACTTGGCCATGACAAATTAATTCCATGGTTAAAGGAATATCCAGATGTAGCGTTGCAATTACTTGGTCGTTTAGCGCAACGTCTGCGCCGCACCAATGAAGCAGTTGGCGATTTAGTTTTCTCAGATGTGCCAGGTCGCATCGCAAAGGCGCTCCTTGATTTAGGCGATCGCTTTGGCAAAAAGACAGAAGAAGGTCTTTTTGTACATCACGATCTAACTCAAGAAGAGCTAGCGCAATTAGTTGGCGCTTCTCGCGAAACTGTAAATAAAGCGTTAGCTGATTTCGCAGGACGCGGATGGTTAAAGCTTGATGGTCGCGCGGTATTGATTACCGATTTAGAGCGTTTGACTAAGCGCTCTAAATAATTGCTGGCAAGACTTCGACAGTCAGTTCAACCTCAACTGGCGAATTAAGTGGAAGTTCGGCTACACCTAACGCAGAGCGGGCCGCAATTCCAGCATCGCCAAAGATATGCATAAATAGCTCGGATGCGCCGTTGGCAACTGCTGGTTGCGAAACAAAACCTGGTGCACCATTTACGTAGCAAACGATACGCACTACTTTCACAATTGAATCAACTGGCGCAACTAGTTCGACTGCGGCAAGTGCATTAAGCGCACAGATCTCAGCTAAATGTTTTGCTTCATCAACAGAAACTTCTGCGCCAACTTTTCCAGTTTGCGCCATCTCTCCATTAACTAATGGCAATTGACCTGCAGTAAAAACAATATTTCCGGTCCGAACTGCTGGAACATAAGCAGCAACTGGTTTCGCTGCAACTGGAAGGGTTAATCCCTTCTCCGCTAATTTCGCGCGTACATCAATCACTTATTTAACCTCGCGCTTCATATATGCAACTAGTGAATCTCCGCCACCTGGAGCTGGAACCACTTGTACTAGTTCCCAACCTTCAGAACCCCAAGTATCAAGAATCTGCTTAGTTGCATGAGTTAAAAGTGGCACGGTTACGTATTCAAACTTAACTTTGTCTGTCATTTGTTTAGAGCTTCCTTAACTAGTGATGAAACAAGTGCGCCATCTGCTTTACCAGCAACTTTTGCCTTTAAGCCGCCCATTACCTTGCCCATATCTGCAGGTCCTGATGCACCGATTGCCGCAATGGTCTCTGCGATTAGATTTTTAATTTCGCTTTCTGATAATTGCGCTGGCAGGTAACCAGCAATAACTTCACCTTCGGCGCGCTCTGCCGCCGCACGATCTGCGCGGCCACCAGTTTCAAATGCCTCTGCCGCTTCGCGACGCTTTTTGGCCTCGCGAGTTAATACCGTAATCACTTCTGCATCAGAGAGCTCACGCTTTTCTTTGCCAGCAACCTCTTCGTTGGTGATTGCAGAGAGCACCATGCGAATGGTCTCTGCAACTACAGTATTGCGAGATTTAATCGCGCCATTTAGATCGCTCTGCAATTTATCTTTTAATGCGCTCATTTAATTAATTCCTTTGCTACTAACTCTGCAATCTGCGCAGTATTGAGCGCAGCACCTTTGCGTAGATTATCGCCGCATAGGAATAGGTCAATTGATTTAGGGTCGTCTAAAGACTGACGTACTCGACCAACCCAAGTTGGATCAGTTCCGACTACATCTGCTGGAGTTGGAAATTCTTTCTTTTCTGGATTATCCAGAAGCTCAACTCCCTCTGCTTTACGAAGTGCCGCTTGCGCTGCTTTACGGCTAACTTCTGTTTTAAAAGTAGCGTGCACTGTTAAAGAGTGAGTGGTAAGCACTGGTACACGAACACATGTCGCAGATACCTTTAATTTAGGCATGCCCAGAATCTTGCGGGATTCATTGCGCACCTTTAACTCTTCAGATGTGTAACCCTCATCCTTTAATGAACCTGCCCATGGGACGACATTCATTGCCAGCGGCGCCGGGAATGGACCTAAATCAGAGATCGCTGCGCGCACATCGCCAGCTACATCGCCAAGACCTTTGCCGGCAACTTCTTTTAATTGTGCTTGCAAAGTATCAATACCTGGTTGTCCAGCGCCGGAAGCCGCTTGATAAGAAGAGACAATAAGTTCTTTTAAACCAAATTTCTTATTTAACGCACCCATTGCCACAATCATGGAAAGCGTGGTGCAATTTGGATTTGAAATAATTCCTTTTGGTCGCTTCTTGGCATCTTTTGGATTTACTTCTGGAACTACTAATGGAACTTTCTTATCCATTCGGAATGCGCCAGAATTATCAACGACGACTGCACCACGAGAAACTGCTATTGGCGCCCACTCTTCGGAAATCTCATCTGGCACATCGAACATTGCGATGTCGATGCCATCAAATGCCTCTGGTGATAACGCAACTACGGTTAACTCTTCACCGCGGCAAACTAATTTCTTTCCCGCAGAACGCGCTGATGCAATCAATCGAATCTCGCCATAAACATTTGGACGCTTAGAGAGAATATCTAACATTACGGTGCCCACCGCGCCGGTAGCGCCAACAACTGCAAGCGATGGAAGTTTGCTCATCGTCCGGATCCTCCGTAAACAACTGCTTCGCCATCTGCATCTAATTCAAATGCAGTATGTGCAGCGCGTACCGCTTTATCTAAATCATTCGCACGGCAGACAATTGAAATGCGAATTTCCGAAGTAGAGATCATTTCGATATTTACTCCGGCATCTGACATCGCGGCGAAGAAGGTTGCGGTGACGCCTGGATGTGAGCGCATACCAGCGCCAATTAATGATAATTTGCCGATTTGGTCATCGTACTGAATTGA
>JBJTCN010000074.1:0-55355 GCA_046091905.1 Candidatus Nanopelagicaceae bacterium
ATGATGCAATCTGATTTGATTTTGAGATTCCGAAATATTATCGCTTGATTTGTGGGTTGGCACTTGGCTATCCAATTAATTAAAAAATAAATAGCTTCAAAGCAAATCGACTCGACCCTGCAGAGATTAAATTTAATACAAAGTCATTAATAAGGTATTTTCGAAGGCTTGCCGACAATCCATCCAGTTATTAATTGAAGGATGCAGAGCCCTACTACCCCATACATAGCCGCATCCCAGCTATTAAAGCGATCATGCAAAACACCCATGAATAGCGGACCCGTTGCAGAGAGCACGTATGCAAGAGATTGAACCATTGTCGAAAGATTTCGAGTCGCTTCTGGCGAATCATATTTAGCGCCATATAGAAGAAGTGCAATCGGGAAAACTATTGATATTCCAATATTAGAAATCGTTAACCAAAGTAATAAAATTTGACCTTCTTGTACAGTAATCATAAAGAAACCAAGAGTCATAATTGCAGAGACCAAAACGATTGCAATTCGAGGGTCTTTTAACTTTTCAACGTAGTGTGGAACCGCGATACTCACACCGCTTCCAATCAAGCCTGAGATGGAAATCGCTATGGCGGCATCTCTTAACGTAAAACCTTTGGTTGTTAAGAGTGTTGGAAACCAAGTTGCGGTCCCATAAAAGGCCATTGATTCCAACCCAAAAAAGAAGACCAGCGCCCAAGCAATAGGGTTCTTGAAAGCTTGAGATTGCCAGAAATGTGGAGCTTTCTTTACCGTCACCACTCCACCACTTCGAATCCGAATTTTCCAATAAAGCGCGCTTAAGATGGAAACGACTATCCAAGGAATCATTGACATGCGCCAAGAAAGTGAACTGCTTTCGGCAAGCGGAACTGTAATTGCGATTGAAATTGCTGCAAAAATACCCATGATCGTGACATAAATTCCAGTCATAAATCCTGAATCATTTGGTGCGTGCTCTTTAATCCAAGCAGGAATCTCGTAATTCATAACCGCAATCGAAATTCCCATTAGAAAAGAGAACACAAACAAACCGATTTCCCCAGTAAATGCTCGCGCAATCAATGCTATCGATAGAGTAATCAAAGCCCAAGTAATAATTCTGTTACTCGAACCCAATTTGCCTACAAAACCCATAATTAGACTGGAACCTGCAAAACAAATTAGTGGTATTGCTGCCAATAACGAAAGTTGAGTGTTACTTAATCCAAAATACTCTTTGAGTATTGGAATTAACGGACCAATTAAGACCAATCCAGCTCGCATATTTACGGATGCGAGAAAAACCGGAAAGCCCAGCGAAAGCTTAGATTTCAATTTTGATCACCAATGCATCCACTAGAGATTCGCTAACCACTCTTTACATTTATCAGATAGCGCGGAAACCTCTTTTAACTGAGAAATTTTCGCACGCTCTCCAGATTTGGCAGCAAATAAATCTCTAATTGTGATGGCGTGTTCAGGTTTAAAAATCACATTTATCCCATCTCCAGCTTTGATTTCGCCCTCTTTGATAATTCGCAAATAACTTCCTGGACGTCTTGCGTCCGTGAAATCTTTAATCAGAGTTGGTCGATCCCAGAAACCAGCAAAAACTCGACATGGAATTCTCGGCTCGGAGACCTCAAGAATTACCGAACCAATCTCCCAGCGCTCACCGATTAACGCTGCATTTACATCAATACCTTCAGTGGTTAGATTTTCACCAAAAGCGCCATTGGAGATTTCACGACCAATTTGAGCTTCCCACCAGAGCGCATCTTCCTTGGCATATGCATAAACAGCTTTGTCGTAACCGCCATGGTGTTTTCTATCTACAACTACATCACCTGCGACGCCATCATTTTCAAATCGGATAGTTTGGTCAGTAGCTCTCTTATCAATACCAGTTCGGCCTTCACTGCCAGTCCAGGCCCCTTCATGAATGACTGCCGCAATATTGACCGAAAGAACCTTTGGCACTTTAGTTATACCAACGAATCATTCCGATAATTCCTGCGGTGGCATAGAAAAACTGCAAAAAGAGAATCCCACGATGCTTGCCAAGATAAGCCCAAATTCCAATTAATAATGAGCTAAGTAGCAAAAGGCTAAAACCAATAAATTCCAGACCAGTATTAGATGCAACTAATAGTGAGTAAGCAATGGCGGTAACCACGCCGAACCATTCGAAGAGCTTCCCCTTATTCATAGGTTGAATACTAGACTCACGTTCGTGTCAGTCACGGTAGGTGAGTTGGTTTAAATGATTGAACTTCTCAAAGTATTACCTGCATTTGCGTTGACTGTTTTAGTGATTGTTGCAGTCCCCGGCCAAGGAATGGCAATGGTGTTAAGGCAATCAATAATTAGCGGGAAAGATGCAGCTTTCTATTCGGTATTTGGCAACACCACGGGGTTAATAATTTGGGGCCTCTTAAGTGGCGTCGGCCTATCTGCAATATTTCAAGCATCGCCAACCGCATTCAATATTTTGAAATGGGCTGGCGTTGGATATTTGACGCTACTTTCTATTCAAACTCTGCTCCATCTGCGAAATGAAGCCGGCAAATTTGAATATGAAATTGGTGAGAGCGCTAAGAAGTTTGGTGCGGCATTTAATATCGGAATCACAACTAATTTAACTAATGTAAAGGCAGCGGTATTTAGCGTTGGTCTAGTGCCACAGTTTGTACCCAAGGACTTCAATTTAGGTTGGGGTATTTTCTTGCTGACCTGCGTCTGGGCGCTAATTTCGATGTCTTGGTATTCACTAATGATTACGATCGTCGATAAATCAGCTAAATGGATTCAAAAACCAAAGGTACGAAGAGCACTAACGGCATTTAGCGCAATAGGCATTGCGATTCTCGCGATCGGATTGGCATTTACACGTGCGCATTAGTGAATTTTGGAACCGCCTAAATCAGGTATATCCAAATGCGGAAACTATGGCAAAAGATGTTGCCATAACTGAGCTGGGATCTATGACTATTGAAGCGGCGCTAGCTACCGGAATTGAACCAGATGAGATCTGGAAGATTCTGGTACGGCGCGAACCTGATATTGAAAATCGCTGGAATTAGCGGAGCATCTGCAGCGAGTTTTCAAAGATGATCTCAGCATCATAATCAACTGTCGCTACGTGATAACTGTTTGTTAATTCAATTCGCTGTTTAACCGCAGAACCAATTTCATCCATATAAATCTCAGTGTTGTAAACCGGCAATACGTGATCATCAACTGAATGAAAAATCATAAATGGCACCTTTATCTCTGGCAACTTAGCTCTGGAATCGCGCAGTAACTTTCTAAGTTGAACCACACCTTTCAATGGCAGAGCGTTGTAAGACCATTCACTTGCACCTGGACGTTTGATATCTCCCCCAACAGCTTTAGTGCTTGCGACGAAATTAGAGAGTATCGGTACGAAATATTGTGCGGGACCTTTTATGGTGATCATGGGATTTACAAAAACCAACCCGGATATTTTTGAACCATATCTATGTGCTACTTGGATGGAAGTGGCACCACCCATTGAAAGGGCGAAGATAAATACACGATCGCATTTTGCTAAGAGTTCTTCGACATCTTTACTTGCACGATCTGGCCACTCTTGCCACTTAACTTCATTTAAATCTTGCCATTTGGTTCCGTGGCCAGGAAGACGTGGAACGCGCACGGTATATCCACGTTCGTGAAGAAAGTGTGCCCATGGTCGCATTCCTGCGGGAGATCCCGTAAACCCATGAACTAAAACAATTCCTGTTTTTGCATTTGCTCCACTGCCATCTGCAGCAAAATCAGAGAGCCATCCTTCAGGGGCAGAACCAGGTGTATTTGTCATATCTCTAATTTACTCTTCAACTCGTGGAACAGATAGCATGGCAAGGATCTTTCGATGATTTGGGTCGCCACCTTGCTGCTACCACCTTTGTAGTTATCGATTTAGAAACTACTGGTGGCTCGCCCGGATTAAATGCCATCACCGAAATTGGCGCGATGAAAGTTCAGGGCGGCCAAGTAATAGGTGAATTCCAAACCTTAATAAACCCAGGTGTACCGCTACCACCCTTTATTACGGTGCTCACTGGAATCACCGAAGCGATGCTCCTTCCCGCTCCCACAATTGATCAAGTCTTTCCGCAGTTATTGGAATTCTTAGGTAGCCCTGAAGAGACGGTATTGGTGGCACATAACGCCCAATTCGATATTAGTTTTTTAAAAGCTGCTGCTAGCCAACTGGAATATACATGGCCAAAGTTTCAAGTTCTAGATACTGTCAAAATCGCGCGCCATACTTTAAATCGTGAAGAGGTGCGCAATTTTAAATTAGCAACTTTGGCGGAATTCTTTAAAGCGCAAACCACGCCAAATCACCGGGCGCTTGATGATGTTCGCGCCACTGTTTCCGTTTTGCACGGGTTAATTGAGAGACTGGGTTCCTTCAGCATCTTCACTTTAGAAGAGTTAAAGGAATTTTCAAATCGAGTAAGTAAAGCGCAGACAGCCAAGAAACATCTGGCAGCAAATCTGCCCGCAGCGCCAGGTGTCTATATTTTTCGCGATGCTAAGGGCGATCCACTTTATGTAGGAACTTCCAAGAATTTGCGCGCTCGAGTTCGCACCTATTTCACAGCAGGTGAAACTCGTAAACGAATTAGGGAAATGATCAGCATTACTGAAGGTATTGATTACATCATCACACCTACCGCGCTTGAAGCGCAGGTGCGCGAACTTCGGTTAATTCAAGGCGCCCAACCAAGATATAACCGTCGCTCTAGATTTCCAGAACGGGTCGCATGGCTTAAATTGACTGAGGAAAACTTTCCAAGATTGATAATCAGTAAAGGTGCGCCGCCAGATCCTTCAGGAAGTATCGGTCCAATCTCGGGTGGCGCTGCCATTGAATTAGCGTTAGCGGCAGTTCATGAACACCTACCGCTACGTCAGTGCAAGCCAAAAATCACCGATAAATCAATCAAAACCGCCTCCCCTTGCATCCTCTTTGAAATTAATAAATGCGGTGCCCCATGTATCGGCAACCAATCCCTATCCAGTTACTCAGAGATCACTGCCCGCTATCGCAATTTATTAGAGATCGATTTTCGCGAAATTCATGAAAGCTCAAATTTGAAGATGGCTGAACTTTCGATCAACGAAAAGTTTGAAGAAGCCATCGAAGTTCGTGAAAAATATTCTTACCTAGTCCGCGCTGCAGCGCGAATCGAAAGATTAAATTCGATCGCAAAATTACCAGAGCTAGTCGTCGCAAAAGCTATCGGAGAACATTGGGAATTCGTCAACATTAAATATGGTCGTTTAGCAGCTACAAATATCTCCACTGCCACTACCTCGGTTTCAAAGGCGCTATCGGCTCTAGATCTAATGGCCGAACAAGTACCAAATTCCGGCTTTCTACAGCAGGTCAATCATGAGGAAGTTGAATTAATCTTAAACTTCTTAGAATCCCCTGGTGTGCGGCTGGTCAAAGTTGAAGGTGAATATGGATTTGCAACCTTCGGGCCTAATTCGCAAATTGCCCGAATTGGTAACTATGAATTAACTAGCGCTTGAGTTAATTTAACCCAACGATTTAATAAATCAGTGGCAGCGCCACTATCGATTGCCTGCTTCGCTTCAGCGATACCCTCCTCAAATCTAGTTGCTAAATCCAACTCTGCATCGTTGTTAAACGCTGTAATAGCGGCAGCCGCATTCAAAATGGTGGTATCTCTTGGTGCACCTTTTTCACCAGCAAATACGGTTAATGCAATCTTGGCATTCTCTGAGGCCTCGCCTCCAACTAACTTTTGAATTGGTGAATATTCAATGCCAAATTTTGGCGGATCGATAAGACCAGATTCAATCTCACCATTTCCAATCGTTAAAACTTGCGTTGTGGTGGTTAAGGTCAATTCATCAAGGCCATCATCACCGCGGAAAACAAAGCCGTCTACGCCTCGATCTCCTAGCACCTGCGCCATCACTAAATGCATTCGATCATTGGCTACGCCAATGGCAGCAGATTTAGGTTTGGCTGGATTGGCAAGTGGGCCCAAAATGTTGAATACCGTCGGAACGCCTAACTCTTTTCGAACTGGAGCGGCATGGCGCATTGATGGATGAAAATTCGGCGCAAAGCAGAAGCCAATTCTTAATTCAGAGACGCAATGTTCAACCAACTTGCCATCTAAATTGATGGCCACACCTAGCGCTTCTAATAAATCTGCCGAACCTGATTTTGAAGAGGCAGCACGATTTCCATGTTTTACAACTACGGCACCTGCGGCCGCCGCAACGATTGCGGACATGGTTGAGATATTTATGGTGTTCATCTTGTCGCCACCAGTTCCGACAATGTCGACTGCGCGCTGGGAAATATTTATCGGCGCTGCATGTTCATACATTTCGGCAACTAGTGCGCCAACTTCATCTGAAGTCTCGCCCTTCTCTTTTAGCGCAAGTAAGAAACGCTTTAAATCTTCTGGATTGGCTCTACCTTCTAAAATTTCGCGCATGATTTCGCGAACTAATTCGTTTGGTAAATCTAAGTAATTATCCAGTAACTCAAAGGCGCGATTCCAGGACATGATGCGCGCTCTCCTGGATTACAAATACTTAAGCGTTTGCCGAAAGGCGTGCGCGTAGTAGTTCGGTGGCTGTCTTAGCCAATGCAAATGCATCCACCGGATGTTGCAGCGACGCTTCAGCGCGCGACCAAGCTGCAAGCCAAGCATCTGAATTACGCGCAATCAGGACTATTGATGGTGGGCAATTGAAAACTTCATCCTTTAATTGACGAGCAACACCTAATCCGCCTTCAGGGGCGGCTTCACCGTCTAAAATAAAGAGATCTGCGCGTACCGAGCCATTGGTATCGGTCTGATCTACATATTGACGCAGCGCATCTGCGGTCGCGAATTCCGTGACCTCAACACTAAGGTCTGGGGCCAGTTTGCTACCAAAGGCTGCTTTGACGGCGGCGCGAACATCTGAATCATCCGAATAGATAACTACGCGCGCGTTCATGGCGTAATTCTATGGCTTAACTTCGGGGATTACTGACCGTTTTTTGCCTTCCTTTAGGTGAGCCGTTTCACCTAATTTGAGTGGTTATTCCGAGGAATTTAACGGCTAAAGATGTGAGTTTAAGCGTGTTTTCCGCGATAATTCCCCTCATGTCTAATGCTTCCAGCGCTTTGAGTTCACACAAGGTAAATCGTCCAAATCTGGTTGCGGTCGGAACCATCGTTTGGCTCTCATCTGAGTTGATGTTCTTCGCTGCGCTCTTTGCAATGTACTTCACTACTCGTGCAGTGCAAGGGCCAGATATTTGGTTTGAATCAACAAGCATTCTAAATATTCCCTTTGCTGCAATTAACACCACGGTTTTGGTGCTCTCATCCGTAACTTGCCAGTTTGGTGTTTTCGCAGCAGAACGTTTTCAACTTCGTCGCTCAGGTTCGCTATTGCAGATGGGTCGCTGGGGAATGCGTGAGTGGTTCTCACTTACATTCTTAATGGGCGCTTTCTTTATTGGAGGACAAATTTACGAATATGCATCTTTGGTTGAAGAAGGATTGACCCTCTCCTCCAATGCATATGGCTCTGTTTTCTATCTTGCTACCGGCTTTCACGGTCTCCACGTAACTGGTGGATTGATTGCATTCTTACTAGTCATGATTCGCGTCGCGAAAGCGCGCCGTTTTGGACATTCACAAGCAACCACCGCGATTGTGGTCTCTTACTACTGGCACTTCGTTGACGTAGTTTGGGTCGCACTCTTCTCTGCTATTTATTTGATCAAGTAAAGGACCGAACAAAGATGATTTCGCGTTTTCGCAAAGCTCGCTTCGCTTCACCGGTTCTTTTATTGCTAGCGCTCATTGCAACTGGTAGCACCTTCAGTGCGCTAACTGCTTCGGCAGAAACCACAGCAGCACCTTCTCCAGCTGCACGTTCTGCGCAGATCGAAGAAGGTAAGCAACTATTCTTAAAAGGTTGCTCCTCTTGCCACGGCCTAAACGCTGAAGGATCAGATATTGCACCATCTCTTATCGGTGTTGGCGCAGCATCAGTGGATTTCCAGGTAGGCACCGGACGTATGCCAATGGCAGATATGTCAGTGCAAGCGATGCGTAAACCCCCAGTTTATGATGCAGAAGAAACTGCGGCTTTAGCTGCATATGTTGCATCTTTGGCGCCTGGACCAGCAATCCCTACTGATGAACAATTAAATTACGAACGCGATGGCAACTTGGCAGAAGGTGGCGAACTATTTCGTACCAACTGCGCAATGTGCCATAACTTTTCCGGCCAGGGCGGTGCGTTAACTCAAGGTAAATATGCTCCTACTTTGATGGGCGTAGAACCAGTTCACATTTATGAGGCATTAATTACTGGCCCACAATCAATGCCAGTATTTTCAGATAAGACTTTGACACCAGAAGAGAAACTTTCAATCATTAAATACATTAAGAATGCCGAACAAGAGAAACCACAAGGTGGCATGTCACTTGGACGAGTTGGTCCAGTTACTGAAGGTTTATTGGGTTGGGTATTTGGACTTGGACTGCTAATCGGTATTGCAGTCTGGTTAGCATCGAAAGCGAGATAACATGTCAAAGGAATTAAATCCGATTGAGAACCCCGGTTTACCAGAACATGTTCATCGTAAGACCGATGTTGATCCAAAAGCTGAAAAGCGTGCCGAACGTCAAGTAGCTTTGTTATTTACACTCTCAGCAATTAGCACCGTTGGTTTTATTTATTCATATGTCGGAATCAAGAAAGATGTTTACGCCTTCATTCCAATTCTTGGTGATATGAATGTGCAGCAATTAATGCTAGGTCTTTGCATGTCCGGTGCTTTTCTTTTTATCGGTATTGGTGCAATTGCCTGGGCACGCTTCTTGATGCCAGATACTGAAGTAATTGCTTACCGCCATGAGATGCGCTCTGCAGATGAAGATCGCAAGGAATTTGTTGAGACTGTTAAGAATCAAGGTGCGACTGCAGGTATTGGTCGTCGTCCGCTAATTAAACGAACTCTGGGCGCCGCCCTTGGCTTAGTTGGACTTGGTCCAATTATCTTGCTCCGTGATTTAGGCCCACTTCCAGGAAAAGAGTTAGAGAAGACCTCTTGGAAAGCTGGAACTCGCTTAGTTACCGATCCAGGCGATCGCCCAATTAAAGTTTCAGATCTCGAAGTTGGTGCCGTGGTGCAAACCATGCCGGAACTTGCTCCAGGTGAAGAACGTACATTGAATAACACGGCAAAAGATCCGGTCTTATTGATTCGTCTACGTACAGAAGACTTCAACTTAGATGAAGAACGACTTTCTTGGACACACGAGGGCATCATTGCTTTCTCAAAGATTTGCTCACACATGGGTTGCGCAGTTGCACTTTACGAACAGCAGACACATCACCTGCTCTGCCCATGTCATCAATCAACTTTCGATGTAACGCGCGCAGCCAAAGTTATCTTCGGTCCTTCTGCTCGCCCACTTGCCCAATTACCAATTACGGTAGATTCAGAGGGTTACTTAATTGCAAAACAGCCATTTAACGAACCAGTCGGACCTAGCTTTTGGGAGCGTGATAGCAAATGAGCGCTAAAGAAAAAGTTCCAGCAGTGATTGCTAACTTCGTAGACGAACGTACCGGAGCGGCAAAATGGCTTAAGAAGAATTTAACTAAAGTCTTCCCGGATCATTGGTCCTTCTTGCTCGGTGAGATCGTGCTCTACTCATTCATCATCCTGCTTGCTACAGGTACCTTTTTAACTTTCTGGTTTGATCCTTCATCTAAGGAAGTTATTTATAACGGATCTTACGAACCGCTTAAAGGTTTGAAGATGTCTGCTGCGTATGAATCTGCGTTGCACATCTCCTTCGATGTGCGCGGTGGTCTATTGATGCGCCAGATTCACCACTGGTCTGCGATTATTTTTATGGCCGGCATGATTATTCACATGCTTCGCGTCTTCTTTACAGGAGCTTTCCGTAAACCACGCGAATTTAACTGGGTAATTGGAATCGGTCTATTAACACTTGGAATTATTGAAGGTTTCTTGGGTTACTCACTTCCAGATGATTTACTCTCTGGTACTGGTGTCCGAATTACTGAAGCGATTATTCAAGCCTTCCCGGTAGTTGGTAGTTACCTCGCCTACTTTATTTTTGGGGGACCTTTCCCAGGTGAATCATTTATTCCACGAATCTATACGGTTCACGTATTACTTCTACCAGGAATTTTCCTAGCGCTAATTACGGCGCACTTAATGTTGGTCTGGTACCAGAAGCACACTCAATATCCAGGTCCAGGACGTACTGAAAAGAATGTAGTTGGTTATCCGCTAATGCCTATCTATATGGCCAAAGCTGGCGGCTTCTTCTTCGTAGTCTTCGGAATCACTGCGCTACTTGGTGCTGTGGCCTCAATCAACCCAATCTGGCTTTATGGTCCATATACGCCCGGACAGATCTCTGCTGGTTCTCAGCCAGATTTCTATATGGGTTGGATTGACGGCTTGGTTCGCATGGCACCACCACTTGAAACTCATCTACTTGGACACACCATCTCTTGGAATATTTTGATTCCAGGTTTAATTGTTCCTGGTTTGGTCTTTACTCCAATGGCGCTCTACCCATGGATTGAAAGTTGGATTACTGGAGATAAGCGCGAACACCATCTACTTGATCGTCCACGAAACGTGCCTAATCGCACCGCAATTGGCGCCGCAGTAATGATGTTCTTCTTCGTGGCACTTCTAAATGGTGGAAATGACTTAATTGCAACCCACTTCTCCTCTTCCATCAATCACATCATGTGGTTTGCCCGAATTGGAATTTTTGTGCTGCCAATTCTTACTTTCTTTATTACCAAGCGCCTCTGTCTATCACTACAGAGAGCTGACCGCGAATTGGTATTACATGGTCGCGAAACTGGTCGCTTAGTTCGACTTCCTCATGGTGAATTCGTAGAAGTGCACGAACCACTATCAAAGGAAGAGATTTGGAAACTAACTTCACACGAACAACCTGGTGCACTGGCACTTCCAGAGACTGATGTCAATGGCGTAAGTCGACCAGGACGATTACTTTCAAAGTTACGTTCAAATTGGTCTGCTGCAAATGCGGAACAGATTGCAAAACCAACCAAACTCGAACTAGAAGACGGCGCACACCACTAAACTAAGCAGATGGATCGCACATTAACGCTCTGGTTTAATGGAATTGCCGAACATCTAACATTTTGGTTGCCCCTTTTCTCTGAGCAATTTGTCTATCTAATCTTTGGAATTGGTGCACTCTGGATAGCAATCCACCATCTTGGGCGAATTAAAGCTATGGCGATTGATTTTGCATTCACTATGGCCCTACCGATTCTGCTCTCAGCTGTGATCTGTGAAGGACTTTCTAGAATTATCAATCGCGATCGGCCATTTGTAGCGCTCTCAGAAGTTAAGCAATTAATTGAACACGGAGCGGACCCAAGTTTTCCTTCCAGCCATATGAGCGTTATGGCTGCAATTGCAGTTGCGCTCTGGTTTCGAAATAGAAACTTAGGAGCAATCACTTTTGTGCTGGCAACTATCAGTGGCTTGGCTCGTATCGGTGCAGGTATTCATTACCCATCCGATATCTTTGTGGGCGCACTAATCGGCACTGCAATTGCGGTATTAACACACAGATTAACTAAAGAGTTGCGCCTTCGAGCGCTACGCTCCTAGTTATTTAACTTAAATTGATTTTTAGTGGCTTGCGCCAGCTGAAGGCTTTTCGTATTCGGTAATAAATCCGATAATTGAAATTAACAATCCGCCAACTGCGATTGCAGTTAGCCACCATCCAATAATCAAACCTAATCCAGCCAAAATTGTGAAAACAGCTACCGGTAGCGGCCACCAAGAATGTGGTGAGTAGAAACCTAACTCCCCTGCGCCATCTGCCATTTCTGCCTCTAGATTATCTTCTGGAAGTATGCTGCCAATCTTCTTCTGAGTAAACCAGACATAGAATGCAACCAGAATTGCTAACGCTGCGCTAAGAAATAAACAGGCAATACCCGCTGGATCTCCACCGATACTGGCATAGATAGAGCCCATCAAAATGTAGAAGAGACCAATGCCTCCAAAGAGAACCCAAGAGGTTTTCATGCTTAGTGCAGCCTTTCAATCGGCGCTTCAGGATGGTTTACATCCCAAGCTGGACGCTCTGAACGAATTCGTGGCATTGAGTAAAAGTTATGACGTGGTGGTGGACATGTGGTCGCCCACTCTAAAGATTGTCCATAACCCCAAGGATCATTTACCTCTACCTTAGGAGATTTACGAGTAATCCAAATATTTACAAACCAAGGAATCATTGAAAGTGCAAGCAGGAATGAACCAACAGTTGAAATCATATTCAAAGTGGTAAAACCATCGGTTGATAGGTAATCCGCATAGCGACGAGACATTCCCTTAATACCCAACCAGTGCTGTACCAAGAAGGTCATATGAAAACCAAAGAAGAGTGTCCAGAAATGAATCTTGCCTAAGCGTTCATTTAACATCTTGCCGGTCATCTTTGGCCACCAGAAATAGAAACCACCAAACATCGCAAAGACCACGGTTCCAAAGAGTACGTAGTGGAAATGAGCTACTACGAAATATGAAGCAGAGACTGCGAAATCAAGTGGTGGTGAAGCCAGAATAATTCCAGTTAGACCGCCAAATAAAAAGGTAATTAAGAAACCTACCGCCCAATACATTGGCGTATCCATGGAAATAGAACCGCGCCACATTGTTCCAATCCAGTTGAAAAATTTCACACCGGTCGGCACACCAATTAAGAATGTCATGAAAGAGAAGAATGGAAGCAAAACTTGACCGGTTGCAAATAAGTGGTGCGCCCAGACTGAAACTGAGAGCGCAGCGATTGCGATAGTTGCAGCAATCAATCCCTTATAACCAAATACGGGTTTGCGGCTAAATACCGGCAAGATTTCGGTAATCACACCGAAAAATGGCAACGCCAAAATGTAAACCTCAGGATGACCAAAGAACCAGAAAAGGTGCTGCCATAACATGGCACCGCCATTAGCTGGATCGAAAATATGAGTTCCAAATAAGCGATCTGATTCCAGAGCTAGCAATGCAGCTGCAAGTGGTGGGAAAGCTAATAAAACTAAAATCGAAGTAAGTAATACATTCCAAGAAAAAATTGGCATGCGGAACATAGTCATTCCAGGTGCGCGCATTGTGAAAATTGTTGTAATGAAATTTACGCCACCAAGAATTGTGCCAAGACCAGCAAGTGCAAGTCCAACAATCCAAAGATCGCCACCGATTCCTGGAGAATATTCAGCATTTGCAAGTGGTGCATATGCAGTCCAACCAAATGAAGCTGCGCCACCTGGTGATAGGAATCCAGCGGTTGCCATAATTCCGCCAAATAAGAATAGCCAGAACGAGAACATATTCAATCTTGGGAACGCCACGTCTGCAGCGCCAATTTGTAGCGGCATAATTACGTTTGCAAAACCTACGAACAATGGAGTTGCAAACATCAGCAACATGATGGTTCCGTGCATCGTGAAGATCTGGTTGTACTGCTCGTTTGATAAGAATTGCAGGCCTGGACGGGCTAACTCAGAACGTAGAAATAGCGCTAATAAACCGCCGACTAAGAACCAGACGAAAGTGGCAATTAAATACATATAACCGATGGTCTTGTGATCGGTTGAGGTAATCCACTTTACAAATAGTCGACCTTTAGAGGTCGGCTCTAGCGGCGAATTCTTTATTTGAGTTACTGGTGGTTGAGCATAGGTTGTCATTATGCGCCTGCCTTTAGAGTTTCGACATATGTATCGTATTCAGTTGGTGTTACAACTTTAACTTTGAAGACCATCTGTGAGTGATTACGTCCGCACAGAATGTTGCAACGTCCTGGGTATTCGCCAAGTTTGTTCGCAGTAAATTCAATATGGTTTGTAACGCCTGGCAAATTTTGAATTTGAATCATAAATGCCGGAATCCAGAATCCATGCACTACGTCGTTTGAATGAATATTAAATTTAACGCGCTCCCCTTGCGGCAAAACTAAAGTTGGCGGATTTGCAGGAGTTCCAGTTACCACTGCCTTCTCCCCACCATCTTGGTAACCGAATTGCCATGACCATTGGATTCCAGTGACATCGATTGTGTGCATGACCTTTGATGGCTCTTTAGCAATAATGGTTGCTTCATCACGCGCAGTGAAATAGAAGAGCACCGCAACGATAATGAATGGAATGATTGTGTATGCAACTTCAACTGGCACGTTGTATTGAGACTGCTTTGGATATTGCGGATCGCCCTCTTTACGACGATGACGAAGTACCGGCCAGAGAATTAATGCCGCGGTGAAGATTCCGACTACCGCTGCCGCTAGCCAAGCTCCGCGCCATAGATGCCACGAGACTTCATTTACGCTAGATAAATCTTTTTCATAACCATAAACCGAACCATTTTCACAGCCGGTAAGGGTTAGGGCGCTGAGGGCAACTGACGCACCAAGCAGCGCCTTTTTGAGGCGAAATTGCATGTGCAAATCTTAGTCTTTAGGCTAAAAAAGCCTTAATTACCGCATGGTGCGCTCACTCACATTGTGAGGGACATCAGTGGAAAGAGTCTCCGCATGCGCATGAACCTTGCGCATTTGGATTATCAATTGTGAAGCCCTGCTTCTCGATGGTGTCCACAAAATCAATTGTCGCGCCTGAAAGGTATGGATCGCTCATCTTGTCGACCTTTACCTTTACGGTGCCAAATGAGCGCTCGATGTCATCATCCATTGCGCGATCATCGAAGTAGAGCTGATAGCGAAGACCTGAGCAACCGCCTGGTTGCACCGCTACTCGAAGATATAGATCGTCGCGACCTTCTTGCGCTAAAAGGCTCGCAACCTTCTGGCTTGCAACTTCGGTAAGGCTGATGCCGGTATCTGTGCTCATAGTTATCTCCGTTTCCTACTGGCCAAATATCACTGCCGATAATACTCCCGTTGGCCCCTTCGTTTAGACAATAACGCCGCGCCTAATCAGAATATGCCCATGAGCGAATCGAAAAATGCAGGTAAAGGGCGACCAACCCGTAAGCGCAGTGAAGCGACGGTAAAGCGAGGCGCATCGCTTGCGCCAGCTAAGACCAAAGAAGAGAAACGCATTGCGCGCGCCGAAGCTCGCGTGCAAAGAGTTTCGCAACGAAATGCATTTCTTCGTGGCGATGAAAGCGCGCTGCCAGCACGTGATCGCGGTCCAGTCCGCAGATATGTGCGCAACATCGTAGATTCCCGAATTAACGTTGGAGAATTCTTTCTACCATTTATCTTTGTAGTGCTACTAGTATCGATTACTCGCAATCAAACCATCGCAATACTCTCAATTCTTGCCATGTATTTAATTATGTTTATTGCAATCATCGATGGCTGGTTCTTGGGACGCCGAATTAAGAAATTGGTTGCCGCAAAGTTTCCAAACGAGAATTTAAAAGGTTTAGCGCTCTATGGTTTCTTGCGCTCGACTCAGATGCGCAGAATGCGCGCACCAAAGCCACAGATAAAGCGCGGCGAAAAGAACTTTTAAGCGCGAGGATTCGGAGAGATAGTCTTCTTCGGATCGCGCTCAACAACTTTTGCTAACGCTTCATCTATTGCTTTAAGAGTCTCGCTACTTAGTTTCACACCTGATGCTTTTACGTTCTCTTTAATTTGTGCGGGCTTGGTGGCACCAATAATTGCAGCGGAAACATTAGGATTATGCAGTACCCAAGCGATTGCAAGTTGTCCCATGGTGAGACCTTCACGATCAGCGATTGGCTTTAGTTTCTGCACTGCAGTTAAAATCTCATCGTCTAACCAACGATTAATCATGGTCGCGCCGCTCTTCTTATCGGTGGCGCGAGAACCAGCTGGCACTTTCTGGCCAGGCAGATACTTGCCAGTTAAAACACCTTGAGCAATTGGCGACCAAACAATATGGCCGATGCCATTTGAACGACAGATTGGATCAACTTCCTTTTCAATTACGCGCCAGAGCGCCGAATACTGAGGCTGGCTAGAGATGAAGCGGTTGTAACCCAACTCCTTTTGGATTTTTAAGGCGGTAGAGATCTGCTGCGCATTCCATTCTGAGAATCCGATATACATAACTTTGCCTTGGCGAATCAGGTCATCGAAGGCGCTGAGCGATTCATCAATAGGCGTTTCATAATCAAAACGATGCATTTGATAGAGATCAATATGGTCTGTATTTAATCGCTTAAGTGATGCGTGTACAGATTCCATAATATGTTTGCGTGATAATCCACGATCATTTTTGCCTGGACCAGTTGGCCAATAAACTTTGGTGAAGAGTTCATAGGATTCACGGCGGACACCTTTGAGCGCCTTTCCTAATACTGTTTCCGCTTTGGTGCCGGCATAAACATCTGCAGTATCTAAAGTAGTAATTCCGCAATCTAGCGCGGTGCGCACACATTTAATCGCGGCATCTTGTTCAACTTGAGAGCCATGTGTAATCCAATTTCCAAAAGCAATCTCTGATACATAAAGACCTGAATTTCCGAGTTTGCGATGTTCCATTTTGCGACTCTCCCCTTGCGCTGGTTGCCTATGGACCGTAGTTGTGGTTGTATCAGCCTACAACTTAATATTTCGATTTTCAGGGGAAGATTGGTGTGATTCCAACGCTGACCCGCAACCGTTAAAGCCGGATTACCTGCACTTCGAAGATTCGACCACCCGCCGAGGATTGCGGGGCTTTAGTCAAAGAACTTTTGCAGATATGTCGTTCATTTGAAATTTAAATGAACGACTTTTTATTTAGTTTTTTCTAGGCCCAGTAAGTCTTCCTAAACACGATTTAACAAAAGGAAACTTAACTGTGAAAAAAGCTTTGCTTGCTACTTTTACAACACTATTAATTGCGAGTTCACTTACGCCCGCCAATGCCGCCGCTGAGAAAGGTTGGCGTTATTGGGGTTACTTCCAAGCTGCGCCAGGTGCCAACTCATGGAACTATGCACTAACCGGGCCCACTGGATCTACTCCTAAAGATGGCGCTACTGAAGGTTGGAAGTTCTCTTTCTCAAGTAACACCGTCGATACCGGTAATCCAACTTTGAAACCGAATTTTAAAGCAATCTGCGCTGACACTCCTGCCCAAAGTGGAATGGTACGCGTTGCGCTAGTTGTGGAATTCGGCTTACGTGCAATCGCGCCAAAGGGCGAGAACGTGCAACCAACAGTACGTAAATGTGTATCAGTTAAACCCGGAACCAACGGACTGGAGATTCTAAATAAAGTAGTTTCGGTTAGAACTTCCGCGGATGGCTTTGTCTGTGGATTGAATAGCTATCCTGCAAAGGAATGCAGCACTGAAATTCTTACCCCAAAGTCGCTACTAAAGAAGTAGAGATTAAGAACTTACACCCAATTAGTTGGTGGCTATGGAGTGCGTTCCTAGCCACCACTTTGGTGCGCATGCAAAACCCTTGGCTCTCGATTTTAGCAATCACGCTGCTTTCGTTAATGGTTTACTTTTTCAAATCAGATGGGCCATGGGCGGAAAGTTATAACTGGGCACTTAAATTGGCAGCAGCTGTAATTATCTTTAGAGTATTCATTGGCATTGTTATTGGAGTGCCGGTACCTGGCACTACTTTATTCACAGTTCCCTCTATTCCGCTTCCGCGCTGGATGGCTGGAATTACTTTAGGTGGCGCAGTTACGTGGGAGCGGGTTTATTCAACTTTTCTAGAAAGTTTGAATATTGCAAGCATCATCGCGCTCTTTGGTGCTGCGACCGCGCTTACAAATCCGCGGGCACTATTAAGGGCAGTTCCGCCAATCTTTTATGAAGCAGCGATGGTGTTAGTAATTGCAACTTCGCTAACTCCACAGTTGGTGGAGAATCTAAAGCGAATTCGAGTCGCTCAACGGATGCGCGGAATCAGCGCTAGTCGCTTCTTTTCTTGGCGCCAAATCGCAATGCCACTACTTGAAGATTCTTTGGCGCGTGCTTTGGATTTAGCGGCCGCTATGGACGCACGAGGATACGGAATTTCCCGAAAAAGAAGTAGATATCGGCCACATAAGTACCAAGTAAGGGATCTACTGCTTTTGGCTTCGGGAGTTGCTGCACTGGCGGTCTCATTATGATTAAATTTCAGAACGTTTCACTAATTTACCCAACCACTCAAAAGACAATTCTCGATAAATTAAATTTCGAAATTGGTGAAGGTGAATTCGTCTTGCTGATTGGTGAAACCGGGATTGGAAAGAGTTCGGTACTTAGACTTATTAATGGTTTAGTGCCACACCATACTGGTGGCATCCTGGCGGGCAATGTTGAAGTCGGCGGCATCTCAACTAGAACCGTCCGTCCTGGCCAATTGGCTGAGCTAATTGGAATTGTGGGTCAAAACCCTATCAATGGTTTTGTCACAGATATTGTTGAAGATGAACTCGCCTTTTCAATGGAGTCGCTCAATCTCCCCGAAGAGACCATGCGCAAGCGGATCGAAGAAGTCTTAGATCTTCTTAGTCTTAACCAAATTCGCAGCCGCAAGCTGCAGACGCTCTCCGGTGGCGAACAGCAGAGAGTGGCAATCGCCGCGGCAATGGTGCTGCATCCAAAAATATTAGTTTTAGATGAACCCACTAGCGCTCTTGATCCAGTTGCGGCCGAAGAAGTTTTAGCAATATTGCAACGTTTAGTTCATGATCTTGGAGTCACAGTCATCATTGCAGAGCATCGGCTAGAACGAGTTATTGGATATGTTGATTCCGTAATAGAAATTGGTGCAGATGGCCAAACTAGAATTGGTAAGCCTGAAGAGATTCTTAAAACTTCTAAGATTGCACCTCCAATCGTGAAACTAGCTCGGGCGCTAAAACTTCCAGGGATCTCTTTATCTGTGCGAGATTTACGAAAAGCGACGGAAAATTTTCGTAGCGCCGGGCGCGAGATCGTAAAAGCGCAACCTAAGACTCGAGCGCTTTTACTTGAGACCAAAGAGTTGTCCGTTTCTTATGAGCAGAAGCTGGCGCTAAAGCCGATTGATTTCAAAATAAGCGCTGGCGAAATTGTCGCTTTAATGGGAAGAAATGGCGCGGGCAAGAGTTCATTAATAAAAGCGCTGCTTGGAGTTATTAGTTACCAAGGTAAAGTAAATAAGAAGTTAGGCAAGATTGGATATATCCCCCAAGATGCCAATGACCTGTTATATCACCAGAGCGTAGCTGCTGAGTGCCAGCAAACTGATAAAGATAATTCGCTATCTCCAGGTAGCACTGCGCAATTGCTAAAAAAGATCGCGCCAACTGTAAATGTATCTGCCCATCCGAGAGATTTATCTGAAGGTCAACGTTTGGCATTAGTGCTAGCAATTGTGCTGGCACCAAAGCCAGAACTCTTAATTCTCGATGAACCTACGCGCGGCTTGGATTATGAGAGTAAATCTCTACTCACCAAATTGTTGACTAATCGCGCAGCTAATGGCGCTGCGGTGCTTATCGCAACCCATGACGTAGAACTCGTCGCGGAGTTAGCGACTCGAATCGTGATTCTTGCAGAAGGTGAATTAGTTACCGATGGAAACGCAGTGGATGTACTCCTTGCTTCGCCATCTTTTGCGCCACAAGTAACAAAAGTGATGTCTCCTCGTAAATGGTTGACAATAAATGATGTTTTGGAGGCGCTGGAATGAAAACCAGCGACATTTTTCGATTCCAAGGTTTTAGATTATTCGCGCTAACTGCAACTTCACTAGTAAGTGCGCTGGGATTCTTCTGGCCCTTTATTAGTAGCGAAAATAGCGGCTCTTTGCTCTTCTGGATTGCCACTCCCTTAGCGCTCTTGCTTCTCCTAGCGCTAATCGGACAGGCTAATTTAGATGCAAAGTCATTAGCGCTACTTGCGATGTTAAGTGCCATCATCGCAGCGCTGCGACCGCTAGGTGCAGGTGCCGCTGGAATTGAACCGATGTGGTTTCTCTTAATTCTGGCCAGTTATGTATTTGGTTCTAGTTTTGGCCTATTACTTGGAGTGCAATCAATGTTGCTCTCGGCATTCTTAACTGGTGGCTTTGGTCCATGGTTGCCTTATCAAATCTTTGCAGCTGGATGGATTGGACTTATCGCTGGCGCGATTCCTAAAATAAAGAAATTTAAGATTCCCTTTATTGCGCTCTGCTCTTTAATACTCGCAGAAATATTTGGATTTTTCATGGATCTTCAATTTTGGCCTTGGGCATTTGGACCTAAAACCCAACTCTCCTACATTCCTGGCGCTGCTATCGCAGATAATTTTCAAAGATTTATCTCTTATCACTTGGCGTCCTCTATGGCTTGGAATGTACCTAGAGCGATATTCACCGCGCTTTTAATTTTGGCAATAGGTCCAGGTGTATTAAAAGCTCTAGAGCGAAGCGCCCGAAAAGCAGCCTTTGTTAGCGAAATTAAATTTACTTAACGTGCGGTAGCACCATTGGCAGTTTAACTATCTCTGCCATTAGTGTGCGACCACGTACATCAATTGCAACTTCATCTCCAATTTTGTAGGCGGTATCAACCAACCCCAGTGCAATTCCTACTTTAAGAGTTGGTGAGAAAGTTCCCGAAGTGGTTTGGCCAACAACTTTTCCATCAACCATGATTGACATATGTCCGCGAGGAATGCCACGATCCTTTAATTTCAAACCGCGAAGTCGACGAGTAATCCCCGCCTCTTTCTCTGCCCGTAAGGATTTATCTCCATTGAAGCTTGCTTTGTCATAAGCAATCGCCCATGCCGCGCCACCAACATTTGCAGAGATAGATTCTGAGAGTTCATTTCCATGAAGCGGATAGCCCATCTCGGTGCGCAAAGTATCTCGAGCGCCTAAACCACAAACTAAGCCATCACCTAATTTACTTACCAGCGCATCCCACACATTTGCAGCTTGGCTCCATTTAGGAAGTAATTCATAACCATGTTCGCCCGAGTATCCAGTACGGCAGACAATTACCTCATTTCCTGAAATCTGACCGTGGCTAAACGCCATGTACTCCATATTTAAATTAAGTCCCAGCGATTCCAAGAGCTCCTTTGATTGTGGACCTTGCACGGCGATTACCGCATACTCTTCATGCAGATTAACAATCTCTAAATTTGCCGGTGCTTGCGCTTTTAGGACTGCAAATACTTTTGCGCAGTTAGCTGCATTAGGAACTAGAAAAATATCGTCTTCACTATTTCGGTATGCAATGATGTCATCGATTACGCCACCATGATCATTGCACAGCAAGTTATATTGAGCCTCACCATTTGAAATCTTGTTTAGATCATTGGTAAGAACGCTATTTATGAAATCTTTAGCCCCAGGACCTTTGATTGAAATCTTGCCGAGGTGCGAAACATCGAAGATTCCGACTCGATTGCGAACTGCATCATGCTCTGCCAAGACGCCGCCACCTGGATATTCGATTGGCATCTCCCAGCCGCCAAAATCGGCCATCTTCGCTCCAAGCGACTTATGTTTTGCATCAAGTGGTGAATGTTTCATAGGGGCAGGTTATCTAATACGATTAGAAAATGCCCGAAAAATTAAAACTCAAATATCTAGAGAAGTCCATTTCCGCCGATGCCCTCGTGGTGGGGTTGGCACAGGGAGCCAAAGGTTTGGAGATTGTCTCCACCCTAAAGTTAGATGAGAAAGAGATTCTCCAATCTCTCAATGATTTGGGCGCCACCGGTAAAGCCGATGAAGTAATTAAACTACCGGGCACGGCAACTAAGGTAATTCTCTTTACCGGTCTTGGAAAAGTTGCCAAAGAGTATTCATCCGAAACAATTCGCCGCGCCGCTGGTATCGCTGCGCAGAGCCTGCACGGACATACCAGTGCAATTTTCGCAATTGATAACGATGCGCGCGCTATGGCTGAAGGTGCGGCGCTCGGTTCTTACTCCTTTACCGATTTCCGCGGCCATACTAAAAAGGATCAAAAGGCTCCATTATCCGAGATTTATATTGATGCAGATGGCGATACGAAGTTATTAAAAGAGGTTGAGAGCATTGTTAAGTGGATCTTCTTTGTTCGTGATCTAGTAAATATGCCACCAAGTTATTTAAACCCTAAGAAGTTCGCCGAGTTAGTTAGCGCCAAAGCCAAGAAGGTTTCTGGAGTTAAGCTGAAGGTTTGGGATGAGAAGCAATTAAAAGCTCAAGGTTTTGGTGGGTTAATTGGCGTAGGCCAAGGCTCTGCCAACCCACCGCGATTAGTTTCACTTTCTTACAAGCCAGCTAAAGCAAAGCGCAACCTGGCCTTTGTCGGCAAGGGAATCACTTTTGATTCTGGCGGGCTGGCGCTAAAGCCAGCTGCAAAGATGGATGAGATGAAAGGTGATATGACTGGCGCGGCATCGGTAATTGGTGCGCTACTTGCAATCGCTGAATTAAAACTTCCAGTGGCGGTTGAAGCATGGGCCGCGCTTGCCGAAAACATGCCATCTAACACCGCTACTCGCCCATCAGATGTCATCACCATCTATGGTGGTAAAACAGTTGAAGTGTTAAATCCTGATGCTGAAGGTCGCTTAGTTTTGGCAGATGCAATCACCAAGGCGCAAGAGAACAAAAACCTTGATGCGATCATCGATGTCGCAACGCTTACTAGCGCGAAAGTAATTGCACTAGGCACTCGTTATTCAGCAGTGATGACAAACAATGATGAACTCTGTGCGGAGTTCTTAGATGTTACTGATGTAACTGGTGAACAATTCTGGCAATTACCGCTACCTGAAGAGCTACGTCCATCACTTGATACTGCAGTCGCTGATATTGCAAATGTTGGTGAACGAAAAGGTGGTTCATTAGTTGCAGGGCTCTTCTTGAAAGAATTCATTAAAGATGAATTACCTTGGTTACATCTTGATATCGCTGGTGTTGAGCTAAATACAGGAAAAGCCCATGGCCACACTCCAGTTGGGGCTACTGGAGTATCAGTTCGCTCACTAATTGAAATGGCGCGCTAGCGGATTACCCTTATAAGGGCCAAAGTGGCAGGATTACCTCATAAGTTTTTCGGTATTTGGAGTGGCTATGTCATATGACGTTGTAATTCTCGGCGGCGGTTCTGGTGGTTATGCGTGTGCACTTCGCGCATCTCAACTTGGCCTTTCTGTAGTTTTAATTGAAGCAGATAAAGTTGGCGGTACTTGCTTACATCGTGGCTGCATTCCTACTAAGGCGCTACTGCATGCTGGCGAAATCGCAGATGAAACCCGCCATGCCTCTGATTACGGTGTCAACGCAACTTTTAATTCGATCGACATGGCTGGTGTAAATACTTATAAAGATGGCGTGATCGCTCGTCTATACAAGGGCCTTTCAGGTCTGGTGAAATCACGAGGAGTCACTTTCGTTGAAGGTTGGGGCAAATTAGTTTCACCGGACACAGTCGAAGTAAATGGCACGCAATACACAGCTAAGCACGTAGTACTTGCAACTGGCTCTTACGCCAAAACCCTGCCGGGTTTAGATATTGATGGCAAGCGCGTAATCACTTCTGATCAAGCTTTGAATATGGATTACGTTCCAAAGAGCGCAATAGTTTTAGGCGGCGGCGTGATTGGATGCGAATTCGCATCTGTTTGGAAGTCATTTGGCGCTGAAGTCACCATCATCGAAGGTCTACCAAGATTAGTTGCGCTAGAAGATGAGACCTCTTCTAAGCAATTAGAGCGCGCATTCCGTAAGCGCAAAATTGAATTTGAAGTTGGAAGTAAGTTCCAATCACACACAGTTAATGCAGATTCAGTAACTGTAAATCTGGAAAACGGTAAATCCTTTTCCGCTGAGATTCTTTTAGTTGCGGTTGGACGTGGACCTGTTTCTGCTGGGATTGGTTATGAAGAACAAGGCATCACCATGGATCGTGGTTATGTACTAGTTGATAATAAATGCCGCACTAATGTGCCTGGTATTTGGGCAGTTGGCGATTTGATTCCAACTTTGCAATTGGCGCACGTTGGTTTTCAAGAAGGAATCATGGTCGCTGAAGAAATCGCAGGGTTAAATCCACAACCAATTAATTACGATGGTGTGCCTCGTGTTACCTACTCAGAACCAGAGGTTGCTTCAGTTGGGCTCTCAACTGCAACTGCAAAAGAACGCGGTTACGACATTGAAGAGATCTCTTATGATTTGGCCGGCAATGGAAAATCACAGATTTTAAAGACTGCTGGTTCTATAAAGATTGTGCAGCAAAAAGGTGGCCCAGTGCTTGGAATTCACATGGTGGGTTCTCGAGTTGGCGAATTGATCGGCGAAGCGCAAATTATTTATAACTGGCAAGCTGATGCGCAAGATGTAGCTCCATATGTACACGCTCACCCAACAATGAACGAAGCGATGGGAGAGGCTTTCTTGGCGCTAGCTGGCAAGCCACTTCACGCCCACGGTTAGATATTAGATAATGTTGAACTGGAAACAACGAAACAAAGGAAACGGTTAGATGTCATTTTCAGTAACCATGCCAGCACTTGGCGAATCAGTTACAGAAGGAACAGTTACACGTTGGCTTAAGAATGAAGGCGATGTAGTTGCACTTGACGAACCACTTCTAGAAGTTTCCACCGACAAAGTTGATACTGAAATTCCTTCACCAGCCGCTGGTGTATTGCAGAAGATTGTGGTTGGTCCAGATCAAACGGTTCCAGTTGGCGCAGAGTTAGCAATCATCGCTGAATCAGGTGCCGCGCCAGTGTCCGAGCCGGTTGCCAATGTAAATGTGGCAGAGGTTCCTCGAGCGGTAGCCACTCCGGAACCAGTTGCGGTAACCCCAGCTGCGCCAGTTACTCCTGTATCTACGACCCCATCAGCGCCTGCGACAAATGGATCTGGAACAGTAGTAACAATGCCAGCGCTTGGTGAATCCGTAACTGAAGGAACTGTTACCAGATGGCTAAAGAACGTTGGCGATAGCGTGGCAGTTGATGAAGCGCTGCTAGAAGTTTCTACAGATAAAGTTGATACCGAAATTCCATCACCAGTTGCAGGCGTGATTACTGCGATTGAAGTTCCAGCAGATACCACAGTTGCAGTTGGTGCACGTCTTGCAGTAATTGGCGGAAACGGTGCTGCAGTTGCAACTCCTACACCGGCCGCACCTGCGCCAGCACCGACTCCAGCACCAGTTTCGCCAGCGCCAGTTGCGGCAGCTTCAATTACACAAACAATTTCACAACCAGCTGATGCTTACGTAACACCAATTGTTCGAAAACTTGCGTCAGAGCTTGGTGTAAATCTTGCTAGCGTTCGAGGAACTGGCGTAGGCGGACGTATTCGTAAGGAAGATGTGCAAGCATCTGCAGCGCCAGTTGCCCAAAGTGTTGCGGCCCCAGCACCAGCAGCCGCAGCGCCAAAGGCGACTACCCCAGTTGCTGCTTCACCGCTTCGTGGCACCACAGTTCCGATGTCTCGTCTGCGCAAAGTTATTGCAGCGCGAATGGTGGAATCACTTCAAGTTTCAGCACAACTAACGACAGTTGTTGAGGTAGATGTTACAAAGATTGCGCGACTTCGCGATAAAGCAAAAACAAACTTTGAAGCTCGTGAAGGCGTGAAACTCTCATTCCTGCCATTCTTTGCGGTCGCCGTTTGCGAAGCTTTAAAACAACATCCAGTAGTTAATGCTTCTATTGATGGTGAAAATATTGTTTACCATGGAGCAGAACATTTAGGTGTTGCAGTTGATACTGAACGTGGTTTGTTGGTTCCAGTTCTTCATAATGCGGGTGATCTAAATATGGGCGGCATTGCTCGAAAGATTTCTGATTTAGCAGCACGCACCCGTGAAAATAAAGTAACTCCAGATGAATTAGGTGGCGGTACCTTCACTTTAACCAACACCGGTTCACGAGGCGCGTTATTTGATACTCCAATTATTAATCAACCACAGGTTGCCATCCTTGGCCTTGGTTCGGTTGTAAAGCGTCCGATGGTGGTAAAGGGTGCAGATGGTGGCGAAACAATTGCGATTCGTTCGATGGTTTATCTAGCGCTCTCTTATGATCACCGAATTGTCGATGGCGCTGATGCCGCACGTTTCTTGGTCACCCTAAAGGATCGCTTAGAAGCTGGGAACTTTGAAGCTGAGTTAGGTCTATAACCAAAGCATGCAGCGCATTGCAATCACCGGCGCATCCGGTCTAATTGGTACCGCGCTAGTCGGTAAATTAAAGAGTGATGGTTACACGGTACAACGTTTAGTTAGACGTCCAACTATCTCCTCTGAAGAAATCTTCTGGAATCCAACAAATCAAGAGGTTGATCTTGATGCACTTGCGGGCGTGGATGCGGTAATCCATTTAGCAGGTGCTGGTGTCGGTGATAAACGCTGGACTAAAAAATATAGATCAGAGATTTTAAATTCGCGACTCTTAGGCACCACCACCATTGCAAATGCGGTAGCACAAGTTAAACCCGAAGTTTTTATCTCCTCCTCTGCAATTGGTTGGTATGGCGACACTGGAAATCGCGCCGTAACTGAGTCTGATCGTGGTGGCGATGATTTTCTAGCCGCAGTCTGTCGCGAATGGGAAGCAGCGGCAGATTTAGCTGGAAATGTACGTACCGTAAAAATTCGCACTGGCTTGGTTTTAGATCCTACTGGTGGCGCGCTCGGAAGAATGTTGCCACTATTTAGGTTTGGTCTTGGCGGCAAATTAGGAAGTGGTAAGCAGTGGTGGTCATGGATTACTCTGCACGATCACTTAAGAGCAATTGAATTTATACTAGAGAATGAAGTGATCTCAGGTCCGGTTAACTTAACTTCGCCAAATCCTGTTACCAACCAAGAATTCACTTCAGCGCTAGCACGAGCGCTTCGTCGTCCAGCGTTATTTCCAGCGCCAGCATTTGCTTTAAAGGCAGCACTGGGTGGTTTTAGTACTGAGATATTAGGTTCTAAGAAAGTTCTACCTGGCGCGTTGCAAGATGCCGGATTTAATTTTGAATTTCCACATATTGGTCCCGCGCTAGATGCGTTGGCTAATTAATGTTTCCGCTGCTCTCCTGCCAGATTTAAGCGCACCATTTTGAGATGGCGATTCACGCCAATCTCCCGCTACAAAAATATTCTTAGCTACCCTCACATTATTTGCTAAACGCTTGCCAACTTTAGCTAGAGGTAGCGCTGCAGGGATTTCATATTTTGCTAATAACTCCCAGTGTTGAGTATTGGTTCCCCACATTGCAGAGAGATGGCGTCTAACTTCAGATTCAGATGCTCTTTGAATAGTGGTGGTAGAGATAAGTTGTCGACCAACTGCTGCGTAATTCTTCATTAAATTGCTAATTACCAAAGAATTTACTACTGGTCCTGCCTGCAGACCATCAAGCAATAAGTTTGGCGAATCAGATGGTGATGCATCTGGCACGTGATACCAAGTGGTACAACCAACTACGGAAGGAACCTCTTCGATTCCAAGTAATTGCGCTGCGGTATTTGCATCGGTCGCCACAATTAGAGAGTCAAAAGTAATTTTCCCAGTGTTGGTTTTTAAATGGCCATCTTTTATTGCTTCAACTTGCACCTCAAAACGAATATCGTTTAGCCGTTTGGCTAATTCGGCAGGGAGTGCGCCTGCGCCATTTGCCGGCAGACCTGGAGCACCAGTTACAAACGAATTGATCAACTCCTTTCCAACGGAAGCTTCTACTTCTGATGGATCACACAAGAAGACTCCAATTAGAAATGGTCGCAAGACTCGGTCGTAAGTTCGTCCCAAACCTTGCAATTGGCTAGCTACGGAAACCCCTGATTTTGGTGACTTAGTGAGGTAGGCAATCAACCCAAGTTTCTCTTTTATCGAACCGGTACTGCCATTTAAAGCACTAGTTAGATGTTTTCTGGGATCTCCCAGAAATGAATTCTTGCCTTCGATATTTACACTCACCGCTCGAGGCGCATAAACAAAATCGAGTGCATCGATGATATTTAACCGTTTTAATTCTGGATAGTTGGCATTAATTAGTTGAAAACCGCGATCCAAGAGATAGCCATCGACCACATCAGTTGCAACTCTGCCACCTGCGCGATCTGATCCTTCTAACAAAATTATTTCATGGCCAGCTTCCTGAAGAGTTAAAGCTGCGCTTAGACCAGCTAATCCAGCGCCAACTACAACGCTTTTCATGCGAAGTCACTAGCTTGATCAATGATTTCAGCTACTTGTAGCGCCAATGATTTTGAGACTGGTAATCGACCGGATCCATTCAAGAAATCAAACATTGATTTATAAAAGGCCACATAGTTGCCAGGCAAGGCTTCAATCTCGGTGACGGTTTCTCCTTGGTGGATTGCTGCCTTTGATCTCTTATCGCCGCTCTCGTAATTTCCATTACGCAACAAATTCTCTTGCGGATCTAATTCATTAATAACTAGAGTGCCTTTATCCCCTAATAATCTAATGCGCGGGCCTGGCGCTCCGGAGATAGCGCTGGCAGCCAAAGAAGAGATGACACCACTTTCGTGTTCTAAGACTAAAAGCACATCATCATCCGATGCTCCGCGCACTGAATTTACGTGAGCATATTTCAATTTTGCCGCTCCAAAACAATCAATTGCAGTCGATATTAGATGGCTCTGCAAATCAAGTAAGAGTCCGCCACCATGTTGATGTCCTAACTGCTCTCGCCACGACTGCGCATTTAAATCTGGGCGGAATCTTTCGAAACGTCCATCAAAACGATGCGGCTTTCCAATTAAATCAGAATTTTTTGCAAGTAGATCTTTGATCGTCAAAGTATCGCTATCCCAAAGGCGGTTAAAGAAAACCGTAATTGGAACGCGCTTACTTTCCGCGTAGTTAAAGAGCTCTCTAGTTCCGGCAAGTGTGGTGGCCATTGGTTTATCAACCACTACCGGCACACCAGCGTCAATTGCAGCTTTAGCATTTACTTCGTGTGCGGTGTTGAGAGATGCCACAATCGCAAGGTCTAGATCAATCGCTAATAATTCCTCGGAGCTGGAGCAAATTACGGCATCTGGAAAATCATTTCTGGCTTCATTTATGCGCACTTCATTATTAGTTTGAATCGCCGCAATTTCAAAGCCGGCAAGTTTGGCTATTGGCGCATGAAAAACTCGTGCCGCCAGACCATAACCAAATATGCCAACTCGCATTAGCCCTCCAATTTTGCTGGCCACCAAATGCGCTTACCGAGGATGTGAACCAAAGCTGGCACAAGTAGTGAGCGCACAACTAAAGTATCCAGAAGCACACCAAATGCAACTGCGAATGCAATCTCTGCAAGAGCAACTAGCGGCAAAACACCTAGAACGGTGAAAGTTGCAGCCAACACAATACCTGCCGAAGTAATCACGCCACCAGTTACGGTGACACCTTTAATTGTTCCCGCGCGCGTACCAATCTTCAACGTTTCTTCTCGAACTCTAGTCATTAAGAAAATGTTGTAATCAATTCCGAGGGCAACTAAAAACACGAATGTAAATAGTGGGAATGAAGTATCTGCACCCGGGAATTTGAAGATGTGGTTAAATACAAAAGCCGAAGCTCCAAGAGTCGCGGCAAATGAAAGAATCACAGTTGCCAAGAGGACAGCGGCAGCCAAAATACTTCTTAAGAGCAGCGCCAAAATTATCGCGATGATAATCAAGACGATCGGAATAATAAGATTTCGATCGTGGCGTGATGCGACGTCAACGTCATAAAAGACGGCGCTAGTTCCACCAACCAGAGCTGTTGAATCAATCGATTGAGCTGCCTGACGGATTGAAGGTACGAGCGCTCTGGCGTCATTTGAATCAGCAGGAGCAACCAAAGTTGCATCAACAACCAACTTGTCGTTTACAACTTTTGGCAATGGGTTTGCCGGATCTTTAATTTCAGGAGCCACTGAAGCAACTCCATCAATTTTCTGCAATGCATTAATCACTTGCTCAGCTTTATCTTTAGAAATAATTATTTGAGTTGGCTGATTCTGGCCGCCTGGGAAATGCTGCAGCAAGAGTTCTTGACCAACTAGTGATTTCGGTTTCTTGGTAAATCCATCTAGCGTAGAGATGCCATTTGCTTTTAGCGTTGGTACTAATGCAACCATCAAAATCAAAATTATAGATGTTACAGCGGCAAACTTTTTAGGGCTGTTTGCAGTTGCATTTGCAACCTTTGACCAGAAACCAGTTAATTTTTCATCAATATCATCATGACGCGGAATTCTTGGCCAGAAAACCCATCGTCCGAATAGCACAAGAATTGCTGGCAATAATGTCAAAATTGTGACCATTGCGGAAACAATTCCGATTGCGCCTACTGGACCAAGGGAACGATTGTTCTTTAATTCGCTAAGCAGCAATACCAACAATCCGAGAGTTACTGTTGAGCCTGAAGCGATGATTGGTTCTAGGACGCCACGCAACGCTTTGCCCATAGCTTCAAAACGCGAATCTAATTTATGTAACTCTTCACGGTATCGCGCGATAAGTAATAAGGCGTAATCAGTAGCGGCACCAATCACTAGTACTGAAAGAATTCCCTGCGATTGTCCGTCAACTGTCAAAATATCATTCTTAGCAAGTAGATAAATGACTGCGCCAGCCATAGATTCGGCGATCAAAGCGCTAAATAGCGGGAAGATCCAAAGAAATGGCGAACGATAAACGATAATCAAAATAAGAGAAACAATTGCTAGCGTTGCTAGAAGCAAAGTGGAGTCGATTCCCCCGAATGCTTTAAAGAGATCAGCAAAAATCGCTGCGAAGCCAGTGACATGCGCTTCGTAACCACCGCTCTTGGCAAAATCTTCTGAATAGTTTCTGATTGATTCAACCACTATTGGCAGAGCTGGTTCATTGCCAATTTGATTGCCAATCAGCTTTGAATCGAATGAAATTGAACCTAAAAGCGCTTTTCCATCTTGTGATGGGAATGCGAATATTGGTGCGCCTTGAATCAGGTAATCACCAATCTTTTCTTCAGGATGATCAACTAAAGATTTAGATGGCAATGTTTGCAAGAAAGCATTCGCCGTTGCAACCGTATCCTGGGTGATATCTCCGGTAAATAAAACCAGCGCCGGAATTGCGCGATCAGAACCATCTGAAAATGCTTTGTACTCTTCCGTGAATTTGAATGATTCTGCATTCTTTGGCAAGAAGTCAGAGTTGTCATTCTTCTGGACTGTCGATAGTTTGCCGAATAGCGGGCCGGCAGTTCCTGCGACTCCTAGCCAAGCTACAACAACAATAATTGCAATCCAAAGTGGCTTTCGACCGCGCACGCTCATAAATCTCTCCCTAAATTTTCCACCCGAAGTCTAAACTATAGATTTGCTTTAGAATGGCTAAGTGAGCGTTGCCATCTCTGATATTGCTGTGATTCATAGCGGATTAGTTGATTATGAAAAATCTTGGCAGACTCAGAGGGAAATTCATGAATTAGTTGTATCGGGTTCACAGAAAAATACTTTAATTCTGATAGAGCATCCCTCTGTATATACCGCAGGCCGTCGCACCGATATTTTAGAGCGACCACAAGATGGCACATCAGTAATTGATGTTGATCGTGGTGGCAGAATTACTTGGCACGGTCCGGGACAAATTGTGGGTTACCCAATTGTGCGACTTGAAAAACGAAATGAAGTGGTTGGTTTTGTCAGAAATTTAGAAGAAGGTTTAATCGCAACTCTTGCAGATTTCGGTATCAATGGAATTTCAATCTTCGGTAAGACTGGTGTTTGGATTAAAGATGAAATCAGCGAACGAAAAATTGCCGCAATTGGCGTGCGAGTTGCCAAGGGTGTAACCATGCATGGATTTGCATTAAATGTCTCACCAGATTTGAGTAAGTTCAATTCCATAATTCCATGTGGCATGCCCGAAGCGCAGACCACCAGCATGGCAAAAGAGTTAAATCGCACATTAACAATCGCCGAAGTGACGCCTAGCCTTGAAAAACATCTGGTTGAGGCGCTAGCCCGAGTAAGTAAACTAGAGCCATGACTAATAGTCATCAGGTTGTCCCTGAGGGTCGCAAGTTACTGCGTATTGAAGCTCGTAATGCGCAGACTCCAATTGAGCGTAAGCCTGAATGGATTAAGACGCGCGCCAAGATGGGTCCTGAGTACACGCAACTACGTTCTTTAGTAGTTAACGAGGGTTTGCATACTGTCTGCCAAGAAGCGGCTTGTCCAAATATTTTCGAATGTTGGGAAGATCGCGAAGCTACCTTTTTAATTGGCGGCGATAGATGTACCCGTCGCTGCGATTTCTGCAATATCGATACTGGCAAACCTCTGCCGGTTGATCTAGATGAACCACGTCGCGTTGCCGAATCGGTAAAGTCAATGCAGCTTCGTTACGCCACAATTACCGGAGTGACTCGTGATGATTTAGAGGATGAAGGTGCCTGGCTATACGCAGAAGCAATTCATAAAGTCCATGAATTAAATCCCGGAACCGGCGTTGAAATGTTAGCGCCTGATTTCAGCGGAAAACCAGCACTGCTAAATCAAGTCTTCGAATCCCTACCTGAAGTATTTGCCCATAATTTAGAAACCGTTCCACGTATTTTTAAGCGGATCCGACCAGCATTTCGTTATGACCTCTCGCTAGATGTGATTACCCAAGCTCGTAATTTTGGATTAATTACTAAATCAAATCTGATTCTGGGTATGGGCGAAGAGCGCGCCGAAGTATCACAAGCGCTTAAAGATTTATATAACGCTGGTTGCAACATCATCACTATTACCCAGTACCTACGCCCTACCCCAATGCACCATCCGATTGCGCGTTGGGTTAAGCCAAATGAATTTGTGGAATTGGCAGCTGAGGCAAAGTCCATTGGATTTGCTGGCGTTATGAGCGGTCCTTTGGTGCGTTCAAGTTATCGTGCCGGTCGTTTATACAAGGAGGCGATGGCAGCGCGTGGCTGAGTTGGTTTACCCGCCAGTTATCGGACTCTTCCGCGCGCTTTGGAAGAGTCTAGATATTCAATTTAAATTTGAAGGTCAAGATAACTTACCGCGCAAAGGTGGCGCAGTTCTCGCAAGCAATCACATTAGTTATTTGGATTTTGCATTTATCGGAACTGGTGCGCTTCATTTGAAACGCTACATCCGTTTTATGGCTAAGAAGGGCGCTTTCGATAACAAGATTGCTGGGCCACTACTTCGAGGGATGAAACATATTTCGGTTGATCGCGATAATGGCGGTGCCTCATTTGTGACTGCACTTCGCGCGCTTCGAGATGGTGAAATTGTTGGAATTTTTCCTGAGGCCACGATTAGCACCTCCTTTGAAATTAAGGGAATGAAATCTGGTGCGGTGCGCCTTGCGATGGGAGCCGGAGTTCCGGTAATTCCAGTAGTGATCTGGGGTTCACAAAGAATTTGGACTAAAGGCGTGCCAAAAGATTTTCGACGTAAATCCGTACCAGTTCATATTCTTTACGGTGAGCCGATGAAGTTTTCTAAAGATGCCAATCTAGAAGAGGCAGAAACTTTATTGCGCAATAAAATGATTGAGATGCTCCATAAAGTGCAAGAAAATTATCCAGATAGCCATGTTGGTGAGCGTTGGGCGCCGCAGCGACTTGGTGGCACCGCACCAGCCCCATTAAACTCATAACCATGTTCAAACAGATTCGCGAAGCTTATAAAGTAACCAAGCAGGAGAAGCCTTGGATTGGCGCAGCAATGGCCTTGATCTTCTTGGCCGTTACCTCAGTAGGTGTATTGGTTGGTGCGCTAAACGGTCATCCGTTCTATGCCGCATTTATTACGATTCCATTTGCACTGCTTGCCGCAATGTTCTTCTTTAGCTTTGTAGCTAACCGCGCTGCATATTCATCTATCGAAGGAGTTATGGGCGCTGGCGCATCGGTAATGATGGCAATTCGTCGTGGCTTCACTACAACTCCAATGGTCGCAGTTAATAAACAACAAGATATGGTGCACCGTGCTGTAGGTCGTGCAGGTGTCGTATTGGTTGGTGAAGGTTCAAATTCGGTTCGCTCAATGTTGGCAGATGAAGCTAAGAAGGTCGAACGTTTCGTTCCAGGCGTTCCAGTAACTACTTTGATTGTCGGAGATGGCGAAGGTCGCGTTGCCATAAATAAGTTGCAACGCACCATGAAGAAACTACCAAAGCAAATTTCTAATACTCAGATGCGTGAAGTACGAAATCGTTTAAAGGCAGTTGGTGGTTTTAATATGCCAATTCCTAAAGGACCGATGCCAAAGAACCTGCGCGTTCCAAAAATTTAGTTAATTTTTATTAAATACGTTCCAGATAATCTTTCATGAATACCACGGCCATTTTCATCGTAGGTAATTGCAAAGATCACGGTACAAAGTAAGAGCGTTCTAAATAATGCTTGCAACGGTGTTGGCGCACCGCCATCAGCAAAGCGCACCACCTTCATCTTTGTTAATCGGTGGCCAAAGGATGCGCCGCCGAATGCTGTCAGTAGCGAAACTTCCGCAAAGAAAACTGCCAGCGTCGTAAAAGGTCCGGCTAAGTCGAAACCTTTAACGATGGCCAAACAGGCCAACCAATCGATAGCCAAAGCCGCCATTCGGCGGAAAAGTGTGACCTGTCGCCCTTCAAACATGCGTAGAGCCTAGCCATGAAACAAGACTGTAACAAACGGAGTATGCCTAATTAACACTCTCGCCATAGGGTTCTACCCATAACCGTCAGCGTTGATGGGCAAAAATAATGAAATCTATTGGGAGATTTTAATGTTTAAAAATTCAAAAGAAATTCTTGATTACATCAAGAAAGAAGAAGTGAAGCTAATTGATATTCGCTTCATAGATCTACCTGGTATTCAACACCACTTCAATGTGCCTGCCGGTTCATTTGATGAATCAGTATTCACTGACGGTTTGATGTTCGACGGCTCTTCAATTCGTGGCTTCCAGTCAATTCACGAATCCGATATGAAATTACTTCCAATTCCAAGTTCTGCATATTTGGATCCTTATCGTAAAGAGAAGACTTTAAACATTCTCTTCTCTGTTCATAATCCAATTGACAATACTCCTTACTCTCGTGATCCACGTGGCGTGCTTACCAAGGCAGTTGGCTATTTGAAGTCAACTGGAATTGCTGATCAAGCATTCTTCGCTCCAGAAGCTGAGTTCTATATCTTTGATGCAATTCGCTTTAAGACCGATATGCACGAGTCATATCACCACATTGATTCATACGAAGGTTGGTGGAACCGTGGTGAAGAATTCGATGCAGATGGCACACCATCACGCGGATATCGCACACGTATTAAAGGTGGTTACTTCCCAGTTTCACCAACAGACCAATATTCAGACCTGCGCGATGAAATCGTGATGCAACTTGAAAAAGTCGGCCTAACAGTTGAACGTTCGCACCACGAAGTCGGTACTGCTGGACAGATGGAAATTAACTATAAGTTCAGTGATGTCGAAAATGCTGGCGATGACATCATGAAGTTCAAGTACGTTGTTAAGAACACGGCTTGGCAAAATGGCAAGAGCGCAACTTTTATGCCAAAGCCACTTTATGGTGACAATGGCTCAGGAATGCACGTTCACCAATCACTTTGGAAAGATGGCAAGCCACTCTTCTTCGCGGCTGGCAACTATGGCGATCTTTCAGATATTGCCCGTTGGTATATTGGTGGTCTGTTAAAGCACGCACCATCGCTACTTGCATTCACTAACCCGACTGTTAACTCATATCGTCGTTTAGTTCCAGGCTATGAAGCCCCAGTAAATCTTGCATACTCAGCGCGTAACCGCTCTGCTTGTATCCGTATCCCAATTACCGGATCAAATCCAAAGGCGAAGCGCATTGAGTTCCGTTGCCCAGATCCATCATCAAATCCATATCTAGCTTTCGCAGCTATGTTGATGGCAGGTTTAGATGGTATCGAAAATAAGATCGAACCAGCAGCACCAGTTGATAAAGATATCTACGAACTAGGAGGTGCAGAGGCTGCCGCAATTCCTCAAGTACCAGGTTCATTAGATGCTGCGCTAAACGCACTAGAGAAGGATCATGCATTCTTAACTAAGGGTGGCGTATTTACTGATGACTTGATCACTACCTGGATCGCATTCAAGCGAAAGGAAGAAATTGATTACGTTCGACTTCGTCCACATCCAGCTGAATTCGAACTTTATTACGATATTTAAAAAATAATCTCCTAGAAATAACCCCGCTGGATGCAAATCTGGCGGGGTTATTCATTTATGCTTCACAAGTGCAGAGAGCTAAAATTGCAGTGCGAGCAGCGTTCATTACAAATGGATTGACAGTTGGTGCGCTAGTTGGACGCTTACCAGATTTCAAAATCAAATTAGATATAAGCACTGGCGAAGTCGGTCGGTTGCTTTTCTGTATTGCCTTTGGAGTCTTATTGACTTTAACTTTGATTGGTAAAGTCATAGCAAAACGAGGCTCTAAACCAGTCGCCATTTTTGGATCTTTTTGTGCAGCACTGGCTCTGATTCCGGTCGCACTAGCAAATACCACTCCTACATTGGCGGTCGCGCTAAATCTAATTGGAATTGGTATCACGATTCAAGATGTGGCTATGAATTCTCATGCCGCCACGTTAGAACATGAAAGCGGCGCTAAATTAATGAGTGGCTTTCACGCGCTATTTAGCGTCGGTGCGCTTCTTGGTGGCTTAGTTGGCGGTTTATTTTCACAATTTGAAATTTCCATCCAAAATCAATGCTTTGTTCTGCTCGCTCTATTTGTGGTGATCGCACTTTCAGTAAGAAATTTATGGTTACCTGCTGAAACTGACATTCATCCGCTTGAGAAGAATGAAAAACGAAATAAGCCCGCAATCTTCTTCTTTATTGGTCTCTTAGGTTTTGCAGGAGCTATTAATGAAGGAGCAGCTGGCGATTGGGGCGGCATTCTTGCTCGCGAAACATTTGGCGCTTCTCCATTCTTAGCGACCTTGCCGTACATAGTTTTTAATATTGGAATGGTGGGCGGCAGATTTGCCGGTGATTTTGTGATGGCCAAGTTCGGAACTTATAAAATCCTCTTCCGTGCCGGTTTAACTACGGGAATTGGATTAACACTTGGTATTTTGATTGGCAATATTTATAGCCAAATTTTCGCTTGGTTCACAATAGGTTTAGGAATGTCTGTCGTTGTTCCTGCAGTCTTTAGCGCAGGCGCCAGCATCGCCAGAGAGAGATTTGCCGGGCAGATCGCACCTTCACAAGGTGTGGCAATTGTTTCTGGTATCTCTTACTTTGGATTTCTAGGAGCGCCGCCAACAATTGGATATATCGCTGAAGCAATTACTCTGCGTTGGGCCTTGTTGATACCCGCCGCCTTAGCAATCTTTATGGCGATTGGTTCTAGATTTATTAAGCACGCTTGAGTTTTATTGACTGCCCAATAAATCCAATAATTAGCGCAAAAATAACACCCACATTTGAAAAGGCCCACTGCCCATCTTTGCCTCCAATTAAATCCATAAAATAACCCTGCCAATTTAACCAAGTTGCAAAAGTATTAGTTACAAAGCCATAACCAATAATCGTGGCAATTGCCATTATTGAAAGCGCTGACCTATTTACTCCACGATATTTACCAAATGGATTGTAAAGCTCTGATTCCTCTAAATCTTTCCTAAAGAGTACGTCTGCAGCAAAAATCGCAGACCACGCCGCAAGCGGTACCCCGATAGTTATTAAGAATCCTTGAAAAGGCAGTAAGAAATTCTTGCTAAACCAGACTATATAAACGGTGCCAATTAGCATAATAATCGCATCTAGCATCGCTGCTTTATGGCGCTTAATTGGAGCGCCCAGCGCTACCAAAGTAAGACCTGAAGAATACAGATCTAGAATTGCGCCACCAATTAATCCCAGTATTGCAATCAAAGCAAAGAGAAATAGGAACCAAGTTGGCAGAATATTGGTAATTGCACCCACCGGATCCATTGCCACATTTTCATAAAGCTGCTGCGAACTACCAGCTAACGCTGCTCCGTAAGTAACCATAATTACCGGAGCTAACGAAGCGCCAAAAACTGTCCAGCCCACAACTGAACTACTTTTCACTGTGCGCGATAAGTAACGTGAATAATCTGCCGCGCTATTTACCCAACCCAACCCAATGCCAGTAACTGCGAAAATCACCGCTCCAATAAACCCAGCCAGCGAGCCACCATCGGTAGCGCTAATTAGATTCCAATTAATCTCATTTAAGGTAAGCGCTATATAAATTGCGGTAGCAATTAGCGTAATCAAAGTGATCCATTTCTGCATCTGCATAATTACTTTATAACCAAGTACGCCGCCGGAGATCGTTAAAGTTACCGAAACTAAAAATCCAAGAGATAGCGCTGCACTTCGATCTAACGAACCAATGCGTTCGAAGATGGTGCCGGTAGCTAGCGTGGCAATTGAAACTAGGACGGTTTCCCAACCTACAAAAACTAAATATGAGAGAAACCCGGGGACTAAATTGCCATTAACGCCAAAGGTGGCTCGGCTTAAAATCATGGTCGGCACGCTATGTTTTTTGCCTGCCAAACTACTTACGCCCACTAATAAAAATGAAAGTACCGTGCCAATTACCGCTGCCAAAGTGGCTTGCCAAAAATTGATGCCAAAGCCTAAAAAGAATGCGCCATATGAGATCGCTAAGACTGAGACATTTGCGCCACACCAAGGCCAGAATAAATCGCTCGCCTTACCGTATCTTTCGGCATCGGTAATTTGATTGACGCTATTTAACTCAAGTTCAAGACGAAAAAGTGGCATGCCACATTCTACTTGAATCTGCGATATAAACCCCAAGATAAAATGAATATAATCGCAATAATCACTTCAATAATGTGCACCGCGTGAATTTTAAGAAAATTATCATTATGTTCTAGGTGGTTTATTTTCACACTCTGTTTGGAGATGCCGCTAGTAGCAGATAGTGTTTGAGTTGCATTATTTGACACCGCTATTGAAGATGGCTTAATAACATTAGGCTCGTTTGAATTATCTGCGCTTTCATTCTTTTTTGTATCCGCTGAAGTTTGGTTCATTTCTGGTAATCCATCAACAAAAAATTTATAGAAACCCTCTACAGGATGCCCATCCTCTGAAACAACTCGATAATAGATCTTAATCGTGCCTTTTGCTTGATTTTTTACACTAACCGCTACCCGCGCACCGCCAACTTTAAAATTTCCATCATCTATTCGATTGCCGTTAACATCCGTAATCATTAACTTATTTACGTCAACGCCTTCAAATGTTTGTAGAGAACCATCAAATTCAATCCAAACAACACTAGGAATCTCCGTTAAGTGTGAATTGGGTTTTGGAAACGAATCAACCATAATTGCATGCGCATTAGCAAATGGCATCTGCCAAATCATAAGAAATACTGCAAGTAACAGTTTTCTCAACATTTGATTCCTTTCGCTTACAAAGTGGGCGGTTAATCACCAGGACTAACCGCCCACCTACTCTAATTAACTAGCCCTTAATTGTGGTCACAGACGGGGAAGGCCCAAATTCTGTGTCTTCTGTGGCAGCTTTCGTTGAACCGTCAGTTATTTCCCACTTCAAATAAAGCGGGGTCTTCCCCGCATAACAAATTTGAGTTGTAGGGAAATTTATTTTCTGAGGTGTGTTATCCCATTTAACTTTCAAGCCGAAATCATAGAAAGTTCCATCGTCGATTGCATGCGATCTAGTTGTAGCGGTCCAAGTAACTGTATATGCAGCCGGAGTTATGCCATCTGCAAGTTTTTCTGAACTAGCGACAACTTTGGTTTTGAATCCGTAGTGAAATTCAGGGGTTGGCTTTCCTGCGGTAGCCGGGACCACAACTTGGAAAACACTGGTTCCATATCTTAAACCTTTGTATTGGCAACCATGTCCCAGGCTTAACCATAGTCTGCTTGATTGTCCTGCTACCAATGTGTATCCCTTCATCTGAATACCTACGTGCGCATTTGCCACACTAGGAATTAGAGCTAAAGCAAAGGCTGCAAAAACTGCTGTTATTTTCTTTTTCATTTCATTTCCTTAAATTATTTTTGATGCGCAAAGGAAGGCAGCAAATGTAAAACTATGCGATTTCGTAATTACATTAAGCTGCCAGCAGGTGGCGGCGCCCTGAGATTAAATAAAAAAATGAAATCATATTTTAAGAGATTACTCTCTTTTAAAAATACGACTATCTCAGAAAAATTATAATTGAAAGAAATCTTGCTAAATCTCGGAAACACCCATTTCACAAAAGTTTCGCAAACTAATTGGAATCTCTTGAGGAGTTGATAAGTGATGACTGCTGCAAATATATGAGAATATTGCATTCGTAAGTCAGCGTTTGAAACCGGCATTGAAAAATGACCTAAAACCTGAAAACCAAGTAGGAAGGATGCCAATTTAGGCCCTGCTAATTCGTAGCTATCCACATTAAGGAATGCTAAAACCATTGCACCAACAATTAAATGAGAAACTCTAGGAACCGAGCCACCAAATGCATGCGCGAGAAATACGCTGTAACCCAACATCGTGGCTACAACACCGCGGCACGCTATTTCATTAATCAATCTAAGAAGAAATCCTTTAACAAATCCTTGGTACCAGGGACTACAGAATACTGATCAAAATCGGTCACACCTTCTTCGCGGAGTACCTCTTCATCAACAAAGAAATTTCCGGTAACGCTCTTAGAGTCTCTATTTAAAATCACATAAGCAGCATCGGCCATAATCGCAGGTTTACGGCAGAAATTGGTATCAATTCCTGGAATCATCGCTAGCGCAGCTGTATCAATAGCGGTCATTGGCCAAAGTGCATTAACTGCAATGCCATCTCGTTTAAATTCACCGCTCATACCCAAAACACACATACTCATTCCATATTTAGACATGGTGTAAGCAACGTGATTCTTGAACCACTTCTCTTTCATTGATAGTGGTGGCGATAGCGTCAGAATATGTGGATTGACGCCGTTTCTTAGATGTGGAATCGCCGCTTGTGAGGCTAGAAAAGTTCCGCGCACATTGACATCAAACATCAAGTCAAAACGCTTTGCAGAAGTTGCTTCAGTCTTAGTTAAATTAATCGCAGAGGCATTATTTATAAGAATATCTAAGCCGCCAAATTTGGCAGCTGCCTCATTGACCGAGGCGGCAATTGCATTTTCATCACGAATATCCGTAACTAGCGGTAACGCTTCTCCTCCGGCCGCTTCAATCTCTTGCGCGGCAGTAAAGATAGTGCCGGGTAGCTTTGGATTTGGATCAGCCGTCTTGGCCGCAATCGCAATCTTTGCGCCATCTTGTGCAATTCTCTTAGCAATCTCTAGTCCAATTCCGCGAGATCCTCCAGTGATAAAGACTCGCTTACCTGTTAGTGACATTATTTATCTCGCTTTCTATTTAAGAACTGCACAAATGCGTTACGCGCCTCTTCAGATTGCAACGCTAATGAGAAGATTTCAAATTCAGCGCGCATCACTGCAGCTACTGAATCATGAACATTGGCTTTCATTAGAGCTTTGGTATTTAGGATCGCTTGCGGTGGTTGTTTGGCAATCTTCAACGCGATTTCGTGTGCCTTTTCATAAGGATCTGCGGTTACGTAATTTACTAAACCAATCTCTTCAGCGTAATTTGCGTCAAAGCTATCGCCGGTCATAAATAGCTCTGCCGCCCGGTGATAGCCCACCATTCGCGGAAGCAAGAATGATGAACCGGCTTCAGGCACTAAACCCAGCGTGGTAAAGGGAAGTGAGAATTTCGCGTTCTCTGCTGCGACCACAATATCTGCATGCAGCAACATAGTCGTACCTACTCCTACCGCATTACCTTTAACTGCGATTATCAGTGGCTTGGTGAAATTATGAACTGCAGCAAGGAAAGCAGCCACTGTGGAATCATCTGCGGTAGGCGGATGCTCAAGAAAATCTGAGATGTCATTGCCAGCGGTGAAATGTTCACCCTCAGAGGTAATAACTACGGCACGAATCCCAAACTCTTGGTCTGCAGTATTGAGCTCATTAGCCAATTGGCCATACATTGAGCGGGTAATCGCATTCATCTTCGCTGGGCGGTTGAAAGAGATATTGAGCACTTGGCTCTCTAACATGGTAAGAATCTCGGCCACGAGAGGCATCCTAGGGGTCGATTTAGTGAAAGAATAGGACCGTCAAAATCGTACGGAGAGCGAAAAAATGGCAACTGATATCACTATTCAACTTCGTGATCTCACACCTTTCGAACGCCTAGTTGTGGAATTGGTATGTGAAGGAAAATCTAACGCCGCGATAGCGCGCGAGACCGCGCACACTGAGAAAGTCGTTGAGAATACCGTTAGTCGCTCCGCAAAAGCTTTTAGAATTAAATCTGATGGCGATATCAATGTGAGGGTGCTTTTAGCACTTGCTTATCGCACACACTACGGTGATAAAGCTTGGGAGAAATTGCACCTTCCTTGTGAACATTTTGAGGTTGGCCCTGACGGCGAACCTATTTGCAATCGCCATTTTTAATAATTAGTTGTAAGTGCCAGCACTTACCAGTGTGTAATCGCTAATTACTTGCTCCTTAAATCACATTTGCAGTGGGGTTAGCACTCGCCTTTTTCATTTCAGGAATATCTCATTAGGTAAATACTTCACTTGTTCGCATTCAACTAAGTTCGCGAACTTGATAAATGATTTAGGAGAGAATCATGAAACGTCGTACGTTCGACAAAATCGTAACCACTATGGGAGCCGGACTCACTGTCCTCTTATTCATTGTTGCTGGTCTCTTAAATTTTGGATATCACTTTGCTGATAAGAGTGTTTCTGATCAATTAGTTTCTCAGAAAGTTGTATTCCCTGCCAAAGACAGTGGAGCTCTAATGGCGCTACCTGATGAAGATCAGAAAGCGATGCTCAAATACGCTGGGCAGACCATGTCTAGTGGTGATATGGCAAACGTTTACGCAATGCATTTCATATCTGTTCATATGAATGGAATTGCAGCCGGAAAGGTATACGAAGAAGTATCAGCAGAGTATTTGGTAAAGAGCGCTCAACTTCGCGCTAACCCAAATGATGCAACGCTCAAAGACGAAGTTGCAAAACTAGACGCACAACGTAATCAGTTGTTTATGGGTAATACTTTAAAAGGTCTTCTTGGATTCTCCTATGCATTCTTGGAGTTTGGCCAAATTGACATTCTTTCAGCGGGAGTTGCATTGATTGGTGGCGTCTTGATGTTGATTCTGACTATTGCAGGCTATCTACACCTTCGTCGCACTGATGAAAGCGCGACGATTTAGCCCTCAACTCTCCGTGAGGGATAAGGCAAAAGCCCCGATTTTCATCGGGGCTTTTGTTGTTTCTAAATGTAGCTCTTAACGCTCCAACTTGCCGTTGATGAAATCTTCAGTCTTATCGTGAGCCTGTTCATCTGTGTACTGAGTTGGTGGAGTCTTCATGAAGTATGAAGATGGTGAGAGCAAAGCGCCACCAACCTTGCGATCTAAACCAAGCTTTGCACAACGAAGCGCATCAATGATTACACCAGCTGAGTTTGGTGAATCCCAAACTTCCAACTTGTATTCAAGATTTAGTGGCACATCGCCAAAGGCGCGACCTTCCATACGAACATAAGCCCACTTACGATCATCTAGCCATGGAATGTAATCAGATGGTCCGATATGAACATTCTTATCGCCAAGATCGTAATCGAGCTGCGAAGTTACAGAGTTGGTCTTAGAAATCTTCTTAGATTCCAAGCGGTCGCGTTCTAACATATTCTTAAAGTCCATGTTGCCGCCGACATTTAGCTGATAAGTGCGATCTACGTGCACACCACGATCCTGGAAGAGTTTGGTCATGATGCGGTGAGTAATGGTCGCGCCAACCTGTGACTTGATGTCATCTCCCACAATTGGAAGACCAGCGTCGCGGAACTTCTTCTCCCAAATTGGATCCGAAGCGATAAATACTGGAAGTGCATTAACGAAGGCGCAGCCAGCATCAATTGCACATTGTGCATAGAACTTTGCGGCCACTTCTGAACCTACAGGTAGGTAGCAGATTAGAACATCAACCTTGTGTGCCTTTAAAGATGCCACCATATCAACTGGCGTTGCAGTTGATTCTTGGATGGTCTCTTTGTAATAGCGACCAAGTCCATCAAGAGTGGTACCGCGTTCAACGGTTACTGCGCTCTTTGGCACATTGCAGAATTTGATGGTGTTGTTCTCTGACGCCCAGATCGCATCTGCAAGATCTAAACCGACCTTTTTTGCATCTACATCATAAGCAGCAACGAACTTAACGTTATTGATGTGGTAACCGCCAACAACGGCATGCATCAAACCAGGAATCTCCTGATCTGGCTTTGCATCCTTGTAGTACTCGACCCCTTGTACAAGTGAGTTTGCACAGTTACCAACGCCAACGATGGCAACGCGAATGTCGCCAGCAGCTGTATTGATTGTCATTATTTGTTTACCTATCAGCTCTCTATTCGAATCAACTCTTCCAGCCAGGCGATCTCTCGTTCGGCTGATTCCAGAGAGTGACGACGCCACTCCTCTAGATATTTATCTAGACCCATTCCATCGCGATCTAATTCACCGCGAAGTAATTCGGCCTTTTCCTTAAGGCGACGGTGGCGTCCCTCAAGAATTCTTAATCGGCTATGTGATGAAGTTGCGCCAAAAAATGCAAAGCGCGCTTCAAAGCCATCATCTTCCCAAGACTCTGGATTTACTGAGTCCGTTAATTTTGCAAACTTCTTCTCGCCAGCTTTGGTGATGCTATAAATAATGCGCGAACGACGAGTGCTCTCGTCAACGCGTTCGGAAATTAATCCGTCAGCAAGCATTCTGCGAAGTTGCGGGTATAAAACCGAGAATGAGAGGGCGCGAAAGGGTCCATATATTGCGCTTAAGCGCTTACGGATTTCATACCCATGAAGCGGAGATTGGCTAAGAAGGCCAAGGAGAGTGAACTCCAGGGTCTCTGCCTTGCTACGCATGATCTGCCTCTCCGATATATCGATTCGATATATCGAGACGGAATTTAACCCGATATATGACAGAAATGCCACTTTCGGGCGTGTTGAGCCCTTGTGAGCCTGCCCACCACGCCTAACCTAGGTGGGTCCTTCCCCACAACTCGAAAGGACAAAGATGTCTCTTCTTAGCTGGAAGCTCCACGGCGATGGAAAATCGATCTCTTCAGGTGAGGTCGTATCTACCGATGAGCGTTTAACTTGGCCGCGCACAGTTGGCGTTGGCCTGCAGCATATCGCTGCAATGTTCGGTGCAACCTTCTTGGTTCCAATCATTACCGGTTTCCCACCAACCACCACTCTCTTCTTCTCAGGTATTGGCACACTGCTATTTCTTACCATTACAAAGAATCGCGTACCAAGTTATTTGGGATCTTCATTTGCATTCCTTGCTCCGATTGCCGGTGCGATGGGCGCAGATAAGAATTTCGGCGCAGCACTTGGCGGCGTAGTTGTAACTGGTGTGATTCTTGCGCTAGTTGGCTTGCTTGTTAAATCGGCTGGAACAAATTGGATTAATTGGTTATTGCCACCAGTTGTAACCGGCACCATCGTGATGGTGATTGGTTTAAATCTTGCTGGCGCTGCGAAGGGCAATTTCACCAAAGGCCCACTTGATGCCATCGTAACTCTAGGTGCAATTGCGCTAATTGCTGCACTCTCAAATGGTTTCATGGCGCGCATTAGCATCTTCCTTGGTATTGCAATTGGATATCTATTTTCTGCAGTTCGCGGCGATGTCAATTTTGATGGCGTAAAAGCAGCAAAGTGGTTTGCACTTCCAGATTTCACAACTCCAACTTTCTCAGGTAGCGCCATCGTGCTCTTCCTGCCGGTAGTTCTAGTCTTGATCGCTGAGAATGTCGGACACGTTAAAGCAGTTGCCACAATGACTGGTAAGAATCTTGATGATGCAATGGGAGATGCGCTCCTTGCAGATGGTCTTGCGACCACTGTTGCAGGTTTAGGTGGCGGTTCTGGTACCACTACCTATGCAGAAAATATTGGAGTAATGGCGGCAACTCGCGTCTATTCAACTGCGGCATATTGGATTGCTGGCGTTGGCGCGATTTTGCTTGGCTTGGTTCCAAAATTTGGCGCCATCCTTAGCGCTACTCCAGTAGGCGCACTTGGCGGCGCTGGAACTGCGCTATTTGGCATGATCGGCATCTTGGGTGCTCGAATCTGGATCGATGCAAAGGTAGATTTCACAGATTCTTTAAATCTATTAATCGCCGCATCTGCTCTGATTATCGGTATCTCAGATATGTCATGGACTGTCGGTAAGTACACATTCAGTGGCATCATCAATGCAACTTTGGTTGCAGTGCTTGGCACACTGGTACTGAACGGAATTCGTAAGTCCCGTAGCTAAACTAGCCTAATGATTATCCCGTCGCGATTACTTGAATATGTAATTGCAGCTTACTTAATCATCTTGGCTCCTGGTCCAAGCGTGCTCTTCATTGTGGCACGTGCAATCAGTTGGGGTAAGAAGATCGCTGTAGCAACAGCGGCGGGAAATGTCAGCGGTTCGTTTGTATTAGCAACGCTCACTGCGCTTGGAGTAGGTCCAATTCTCCAGCGCAGTGAGCTTGCTTATGTCGCGGTTCAATGGGGCGGCGGACTTTATTTAATGTACCTTGGGTTTGATGCCATTAGAAAACGCGCTGTACATGCAAATGAGATGACTGATACTTCTGGTGGCGCACCAACTGTGCTTCGCACATGGCGCGAAGGTTTTGTAGTTGGAGTTTTAAATCCCAAAGCGATTGTTTTCTACGCCGCAGTCTGTCCGCAATTTATTGATCGCGATCGAGGACACATAACTTGGCAACTTTGGTTTCTAGGTTTGGTCTTCTGCATAGTTGCTTTACTCAGCGATGGCATGTGGGGTCTTTTGGCGGGACAAGCTCGCGAATGGTTATCTTCCGATAAGGGTCGTTTAGAGAAACTTCGCGCCGGTGGCGGTGGAGTAATGATCTGCTTAGGAGTTTTAATAATTATTCAGGCGATAATTGGTACATGAAGAAACCAGCTACTCCTACGCGCTCAACGATTCGCCCCTCAGATTTAACTTTCGGGCTCTCAACATGTCGTCGCTGTCTCTGGATTTTCTATTGGTTTAAAGTGCAAGCGCCAATGGTGATGCCCTTGGTTTCTACTTTGGCCGATCAACAAGAGAAATTATTTCAAGGCGCGAAATTGCGCGATATTGACTCCTCGCTTGGTGATGGCACCATCACTAAATGGGGACAATTTATTAATAGCGCCAAACTTAAAATTAATGGCGAAGAGACTCGTTGGCGTTTCTACGGCAAATATGACGTGCTCGGTGAAAATAGCGATGGTTCGCTAGCCATTATTGATTGCAAGGTAAGTGATTCCGATCGAGATAACGCCGCACATTACGCGCCGCAATTAGAAGCTTATGCATACTCGTTAGAGAATCCAGCTGTTGGTGATGGACAAAGAGTTGATTCCATGGGGCTGCTTGTGTGGAATCCTGATCACGCGGAAGCTTATGGTTTTAAAGTTCGACAGAAATATGTGCCGGTGCCGCGCGATACTCCCCGATTTACTGCGCTAGTTGAAGATTTAATCACCATGCTCGAAGGGGAGATTCCGGCAAGTGGTGTGGATTGTCAGACTTGCAAATTTCTAGTGGCGCGTAACGCCCTCAACTAATTTAAGAATTAATCTTCTTCGCTTGCTTCAGATTTCTTCTTGCTGGCATACATATCTACATACTCTTGACCAGACATACTCTGAATCTTGCGCATAATCTCATCAGTCACATCGCGAAGCGTATTCATATCACTGGAATCACCGGTGAAGTACATTGGTTCTCCAAATTGCATCTGCACTCTTTTAACTTTCGGAATTAGCTTTCCAGTTGGTTGAATTTCATGGGTGTTAAACATGGCAACTGGAATAATTGGTGCACCTGATTCCATTGCCAGGCGCGCAATACCGGTGCGACCTTTGTAAAGTCGACCATCTGGTGAACGAGTACCCTCGGGATAAATTCCTAAGCAATCGCCCTCTGCCAGAATTTTCAAGCCGGTAAGTAGCGCCGCTTCCGATCTACGACCACCACTTCGATCAACTGGAACTTGGCCAAGTGCGATAAAAGTTAACTTCTGAATAAACCCTTTAATACCTGGTGAATTGAAATACTCCGCCTTTGCTAAGTAGGTAACTTTGCGCGGCACCACCAGCGGCATGAAAATTGAATCACTAAATGAGAGGTGATTGCTTGCCAAGATACATGGCCCGGTAGCTGGTACATGGCGCAGGCCCTTTACCTTTGGGCGAAAAGCTAATAACAGGATTGGCGTTAATAGCGCACGCAAAGTTCCGTATGGAAGTTTTGACGGTATCTCAGCCACGGGCGTAAGTATGCCACCATGTGCCATGAGCATTAAATGGGGCATTTTAGGCACCGGCGGGATTGCAAGAGAATTTGCGGCAGATGTGCGCTCACATACCGATATGGCAATTAGTGCAGTTGGCTCAAGATCTTTAGCGAAAGCAGAAGCATTTGATTCAAATGTGCGGGCATATGGAAGTTATGAAGAATTAGTTTCATCAGATGTAGATGCAATTTATGTCGCAACGCCACACCAAGTTCATGCTGAGAATACGATTTTGGCGCTAAATGCAGGCAAACCAGTACTTTGCGAAAAACCATTTGCAATAAATGCCAATGAAGCTAAAGCAATGGCTAGCACTGCCAAAGAAAATAATTTGTTATTGATGGAAGCGATGTGGACAAGATACCTGCCACATATTCAAAAGGTTCGCGAATTGATGCACGAGTTAGGTGAAGTCTTAAATGTGCAGGCAGATCATGGGCAATCTTTGATGACTATTAAGCGGCTTACTGATCCAAATTATGCTGGTGGCGCGCTTCTTGATTTAGGAATTTATCCAGTTTCCTTTACCTATTTTGTATTTGGTCGCCCGGAGAAGATCACTTCAAAATCCGTGATTGAAAATGGAGTTGATCTACAGACCAGTGCAATCTTTGAATATTCAGATGGTCGTCAAGCTCTAATTAATACGGTCATGAATGCAAAAACTCCTACTTGCGCCTCAATCAATGGCACCAAAGCGCGCTTAGAATTACAGACCAGTTTCTATCGCCCAACCGATATGCGCTTGGTCTATAACAATGGTCGAATCGTGGAGTTTAAAAACGAATATCGCGGTCATGGCCTTCGCGAACAGGCAATCTATTTTGAGAAGCTACTGATCTCTGGCAAGAAAGATTCTGAGCTACTTCCAATTGCAGAGACGATTTCAATCATGGAAACTATGGATGAAATCCGAAACCAAATCGGTCTGAAATACCCGTTCGAAAATTAAATTCGAGCCAAATCCGCTACGCCAACTAACCCAGCGTCGTTACCTAGAGTTGCTGCGACTAATTTTGGATATGGATGCTTACCTGCAAATGGCATCTTCCGTTCCATATTGGCGCGAGTTGGTTCTAGCAAAATATCGCCAGCAACAATTACTCCGCCACCAATCACGATAATTCCCGGATCTAAAATTGCCGAGAGTGATGCGATTCCCGCACCTAACCATTGAGCGGTGGTATTAAATGCCGCAAGCGCAACCACATCTCCGGCTCTTGCCGCTTGCGTGACGTGATGACCTTTTAAACCCTCAATAGTGCCATCGCCAAGCGCCAATAAATTTCGCGCGATATCTGGAGTTGCGGCAATTGCTTCACGTACATGGCGCATCAATCCACTGCCTGATGCATATTGTTCAAAGCAACCTCTAGCGCCGCACCCACATAAATGTCCTTCAGGAACTACGCGCATGTGGCCAATTTCTGCAGCAACACCAAATGCGCCACGATGTAATTGGCCATTAACCACAATGCCAGCACCAATTCCAGTTCCGATTGTTAATAGCAACATATGCGCTTCGCCGCGACCGGCACCAAAGACCGCTTCGCCCCAAGCTGCTGCATTGCCATCATTTTCAATTACTACATCAATGCCAATTAATTCAGTTAACTCTGCATCTAAATTAACGCCATTCCATCCAGCAATATTTGGTGTGGCCAACATAGTTTTGCGATCCGATGAAACAAATCCGGCGGCAGAGACGCCTACTGCAGAAATATTATGGTTGCGCATAAGTTCTAGTGCAACGTCGGCGATAGTTTTAGTTAACTCTTTGCCACCCTGTCTTGGGGTATCGCGTCGCGCCTTTCCGAGAATATTTCCACTCTCATCAACTACGCCACCTAGAACTTTCGTTCCACCGACATCGATCCCAATTGTTAGCGCCATTAAATCTTTAGTTCTCGATATTCTCTTTTAGCTCTTCGAGTGCGGCTTTAATTGTTGAAAGCTCTGCCGCTTGTAACATTGGCTTTGGAACTGGCATTGAAACATCTGTCGATAACTCGTAAGTAACTTCAGTTTCATCGCCTAATGCTTTAACGGTGTAAGTGCCATCCATCTGAGTTAATAAATCTGCATCTACTAATGAGAAAGAAACGCTCTCTGGGGCGTTAGACCAGTCGTATTCCAGGGTCGGCTTATCACGCAACATCCCCGCCTCAATTGTTAATTGAATCTTCAAGGGGCGGCCTTGCTCGTCGCTACTTTCGGTCTTGGCCGCCTTAATCGTAGGTGACCAGGTTGGGTAATTTGCGATATCAAATAGCACCTTACGGACTTCATCGGCGCTAGCCTCGATCAGAATTTTTGAGCTGCTCATGCGGCAAAGGCTACCTTTGTGAGCATTAGACCGCTAGCGTTCGCTTCATGAACGAAATCACTATTCCGGCAATTGTCCCTTTCCCTACTGAAGGAAATCTGACCAAGTTAGTTGCAGATCGTGCTTGGTTCGAACCATCTCGCGTAATTCTCTCAAAACCTCTTGGTGATGGATGGGCACCAGTTACTTCTCGTGAATTTGAAACTGAAGTTCGCGAAGCTGCCAAAGGTTTAGTGGCTGCTGGAATTCAAATTGGTGATCGCGTTGGAATCATGGCGCGCACTAGATACGAATGGACCGTCCTTGATTTTGCAATTTGGTATGCCGGTGCAGTTTCAGTTCCAATTTACGAAACCTCATCTGCAGAGCAGATTGATTGGATCTTAAATGATTCACATGCAGTTGGTTTAATTGTCGAAACTCCTGCCAACCGTGAATTAGCTCAGAGTGTGCTTCCTGGACATACCAAACATGTTTGGACCATCACCGAAGATGCAGTTGGAATTCTGCGCAATACCGGAACACATATCAGTAATGATGAGATTGAAAATCGCCGCAATGCTGTTACACCAGAATCACTTGCAACTCTGATTTACACCTCTGGCACTACTGGCAAGCCAAAAGGTGTGCAGTTAACGCACGGTAACTTCTTATCTGAGTGCGGCAATGTGGTTAATGGCGCAGCCGATTTATTCCTAAAGCCAAATGGTTCTACTCTGCTCTTCTTGCCAGTTGCGCACGTATTTGGTCGCATGGTGCAGATTGGTGCGATCTATGCCGGTTTACATATGGCTCACTGCGCAGATGTTCAAAATCGTTTAATGCAAGATATGGCTAGCTTCAAACCTACCTTCGTCTTGGCAGTGCCACGTATTTTCGAGAAGGTTTACAACGGCGCAGAAGCGAAGGCAGACGCGGCCGGAAAGGGAAATATCTTCCGGAAAGCAGCAGGCGTTGCAATTAAATTTAGCCAAGCCAAAGATAGCGGCAAGATCTCGCCAGTTTTAATGGCGCAGCATGCGCTCTTTGATGTGCTGGTATTTAAAAAGATTCGCCACATTCTAGGTGGCAATGTTGAAGCTGCAATTAGCGGTGGCGCCGCGCTTGGCAGCCGATTGGGCCACTTCTATCGCGGAGCTGGAATTAGAATTCTGGAAGGTTATGGATTAACAGAAACCACAGCTGGTGCCACTCTTAATCTAACCAAAGCACAGAGAGTCGGTTCAGTAGGAAAACCAATTCCTGGCACCACTATTCGCATTGCAGATGATGGCGAAGTCTTAATTAAAGGTCCAATCGTGATGCGCGGTTATTGGCAGAACGATCAAGCAAACAAAGAAGTGTTTGATGGTGAGTGGTTTAGATCAGGCGATATCGGCGAGATTGATTCTGATGGCTTCTTAACGATTACTGGTCGCAAGAAAGAATTAATCGTTACCGCAGGTGGCAAGAATGTGGCACCGGCAGTTCTTGAAGATCGCCTACGTGCACATCCTCTTGTTTCGCAGTGCATGGTAGTTGGCGATAACCAGCCTTATATCGCAGCTTTAGTCACAATTGATACTGATGCTCTGAAAGCCTGGGTTGCTAACAACAAAAAAGAAGGGGCATCCCTATCTGATTTAACGCGTGACCCTGATTTGATTGCGGTAATTCAAACAGCAGTCGATGAGGCTAATAAGGCGGTAAGTCGTGCAGAATCTATTCGCAAGTTCATTATCCTTGATAAAGATTTCTCAATTGCTGGCGGGCAATTGACTGCGAAGCTATCGGTCAAACGCCATGTTGTTGCAAAAGAATTCGCAAAGGAGATTGCAGAGCTCTACCAGGGTTGAGCTTGCGCGTGATTTACACGATTCACTCGCACAAGACTTAGTAGCAATTGGCTTTCAATTAGATCTGCTAATTAATGAACTACCTGTGCGCTATCGCACCGATGCTCGCGATATTCGCGAAGCGGTCACTATGGCCACTAAATCCGTTCGCTGCGAACTCTTCGCACTTCGCGAAATAGCTGGTGATTATCAGGCTGAGTTAATCAACCATGCGGCCCCGTTAAATCTACAGATAAATGGTGAGATTTCTAAATTAAATCCAAGCACTAAAAGAGTTGTCGATGAATTGGTTAAGAATGCCGCACAACATTCCAAGGGCCATAATCTAAGAGTTGAAGTTTCTGAGCATTTAATTTCAGTTAGCGATGATGGTCAAGGAATGCACGGCATCTCTGAACTAGTAGAAGCTTTAGGCGGTTCTTTAACTGTCAATACCAGCAAAAATGGCACGCGGGTTGAAATCAGATTGCCATGAGATTGTTAATAGTTGATGACCATAAAATTGTGCGAGAAGGAATTGCCAATATCGCGCGACGCGAAGGTATTGAAGTTGTTGGTGAGGCCAGCAATAAAGAGGAGGCGTTAGCGCTGCTAGCTGCCACTACCCCAGATGTAGTAACTGTTGACTTATCGCTGCCAGATGGCAGTGGACTTGAAATCGTAAAATTCGCCAGAAAAAATAGTCAGCAGATTGGAATTGTAGTGATTTCAATTTTAGATGATGACTCACATTTAATTGCTTGTATGAATGCGGGCGCGAGTGGCTTTGTTTCTAAGACCGCTAATTTAGATGAGATACTAAATGCGATATTTAGCTCAGCTCGCGCCCCACTTTCATTTACCAGTAGAGGTCTGGCTCGGGCAGTTGATTCCCAGGTATTTAAAGCAACATTAACAACTCGTGAATTGGAGATTTTAGCGCTACTTCCTTGTGGGCTAAATGGTGCCAAATTAGCGAAAGAGTTATTTATTACAGAATCTACTTTAAAGACACATCTAGGTGCGATTTATCGTAAATTACAGGTAAGCAATAGATCTGGCGCGGTTAGCGAAGCCAAGCGTTTAGGTTTAATCGCGCACTAGCGCTACAAACTGCTTGGCCCAAAGCTCCCAATCCCATTTCGCTATCGCCCAATTACGGCCAGCACTTGCCATGGCGCTTCGATCTGATTGCAGTAATTTGATTACTCCGATCGCTATTTCGGAAACTTCTCTACCGTTAACTATTAAACCCGTAACGCCCGGTAAAACTGCATCTGGCGCACCACCAGAATCTCCGCCAAGTACTGGCAAGCCGCATGCGCTAGCTTCAAGATAAACAATTCCCAAGCCTTCAACTTCTAGCCCTGCCAATCTAGATCTTGATGGCATCGCGAAGATATCGCCAACACAGATGTATTGAGCTAGATCTTCATACTGCACTCGGCCCGTAAAAGTCACATAATCTTTTAGTGATCGCTCTGCAATTAATTTTTCTAGCCGCTCTTTATATGGACCAGTGCCAACTAATAAGAGATGCGCACTTGGTCGCGACTTTAAAATTTGCGGCAGCGCTTTGATTAACTGATCTTGACCCTTGCGTGGCACCAATCTCCCTACTGAAACAATCACCTCTTTGTCAGTTAAACCTAGTTCGGCCCGTAGACCTTTAGCGTCGACTGGTTTAAATTTATTGGTATCAATTCCGGGTGATATCTGCACCATCGCAGCTCTGGCGCGATTTGAGAGTGGTTTGGAAATTTGCGATTTGGTGTACTCGCCTAAATAGGTTAAGTGATCAACTGAGTTACCAATTAAGCGAATTGCTAAATTAAAGGGTGGGACCTTGGCCCACCAAACTTCATGGCCATGAGTGATGGCGATCTTTCTAGGTACTTTTAAGGCCTTGCCCATTAAAGCAAGTGGCGCGGCAGCGCCAAAAACTACTGATGCTGGATTTTGCGTAGCGACAACTTTACGAACCTTGCGAATTACTCTAGGGGTTGGCAGCAATATCTTGGCGCGATCGCGAATTACTTGCACACCATAATCAGCTAGCCACTTTTGATCATATTGGCGAGTATCACCTTGTTGTGAGGTATAGACAATTACCGAATCTTTTGGAAAGCGCTCTATCAAACCATGCATAAAAGTTTCGATACCACCTGCGCGGGGTCCAAAATCATTTGTCACAAAGAGCGTTTTCGCCATGTTTCTATCCTATTATTCACAGGTGCATACAATGGCCACCTTGGTTATGGGTTCGGATGGATCAACTGCCAAAGATGGCTCCTCTGCTGGAGTCTCAACTAATACCGACCGCGAACGCTTCTTAAAGCGTCGCCGTGAATTCGATTGCATTATTATCGGCGGAAATACTGCAAGGTCTGAAAGATATGCAATTACGCCATGTCCATTAGTTGTGATTTCTCGCCATAAATCTAATGTTTTAATTACCAATCCAAACGCTTTCTGGTGGAATCTAGATCCAACGGAAGCGCTAGCCAAGGCAAAGCGTGAATTTGGCCCAGATGTCTTGATTGAAGCGGGACCAGGTTTACTAAATGAATTTCTAAAATTAGGTTTAGTAGATCAATTAGAAATTTCTATTACCCCGATAACGGGTGGTGAGCATCTAATAGATTTAAATGATGCACTTCGTGGTTTTGAAATCACCGAAGATCACAAGGTGAAAGATACCCGCTTTGTAACTGCTAAAAAGCGCTAATTA
>JBJTCN010000075.1:0-2786 GCA_046091905.1 Candidatus Nanopelagicaceae bacterium
GCCCATCAATTACGCAACTTTTTCGTTGCGTAATTCATCACACTTCGGGGGCGCTTTCAGGCTCAGAGAGCGGCTCACTTTGGCCTAAGGCCTCGGTCAGTAGCGGTGCGACTTCAGAGATCTGCCATGGACGGGCGCCTAATTTGGCTAACTTCTCTTCAACCACGGTGAGTTTATTTTGAGTTTGATCCCAACAGATGCGACGAACAAATTCTGGAGTAATTAAATTTTCACTTGGCATATTTAGCTCCAGCGCTCGCTTAATTACCGCATCGCGGGCATGGGTAAGTGGTGCATAACGCTCTGGAAATTTTTCACGCCATTGTTTAACCGGAGGCATCCCATCACCATTAATGCGCATCGGTGGCAGTTCGCTCTCTGGCGCTCGCGTAATTGCATCGACCCAGGTATTTACGTTTTCCATCCATCGTGGACGCAGCCCAATTGGTTTTAAAGTTTTTTGAAATCCTTTAACGGTAGTTGGCGCGGCAACCGCTAATTGCGTAATTGCATTATCAGATAACAACCGGCCCGGTGCCACATCTAAAGCTGACGCGATTTTATCTCGCGCTATCCAAAGTTCGCGCACTACCGCAAGTTGTTCGCGCTTTCGCACTTTATGCATTCCAGAAGTCCGCCGCCAAGGATCTTCGCGAGGCGGCGCTGGTGGTGCATCCAAAATACTTTGGAATTCAGATTCGGCCCAGGCTAACTTTCCATCGCCCTCTAATAGTGATGCAATTTCATTTCTAAGTTCTATCAATAGTTCGACATCAAGTGCGGCGTAATTAATCCACTCTGGATTTAGCGGGCGAATCGACCAATCAACTGCCGAGTGTTCTTTGGTAAGTGAGAGGTTGAAGAAATGTTCTACCAGTGCACCAAGTCCAACTCTTGGTAAGCCTGTTAATCGAGCCCCTAATTCGGTATCAAATAAGCGTTTTGGCGTTAAACCCCATTCGCGCAAGCAAGGTAAATCTTGAGTTGAGGCATGCAAAATCACTTCATCGCTCTGGATTATTTGGTTTAACTCATTAATTAAAGGGGAGTTAGCAAAGGGGATAGGGTCGATTAAAAAGATCTCTTTGCCGCGTTTTATCTGAATTAAATAGGCGCGAGCTGAGTAGCGATAACCGCTAGCGCGTTCGGCATCGACTGCAATTGGACCGCTCAATTCACTTAATTTTTTAACAGCACTTGCAAATTCATTTTCGCTGCCAATTATCGCTGGCACGCCACCTGCTGGGCAGAGAAGCGGTGTTGCTATTACCTCCGCCTCACTCATCTTCTAAAACTTGCCACCCCATCCGGAACTGGCATTAAATAAGAGATCTCAGCTAGCAGATTGCACCATGCTTCCAGATGTCCAATTAAATCTTCCGGCTTATTAATAATCGGCGACCAGGAGGCGCGAATTTCTATCTCCCCGCCATCTGAGGCAGTGGAGAGTTTTCCAAATGAATGGCTCATCGATCTAGTAACGGTGCCACTTGGTGCTGCAAATTGGCATCGATTATCCGCCAACGCTTTTAATAACCAATTCCAACCATGTTCTGGAAGTGATGGGTCTTCCGCTTCAGTGGTTTCTAAATCTGCATTTAAATAAGTAACGCAGCGAAATTCACCTTCCCAAGTATCTTGGCCACCTGGTTCATGCAAAATTACAAAGCGACCATTTGCAAGTTCTTTTTCGGCATCTCCGATAAGTCCATTTGAGACATCGGCACTTAAGGCATATGCAAATTTCGCTAATTTTTGCGGAGCGGGAATCTCATCTAAAGTTATTTCAGCTCTTGGTTTGAAATTCGAAAGTAGAGCAGCAGATCTCTTAAATTGCTCCTCATTCATAAGGTAATTTTCGCAAACTTTTCGTCAGATTCAGGTATATCTACGATAGGTTGACCCGCATGGCGGGCATCCTGGCACTTTTGTCAGCAGTTCTTTGGGGTTCTTCTGATTTTGAAGGTGGTCGACTCTCAAAGAGATATCCAGCAATAAGTGTGCTGGGATCTACGCAATTAATCAGTTTAGTTTTCGGTTTCGCGCTGGTCTTAATAGTTGGTGAGACCCAAGTTACTGCCAAAGTTTTCTTTGCTGGCGCCGCAGCTGGGCTTTTTGGATATTTAGGATTGGTCTGTTTATATGCAGGTTTATCAACGGGAAAGATGGGCGTAGTTTCGCCGATTAGCTCTTTATCCGTTTTAATTCCAATGTCAGCTGCCTTAATTGGCGGCGAGACTATGAGCACTTTAACTGCCATCGGATGCGTACTGGCAATTATTGGCGGTTTCTTAACCAGCGGTCCTGAATTTTCCAGCGGAATATCTTTGAAACCTTTATTACTAGCAGTTGGCGCGGCGCTTGGTTTTGGTAGCGCTTTAACCTTCTTAGCAATTGGTGCTGCAGAAGCACCAATTCTGACCATGGTCTGCATGCGCATCGCAACTGCCTTTGTCACGATTGCTATTGCAGTTAAAAGAAAAGGTTTTGGTGGTTTGGGTAAGCAGAATCTGCCTTCCTTAATCTTTATTGGAATTGCAGATTTTGCTGCAAATGCCACTTTAGGTTTAGCGGTAAATATAGGCCCAGTTGCAGTATCAATGGTGCTTGGTGCTTTATATCCGGTATTTACGGTCTTATTGGCATACTTTATTTTGCACGAACGTTTACATAAAGCCCAATATATTGGTGGTTTTGCCGCAGTCGCGGGCGTTGCTTTAATTAGCGCTTTTTAGCAGTTACAAAGCGGGTATCTTCCACCTTGTGATCTTCGGTGATTTCAAAAC
>JBJTCN010000076.1:0-67300 GCA_046091905.1 Candidatus Nanopelagicaceae bacterium
CCGATGTCATATTAGATACCGCGGGACCAGCAGAAATTGATGCGCGTATTCGCATTGCAATAGGGCGCAAATCTGCCGAATTTGCAGATGCCGATACCGAAATTCGAAGCGGCGAAGTTGTGATTGATGAAAACGCATACACCGCAAAGATCACAGGTCGCACACTTGATTTAACCTTTAAAGAGTTCGAACTTCTTAAGTATTTAGCGCAGCACCCGGGCCGAGTTTTTAGCCGTGCGCAGTTGCTCTCTGAAATCTGGGGCTATGACTATTTCGGCGGTACCCGCACCGTGGATGTACATATCCGCCGCTTACGCGCAAAATTAGGCCCGGAATTTGAATCCATGATTGATACCGTGCGTAACGTAGGTTACAAATTTAACTCTGCAAATAATTCGCAAGAGGGAATTCTTAGCGAGAAGTAATTTGCGGAATTCTTTAATCTTCCGCCATGTCACTAATTTACGAATCAACTGAAGATATTCAACACATTGATGCGCGCGGACCACGTTTCTCGGCGCTACTTACCACCATTGTTTTAAGCGTTGCACTTGCAACTAGCAATCCTTGGTTAGTTATCTTTCAAGCCGCGGTCTTTGCAATTGGTGCATTTAAGGGACCGCAACATACTCCGTATGCAATTCTCTTTAAAAATTTAGTAAAGCCACGTTTGACTTCTGAGCCGATCAAAGAAGATTGCAGACCACCACAATTCGCACAGCGCGTAGGTTTAGGTTTTACCGTAGTTGCAATTATCGGTCTGATTTTTGCACCTGCGCTTGCCACAGTGGCTGTTAGCTTTGCACTTGCGGCAGCATTTTTAAATGCCGCCTTTAATTTCTGCTTAGGGTGCGAGATCTACCTACGTATCGCACGTTTACGCGCGAAAAAAGCCCAGTAGACTCTCGTGCGTGATCAGAGTTGCCATAGTCGATGACCATGAATTGGTCCGCCGAGGTTTAACTGATCTAATCGAATCTGATTCGAAGTTAGAAGTTGTGGCTCAAGCTGGCAGCACCTTTGATGGCTTACAGATAATTAAAAAGTATCTGCCTGATGTCGCGATTTTAGATGTGCGTCTGCCTGATGGAAATGGCGTTGAACTTTGCCGCGAAGTTCAATCTCAAGTTCCGGGCGTAAAAGTCATCATGTTAACTTCATATGCAGATGATGAAGCGCTACTGGGAGCAATTCTGGCTGGGGCTAGCGGCTATGTTTTAAAAGATATTAAGGGTGAGATCTTTTTAAAATCAATCCATAAAGTGGCAGCTGGCGAAAGTATTCTGGATCCCAATGCTGCAGAGCGCGTTAAGGAACGGCTACGTAAAACTGGTTCACCGGCGGCAGATATTGCAGATTTAAGTGAACAAGAACGAAAGATCATTGCCCTAATCGGTGAAGGTTTAACTAATCGCCAAATTGCAGAGCAGATGTTTATCGCTGAGAAGACAGTTAAAAATTATGTTAGTTCGATGTTGGCAAAACTTGGTTTAGAACGTCGCACCCAGGCAGCATCTTTAGTTACCAGAGTTGGCTTACGCCCTGATTCACAGAGCGACTTTCCAAATAACGCACAGACCTGGCTGTAAATTCTCGACCGCTAATTCTCCGCCATATTTATTTGCGCGATCGCTTAAATTCTCTAACCCACTACCGAATTTAATTGGTTTAAAGTCGCCAGTATTGTTGCAGACCGAAATTTCTAAACTATTACCGGTGACATTTAAGTTATATTTAATTAAACCTTCTTTGCCATGCTTGCCACAGTTGCTAAGAAGTTCTGCGGTAACGGCGATGATATCTTCATGCATCTCTTTTGGAATAACTAAATCAATTGGTCCACGTAAATTAAAATCAATAGTCAGATCCCAAGCTCTTCGAGCCCTTTCGATCTCACCCAATATCCGCTGCCTAATAGAACCAACTGGCCCTTTTAGCGAATGTACTGTGGTTCGAATCTGACCTACAGTTTCATTTAAATCTACGATTGCTTGGCGTAGCGCTTTGATTACATCCTCTTTGATCGCTTTTCGTAGCGCCCCTTCAAGTGAAATTCCGGTCGCAAAGATTCTTTGCAAAACACGATCATGTAAATCGCGCGCGATACGTAAGCGCTCTTCATTAATCTGTAGACGTACTGCTAAATCATTACCTAAAGCATTGGCAATGGCATGAGTTGCGCAAATTGCCAAAGTATTTGCGGTATCTAACTCTTCAGGCTTTAACGCCTTTTCGCTTTCGAAAATAACTTCATTGGCGCTATTTAGTGAGTAAAAAATAGCGGCATCTGGGATGAGCCTGCCTGAAGCTGCATGTAATTTTCGAATGATGCGATCTACCGTTGTTTCGCCCGCAATTTCGACGATTTCGCGTAGTAGATCAGCTTTCACACAGTAAAGCGTACTTGCAATTAACGAGACTGGATATTCTCCCAACCACGTCGAGCTTTCTTCTTGGTTCTACTGCGATAAACCAAATATGGTCTTGATACATAACCAATAGGTGCTGAGAAGATATGGACCAATCTAGTAACGGGAATAATTGCAATTAGCGCCATGGATGCCAAAGCATGTAATTGGAAGGTAAGTGGAGCTTCTTCCATCAAATCTGCACGAGGGTTAAAAGTTGCAATTGATCTAAACCAGACAGATACTGTTTCGCGGTAGTTGTATCCATCAGGATATTTACCAGGTAGGTTTAATAAATTTATTCCGATGGTGTTATAGACACCGAGCGCTACAAGTGAACCCAGAACTAGATACATTAACTTATCGGTCTTGGTAGTAACTTGGAAAACGCGAAGCACAGTACGACGTCGATAAATCAAAATTGTCATACCGCTTACAACCATAACGCCAGCGACTGAACCAAGCGCAACTGCTACAACATGGTAAAGATGTTCGCTGATCCCAATTTTTTCAGTTAACGATGCCGGAATTACCAAGCCCATAATGTGGCCACCTAAAGCCATCAAAATTCCAATATGAAATAAGGGAGATCCAATTCGAAGCAACTTTGCTTCATAGATTTGCGAAGAACGTGAAGTCCAACCATATCTATCGTATTTGTAGCGCCAAATCATTCCTACAATGAAGACCATCGTGACAATGTAAGGGCCAGAGTTCCAAAAAACTTCTAACATGTCGCACCTGCCTTTGCGCTCTCACCATAAGGTGCCAGACCAACCGTTTCAGCGGGTGGCCCTGATTGAATCAATTTAAGTGTTAACGGAGTTGAATCTCCCGGAATTCGATTATGAATCTCTTTGATTAAAGGTGCATAAGGAGATTTCATATCTCTAAGTGCAATCTCAAGAAGTGCGATACCGGCTTTATGCTCTTGTAATAGCGCAAAACCAGCTGGGGATGCGGTAACTGCGATAAATTCAAGCAAAATTGGAAGGTAATCATCTAGCTCTTCGCCAGATGTTGCCCAACCTTCGGCTGCAAATACTTGTTTGAAATCAAGGAGTGCCATGCCACGTCTACGGGTATCCCCATTTAAATAATAAGAGAGATATAGGCAGGCGCGACGTTTGCGATCAAAGAGATTCACGTATTCAACTTGTAGATCCATAATGGATTTGCTTGAAAAGTGCGTAATTAATTGCCAGAGCACCGATTTGGTCTCAGGTGAGAATGAATCCAATTCGAATTCGATCTCTTCAAATGATTTCAACCAATCTCGTTCTGGATATCGAAGTGCAACCGAGGCTGTTGCAAATAAGCGCCGAGTTTCTAAATCAATCATCACTCGACCTCCTTATAAGTTTCAGCTGCGGCACGTCTCTTTGTCAGATGGAAAGATTCGATAGCAATCGGAACCGGCTTGCTTTCGGCAAGACCAGGTCCACCAGGGATCTCTGTGAAATCTACGCTGCAACCTGAATTCATCGCTTCTTCTAACTTATCTGCAGTCTCTTGATGAGCAGCAGGGATGACGTAACGATCTTGGTATTTTGCAATAGCCAGAAGTTTGTACATCTCATACATATCTTCTGCGCTCATGCCTACTGAATTAGGAATTTCTTCATTGAAGTCATTTCCTAAGTTGAAATCGCGCATATAAGAACGCATCGCAGCTAGTTGCTTTAGGACTTTATCAATTACCGAAACATCGCCAGCTGACATCAAATTTGCCAAGTATTGCGCTGGAATACGTAAAGTATCGATCGCTGCAAATAGATTACTTACATCCTCTGCATCATTACCGGTGTTCTTTAGCGCATCAACTACCGGAGATAGCGGCGGGATATACCAAACCATTGGCATGGTGCGATATTCCGGATGTAGTGGCAGCGCCACCTTATATTTCTTTGCAAGTGCGTAAACAGGGGATTTCTTAGCAGCCTCTAGCCAATCTTCAGGAATGCCATCACGACGTGCTTGCGCAATGATTTCTGGATCATTTGGATCAAGAAGTAGATCTAACTGCGCTTCATATAGATCTTTATCATCTTTAACTGATGCTGCAGCTAAAACTTTATCTGCATCATAAAGAAATAGTCCGATATAACGTAAGCGACCAACACAAGTTTCGGCGCAGACAGTTGGCTGACCAACTTCAAGACGAGGAAAACACATCGTGCATTTTTCGGCTTTGCCGCTCTTATGATTGAAATAAACCTTCTTGTAAGGGCAACCAGTAACGCACATACGCCATCCGCGGCATTTATCGCCATCGACTAGAACAATGCCATCTTCACTTCGCTTGTACATCGCGCCTGATGGACATGCGGCAACGCATGCAGGATTTAGGCAGTGTTCACAGATACGTGGCAGATAGAACATAAATGATTTTTCGAATTCGAATTTAACTTGATCTTCAATGCCTTTAAGCATTGGATCTTTATGTCCAGTTTCGTAAGTGCCGCCAAGATCATCATCCCAGTTGGCGCTCCATTCGATTTTCATATCTTTTCCAGTAATCATCGATTTCGGACGTGCAACTGGAGTGGTATCTGTAGTTGGAGAGCTGATCAGATTGTCATAGTCATAAGTCCATGGCTCGTAGTAATCATCAAGCCCTGGAAGTTTTGGATTGCTAAAGATTTTAGTTAGGCGATCAAATCTGCCGCCTGATTTAAGTCTTAACTTTCCATTCTTCTTAAGTTCCCAACCACCTTGCCATTGATCTTGGTTCTCGTATTGGCGCGGATATCCAACGCCAGGACGAGTTTCTACATTGTTAAACCATACATATTCCACGCCTTGGCGATTGGTCCAAGTCTGCTTGCAGGTAACAGAGCAGGTATGGCAACCAATGCATTTGTCGAGGTTCATCACCATTCCGATTTGAGCCATGATTCTCATTAGTAAGTAACCTCCTGTGAACGGCGACGGATAACTGTGACTTCATCACGTTGATTTCCGGTTGGACCGTAGTAATTAAATCCATATGAAAGTTGTGCATAACCACCAATTAAGTGCGATGGTTTTAGAAGTAAACGAGTTAAAGAGTTATGAATTCCACCGCGCTTACCGGTTGCTTCAACTCTTGGAACATCGATGGTGCGATCTTTTGCGTGGTACATGTAGACCAAACCTTCTGGCATACGGTGTGACACCACTGCGCGAGCTACGACAACACCGTTGCGATTTACCGCTTCGATCCAATCGTTATCTTTAACGCCAATTTTTTCAGCATCTTCAACGCTCATCCAAATATCTGGTCCGCCACGAGATAGCGCCAACATAAATAAGTTATCTTGATATTCAGAGTGGATGGACCACTTTGAATGTGGCGTTAAATATCGAACTGCAATACCTAGCTCATCTTGCGCGCCAATCTTTGGATAGTTAGATAATGTTGTTAAATTCAATGGAGGCCGGAAGATAGGCATCTGTTCGCCTAGCTCCGACATCCATTGATGATCAAGGAAGAAATGTTGACGCCCAGTCAATGTATGCCAAGGCTTCAAACGCTCCACGTTGATAGTGAACGGAGAGTATCGACGACCACCGTGTTCACTTCCTGACCACTCCCATGAAGTAATCACGCCTTGCGGACGTGATTGAGTATCGGCAAAAGTTATTTGTTTGCCTTCATTATCAAGCGCTAGATCGGCAAGTTTCTGACCGGTGCGCTTCTCTAACTCTCTAAAGCCAGCAACTGCTACATGGCCATTAGATACACCTGATAACGCCAGAATTGTTTCGCAAGCTTGTTCGGCAGTTTGAAGCAGTGGTCGACCCGCTGTCAGTGGTTCATGCGAAACACCATTGATATTCTTTAAGTATTCGACTGCCTGACCCTGCTTAAGAGTTACTCCTTTAACTACAGTTCCTAAATTCTCTACATTAGGCCCAAGGGTCTGCATCTTCTGTGCAATTGCACTGTAATCACGTTCTACAGTTACAAGTGTTGGCATAGTCTTACCTGGAATTGGTTCACATTCGCCGAGCTTCCAATCTTTTACAATTCCAAAAGGTTGAGCAGCTTCAGTTGGAGTGTCATGTTGTAGCGGTAGCGCGACGATATCGCTCTGAGTTCCCAAATGTTTCTGCGCTAAATGGCTAAAGACTTGAGACATCTTCATAAATGCGTCGTAATCTGTTCGTGCTTGCCAAGGTGGATTGATAGCGGCATTAAATGCATGAATAAATGGATGCATATCTGTTGAAGAGAGATCGTACTTCTCATACCAAGTTGCAGCCGGAAGTAAAATATCTGAGAAGAGGCCGGTGCTGGTCATACGAAAATCAAGTGAGACCAGCAGATCTAATTTTCCGGTTGGTGCCTCATCGTGCCACTTCATCTCTTTTGGTCGCTTCTCTACCGGAGTCTCTGGTCCGCTCTGTGCACCTTCAACTCCAAGTAAATGATGTAGGAAATATTCATTTCCCTTTCCGGATGAACCAAGCAAATTAGCGCGCCATACAGTTAATACGCGCGGAAAGTTAATTGGATTATCAGGATCAGCAACTGCGAAATCTAAAGAACCATCTTTAAGAGATTGGACAACATAATCTTTTGGATCCTTACCTTGTTCTTTAGCTTCTTTAACAATTGTTAATGGATTCTTATTAAAGGTAGGAAATGATGGCGTCCAACCCATTCGAGTTGCTTTAACTAAAGTATCGGCCATCGAAGTTTTACTTAATGTGCCGCGGGAAAGTGGCGAAGTCAGCTCTTCTGCGCCCCATGCGTCATAACGCCATTGATCAGTAGCTAAATACCAGTAAGAAGTACCGGCCATCTGGCGAGGTGGACGAGACCAATCTGCGCCAAATGCCAATTGCGCCCATCCGGTAAATGGTCGAGCTTTCTCTTGGCCAACATAGTGCGCCCAACCGCCACCATTTTTACCTTGGCAACCAGTTAATAAAACTAAAGAAATGATTGCGCGATAGATGGTATCTGAGTGATACCAGTGATTGGTTCCTGCTCCCAATGTAATCATCGAACGTCCGCCAGAATCCTTTGCATTCTGGGCAAATTCACGTGCAATTCTTTCAACAGTTGCAGCGCTCACCGAAGTAATTTCCTCTTGCCAAGCTGGGGTATAAAGTGAAGTGGCATCTTCATACGAAGTTGGCCATTCACCAGGCAGACCGTCTCTTCCAACTCCGTATTGGGCAAGGATTAAATCATAAACAGTAGTAACTAAATGGCTACCAATTTTTCTTGTTGGTACGCCACGATTGATTATCTCTTCCTTTTCATCAAATCTAGGAAGCGAGATTGCATGGAATTCACCATCGTTATAGAAAGATAACTTTGGATCTCTACCTTCTAAATCTAAATTCCACTTACCCATTCCCACTTCGGTATGTCGATCACCAATAGTGCCATTTGGAATAAATACTTCGTTAGAAGAGCTATCTACCAACAGTGGTTTCCATTCAGATGAATCAACTTCCATACCCAAATCAGATGCGGTTAAGAATCGATCAGGTGTTAACTTTCCATTAATTTCAGTTAGTGAAACCAAGAATGGTAGATCGGTAAATTTCTTTGAATAATCTAGAAACTCTGGAGTCTCTTTATCAACGTAGAATTCTTTAAGAATCACGTGACCCATAGCCATCGCAAGCGCGCCATCTGTTCCAGGCTGAGCAGGTAACCACTCATCAGCAAACTTGGTGTTATCTGCATAATCTGGGCTGACAGATACGACTTTTTGCCCTTTATATCTAGCTTCAGTCATGAAGTGCGCATCTGGTGTTCTCGTCGTTGGGATATTAGAACCCCACATAATTAAATAGGAAGCGTTCCACCAATCTGCAGATTCAGGAACATCTGTTTGATCTCCCCAAATTTGTGGTGATGCAATTGGTAGATCGCAATACCAATCATAAAAACTTAACATCGTGCCGCCGATTAATGATGTGTAACGGGCACCGGCAGCATGCGATGCCATTGACATCGCAGGAATTGGTGAGAAACCTGCAACACGGTCAGGACCAAATTCCTTAATTGTATGAACTTGAGCAGCTGCAACAATTTCTAGCGCTTCATCCCAAGTTGCGCGAACAAATCCGCCTTTACCTCGAAGCGATTTATAAGTTTTAGAAACTTCTTTATTTTCAATAATTATCGCCCAGGCATCAACCGGATCTCCGCCCACTGCAACTTTTGCTTTACGGTATGCGTCAAGTAAAAATCCGCGAATATATGGATAACGAATTCGAGTAGGAGAGTAGGTATACCAAGAGAAAGCTGCACCGCGAGGACATCCACGAGGTTCGTATTCAGGTGATTCAGCGCCTATTGATGGGTAATCAGTCTGTTGTGTTTCCCAAGTAATAACGCCATCTTTTACATAAACTTTCCAAGAACATGATCCGGTGCAATTAACTCCGTGTGTTGATCTAACAATTTTGTCATGTGACCAACGTTCGCGATAGAAAGAATCGCTATCTCTTCCGCCTTCATAAAATACAGCGCGATGATCTTCTGAAATTTTACTTTTCGAAAGAAATGATCTGGTCGAAATTAAGTAATCGATAAAAGAATCGTCTGCTAACTGTTTCTTGCTCATGAGTGCTACCTCTCTACTGCCCTGTAACTAATCATCTCGCTACGCAGAAAAAAGTAAGTAGGGTCTTTAGTCCCTATTTCGCCAGACCTCTATTGACCCATACTCCAACATAATTCAATCAATCAACTTTCAATTAACTTTGAACTCGGAGCCCACAATGAGCGAAAAGCGTGAGCAAAACTCAGTACTCACATTGAGTTTTATAGCGTTTACTTTGATGTTTGCAGTTTGGCTCGAATTTGGCATTCTTGCAATTCCAATTCAAAAAGAATTTGGTTTAAGTGATACACAGTTCTATTGGTTAACTGCGTTACCAGTATTGAACGGATCAATTTGGCGTTTATTTACTGGAATTTGGGCAGATAAATACGGCGGTCGCAAAGTAATGATGACTTTATTGTTGTTATCTGCAATCCCAACTGCACTGTTAACTCGTGTTCACGATGTAACAGCTCTTTTTATTTTAGCTTTTCTAATTGGTATTGCCGGAAATTCATTTAGCGCAGGTATTGCATGGAATAGCGCCTGGTTTCCTAGAGAGCATCAAGGATTTGCACTAGGTGTATTTGGCGCCGGAAATGTTGGAGCATCTGTAACAAAGTTAATTGGCCCAGCAATAATTTCCGGAACCGCAGGAGCGGTATACCTTGGAGGTTTAGCTACCGGTGGGTGGCGCTTGGTACCGGCGATCTACACAGCGCTTTTAGTAATTATGGCGATTGCCATATTTCTATTTACTCCGCGCCAGGATCGGATGCCAGGTTCTTCGGTTCCACTTAAAGAACAACTAGAACCGCTAAAAGAGATTCGTGTTTGGCGATTCTCGCTTTATTACACCGTGGTATTTGGGGCATATGTATCGCTCTCATCCATGTTGCCCAAATATTATGAAGCGGTATTTGGTGTAGAACTATGGAAAGCAGCGTTATTAACCGCTCTATTTATATTTCCGGCTTCTCTACTTAGACCACTTGGTGGATCGCTATCTGACCACTTTGGAGCACGAAGAGTTATGTATTGGACTTTCGGGGTAATGCTTTTAAGTAGCGGAATTTTGATGATGCCGCAAGGACACATAATTGTTGAGGTAACTAAAGAGAAATCACCAAGTGGTGTGGTTGAAGTTCTGCCGTGGCATGTAAATATCGTGATGTTTACTCTGCTAACAATTCTCCTTGGTTGCGCGATGGGAATTGGCAAAGCTGCAGTCTTTAAACATATACCTGAATATTTTCCGACCCACGTTGGATCAGTTGGCGGATTAGTTGGCATGTTAGGTGCACTTGGTGGCTTCTTCTTACTTCCTATCTTCGGTTACACCCAGAGTTTCACCGGGATTAGATCTTCGCCATTTGCAGTCCTTTTCGTACTTACCCTCATCTGTTTAATCTGGATGCATTTGGTTGTGATGCATATTTTGCAGAAGAGTTCCCCAAACCTTTTACATATTTTTGAAAGAAAACATTAGGAGCAGATAATGAATCAAAAGAAAAGTAATCGTTGGCTAGATGGTTGGCATCCAGAAGAAGGAAACTGGGATCCCAAACTTGCACATATGACGGGAATGATTACCACTTTCAATCTGGGCTTAGCTTTTGCTACCTGGTTTCTTGCCAGTGCGCTGGCTCCTAAATTACAAGGTTTAGGTTTTACTTTAAGTAAGAGCGAGCTCTATTGGATCACGGCAATGCCTGGATTAGCAGGTGGACTACTCCGTTTAGTGTGGATGTTCTTGCCGCCTATTTTTGGTACTCGTAAATTGGTAACTTTCACAACGCTCTTACTATTAATTCCATTAGTTGGCTGGGGTATGGCAGTCCAAGATCCAAATACCAGCTACAAACACTTCTTATTGCTGGCATTCTTATCTGGCATTGGTGGCGGGGCTTTCTCTGGATTTATGCCAAGTACTTCCTACTTCTTCCCGAAGCGATTGCAGGGAACCACATTAGGTTTGCAAGCTGGTTTAGGTAATTTTGGCGTGAGCTTTGTACAGTTCTTAACCCCTTGGATTGTGGGCTTCTCACTCGTTGGAATTATGGGACCTGCTAGAAAATTTACCAACCCAGTAAATGGAGTGGTCTCTGATGCTTGGTATCAAAATGCAGCTTATGTATATGTTCCATTTGTAATTATTGGTGCAATTCTTGCTTGGACTGTTTTAAAGAGCGTTCCAGTTACTGCAAATTTCAAAAAGCAGATGGATATTTTTAAGAATGTAGATACGCTTTGGATGACGCTTCTATATGTAATGACCTTCGGAATTTTCTCTGGCTTCTCTGCACAATTTGGTCTATTGATTAAAAATATTTTCGGCGCAGGAAATGGCAAGATTGTCGAAGTTGCCGATGGAGTAAATAATCTATTAGTTGCTGGTTACACAATTCCAGATGTTGCCAAATATGCATTCCTTGGACCATTAGTTGGAGCAGGAGCTCGAATTGCATTTGCACCACTTACAGATAAATTCGGTGGCGCACCTTGGACCTTAATCTCATCTGTCGGTTTATTCTCTTCAATTCTATTTACCGCACAACATGTAAGCCCTGATGTATCTCTTGGCTCAACATATCTAACTAGTGAATTCCACTCATTTCTCTACGGAATGATTGCAATCTTCTTCTTTGCAGGTATCGGAAACGCTTCGACCTTTAAACAGATGCCAATGATCTTCGAACCGCGACAGGCAGGTGGAGTAATTGGCTGGGTCTCAGCTATCGCTGCATTTGGTCCATTCCTATTTGGAATTGGCTTAGTGGCATTTTCTCCATACCAATTCCAAATAGGTCTCTCAGGGTATGTAGCCCTCTGCTTCTTAATAACCTGGTTTAGATATGCAAAACCAGGAGCTGCCAAAAAGTCCTAGAAGTCCTAAAAGTCTTAGAGGCGCAAATAGTTGGCGATTAGGCGATTTCTAATCGCCAACTTAAAATTATGCTATGGCTGGAAAACACGAACTACATCAAAAGGGCTTACGCCTTACCCCGCAACGTGAATTGGTACTTGCAGCAGTTCGCGAACTTGGCCACTCCGCACCAGAAGCAATTGCTGAACATGTGCGCAAAACACATCCCGGCATCAATCTTTCAACGGTTTATCGCAACTTAGAAACTCTGGAAAATGTGGGGTTAGTACAACACACACATTTAGGACACGGTAGCGCGACTTATCATGCATCAGAAGAGTTAAATCACCTGCACTTAGTCTGCGAAAATTGCGGAGAAATTGGTAATGCACCGCTAGAAGTTGCAGCGCAATTTGTGCAAGCGCTCTCAGATGATTACGGTTTTAGAACCGATGTTTCACACTTCGCAATTAGCGGGCTGTGCAGTAATTGCTATAAGTAATCACAGATAACTGCAATCAATAATGACCGTGGAACCAATCGCACATAACGGAAGACTGTTGGTTGGGACGGGTCCAGACCGCGGCGCTACCTTACATTTTGGCGATCCAGTAAAAGAACAGCGGGCACTTGCCGAAGGCAAAGCTTGGGCAGATTTATCACATTTAGAAATAATCGCAGTTAAAGGCGTGGATCGCTTACGTTGGTTACATGATTTAACTACGCAGCATTTAGAAACTTTTACTGGTGGCTGGAGCGATGGATTAATTCTGGATCACTTAGGCCATATCGAACATCAATTCCTAATATTCGATTCCTTAGATTCGAGCGAAACTGCCTGGTTAATTGTGGATGTAGATCGCGCAGCGCCACTGATTGAATACTTAAATAAGATGCGTTTTACGATGCGCGTAGAGGTGCGCGATGCATCTAATGAGAAATCTTTGATTCGCATTCCAGGATTAACTGATGATTTAGGTGGGCCATACCAATTAGTAAATCGCGGCGAACTGCCAGATTTTTCGGGCGCTACTCAAGTTGGAATTTGGGCGCTAGAAGCAGAGCGCGTAGAAAAAATGCGTCCGCGTTTGGGGTTAGAAACGGATCACAAATCAATTCCAAATGAGATTGGTGTATTAAATAAATCAGTGCATATGAATAAAGGTTGCTATCGCGGACAGGAAACGGTCGCCAAGGTGCATAACTTGGGGCAACCACCGCGAAAGCTAGTGCTGCTGCATTTAGATGGCTCTGAAGTGGATTTGCCTGCAGTAGGCGCGGATGTTGAAAGAGATGGCATCAAAGTAGGTTTTATCGGCACCGTTGCCCGCCATTATGAATTGGGCAATATCGCTTTGGCGGTCGTAAAGCGCAACGTTAAGGCCGATAGCGCACTTTTAGTGAACGGAATTGCTGCAAAAATTAACTAAACTGCGCGAGTGGAATATTTAACTTCGATCTTACTTGGCTTAGTCGCAATTGTTGTGGGCATAGCTTTGATAGTTTACGGAGTTATCTCAAAACCGAAACAGCGACCATTACGGAGAATCAAATAAATGGCCTTTAGCATCCCAGAGAATCTTCCTGAAGATTTATTTCCACTTGCTTGGTTAATTGGTACTTGGTCGGGCAAAGGCCAAGGTGAATATGAAGGCGTTGCGCCATTTCAATTTGCGCAAGAAGTTACCTTTAATCACGATGGTCGTAATTTCTTAACTTATTACTCTCGCTCTTGGATTATTGATGACAATAATGAAATCATCAAACAAGCTGCTTCCGAAACCGGTTTCTGGAATATCCGCGACGGAAAAATTCTGGATGTGATGTTGTCACATTCAAATGGACATGCAGAATCTTGGGTCGGTTTAGTAGATGGCCCACGCATTCAATTGGCATTTGATGGTGTAATTAATGGCGTGAAAGCCAAAGAAGTATCCGGTGGCCATCGCCTATATGGATTAGTCGAAGGCGAACTCTTTTTTGCATATGACATGCAGACTCCAACTAAAGAGCTGCAACCACATATTTGGTCGACCATGGCGCGCATGCCGTCATAACTTGAAAAGAAATTATGCACGAATCTGTATTAGCCGAATATGTCCGCGATGGAGTTATTGAATCAAAACATTTTGGCCATCTAATCGCGCTGGATTCATCTGGCGCGCCAGCATTAATTAAAGGAGATCCAAATGAACTTATTTACCCTCGTTCGGCGATTAAGTCGATTCAAACTAGTGCGATGGTTCGGGCGGGTTTGGATCAAGAGGTACGGCATCTTGCTATTATCTGCGCTAGTCACTCTGGTTCGCGGACGCATACAGAAGTGGCTCTTGAAATCCTCAAGACCGCTGGATTAGATGAAACTGCACTTCAATGCGTAAAAGATCGCCCAATTGGCGTGCAGGAACGTAAAGATTGGGGCGATCAAGAACCTACTCGCCTGGCCATGAATTGCAGCGGAAAACATGCCGGAATGCTGGCTACCTGCGTGGTAAATAATTGGCTGATTGAAAGTTATTTAGATCCAACTCATCCACTGCAAGTTGCAATTCGCGAAGAGTTGGAAACTTTATCGGGCGAAAAAGTTGCCAAAATTTCAGTTGATGGCTGCGGTGCGCCGCTATTTTTACTTTCTTTACGTGGTTTAGCAAATGCCTTTCACAAATTAGCTACATCAAATGATCCGATTCATAAGAAAGTTATCGCCGCTTGTTTAGCTTTTCCAGAATTGGTTGCTGGCATTGGTCGCGGAGATACTGAATTGATGAAACAAGTACCTGGGCTATTTATGAAAAATGGTGCAGAAGGAGTGCAGAGTGCTTTCTATAAAGATGGCAGCACTGTGTTTTTCAAAGTTTCAGATGGCGCAGAACGCGCACATCAAGTTATTTTGCAAGATGCTTTTGGCAAAATGGGAATCCACTTTGATGTTAAGCACCCAGAAGTTTTAGGTGGCGGCAAAGTTATTGGCGAAATTAGGGCGGTTAAATGAAAAAGTTAATTGCGTTTATTGCCGCATTAATGGTGCTGCCGATTTCGCCAGTGCAAGCGGTCGAAACCAGAACTATTGATATTGTTGCAATCACTTGGCCAGGCGCGCCAGCGCCGGCAGTGAGCGTTAATGACGTTAAAAGCGCAATTGATAATGAAGTCACTACTAGGTGGAATTTTCTAGCGCAGAACTGGCCGGGTGGAATTAATTTCTCTGTGGGCACGGTGCAGAGCACGCCAATTCAAATGACGATTCCGCTGGTCTGCGAAGGCGGCGAATCTTCAATTTATATGCGCGATGCGCGCCGCGCTTTTTACACCAAATACCCAATGGCGGATTACGCATCGCATTACTTGATTTTGCTCAGCCCAGCGCCAAGACCAAACTGTATTTGGGAAGGTAAATCGCTAATTGGCGATGCCGCTACTCCTGGTGGCTTGATGGTGATCAAAAATAATGCTTCTGCTTTTGTGATTACTCATGAATTAGGCCATTCGCTAGGACTTGGCCATACCAATTTAATTCGCTGCCCAGGAAATGGACCAGATGGCGCTTGGGCAAATTGCAATGCCATTGAATATGGCGGCGCAGTTGATGTAATGAGCAACGTTGATGTTAAAGGGCCGTTAAGTACTTACCATCAATGGCGCATGGGAATTATTAAAGATAGCGATGTCACCCAAGTTTGGAAAACACAGACCATTGATTTGAAATACACCAATGCGTCGTCGGGCACTCGCGCCATCTTTGTGCGCGATGGTAAACAGACTTATTGGATTGAATATCGAAAAGCTGCAGATGGTTACACACCAGGTCTTGCAATTTATCGTACTGATCCACCACCAGCATCATCAGTAGTTTCGCCAAATTCATCTGATGCCGTAGAAGCACCAAACGATGCCGTAACTAGCGATGTTTGGTTGATGAATTTAGATTCTTTTAGTTATACCAGTTCTGCAACTACAACTGGTTCTCCAACTTTGCCGATCGGACAAACATTTCTTGATGCCAGCGGCAATGTCTCAGTTGCGGCAGCGCTAAAAGATAGCGATACCGTATCGGTAACCATTACGCGCAATGCAGATACGGTGGCACCGCCAACGCCGGTATTAACTAATCCAAATACCTGGGTCTCACCAGAATCTGAATTAATTACCGCCGGTTATGAAGATGCGGAATCCATTATCGACAAGTTTCAAATTTCGGTTGATGAAAAAGTTTCGGATGTAACGGGAAGTGCATCTAGTAGCTGGTTTGCCACCTATTTATCGCCGCTAAACCCGATAAAAAGCTTGCATGTAAAAGATCTGCCAGAGGGCACATATGCGCTAAAAGCACGCGGGGTTGATATTTATGGCAACGCTAGCGCCTGGTCAAAGTCGGTAAATGTAATTATCGATCGCGGTGCACCAGTGGTAACTAGTGATTTTAAAGTCACCACCATAAATACCAAAGGCACCAAATTAACTTGGAGCGGCGCCACCGATGCCGGTAGCGGAATTTGCAGCGTGCAAGTTTTAAATAGCGATGGCCTTGTCGTAGCACGTATCGATCGCACCACCAATGTGAAGAGTGCGCCAGAGTTAAATTTCACCGGTGACACAGTTGGTCGCGCACAAGTATTTGATTGCCGCGGAAATGGCGTGGTTGGCGACTTAACTTTAGGTTTTACTTACATTCCAGCATTTAACGCTAAGACCACCGGCAAGGTAACTATTAATAAAACAGATTCTGCATGTATTGGTAGTTGCAGCTTCTCATTTAGCGTCGCTGGTGACTTAGAGGTAAAAGTTGCGAAAGGTAGCGGCACCGCATATATCAATGGCGTACCAAGTGGCACCTTTAAAGCAGGCGGGGAAACTCTAAAACTTGCCATCGGTAAAACCAAAAAAGTAGTGCGCTTACAAGGTAAAGATTTGATAATTCAAGGTTTGGCAAAGGTCAGTGTGCAATGGAAAGAGAGCGGCAAGCTACAACGAAAAGTAGCGGTCGTGGATCCATCTCTTGAAGATAAAGATCAATTAGCGATTTCTAAATATGGTTTTCAGATCTCTGATTTCGATCAGGATTATCAATTGCTACCAATTGCGCGCGGCACCACGCTATTGGATGCCACGTTAGATGTTTGTAGCGGCGATTTCCCATCTGAAAAATCCCGCGTATTACGCCGACAAGTAGCGGCCTTTAAAGAGGGCAGTCCATACTCATTTTTAAGTACCGAAACTGTTAAATACAAAGATAGCGCTAGCGCTGAGAGTGCGTTAACTGATTTAGATACCGTGGTAGCAAAGTGCAAAATTGCAGGTGGCGTAAAAGGTGCAGATGGTGCCATCACCAAATATGCATTTAGCGATACTCCGAAATTTACCTATGCTGATGGCGTTAAAGGTCGCGTGCTACTTACGCTAATTGGTGAAGGTGCAAATGCGCGTTGGTTGCTTGGTTTCTTCCAAATTAAGGGTGAACTAGCCGTGAACACATATTTAGTTCGTGCCGAAAAATTCACCGATGCAGATATCAAGCGTTGGTCGCAGGTAGCATCAGAAATCTCAACTAGGTTAAGTGGGTATACGCCAGTAAACTTATAGCCATGAGTAGCATGCGAAATAAAGTGGCTTTAGTGATGGTGCATACCTCCCCACTTGAACAAGCTGGCATTGGTGATGCCGGTGGCATGAATATCTACGTAATTGAATCCGCAAAACGCATGGCCACAGTCGGGGTAGATGTAGATATCTTCACTCGCAAAATTTCGGCAGATCAACCAGATGTGGTGCAATACGAAAAAGGCATTCGCATTGTGCATTTAGATTTACCAATCGGAACAAAAAAGGAAGAGATTCCTGCATTGATTCCAGCGATGGCCGAAGATTTCAGAGTAAAAATTAAAGGCGTGGGCTACCAAGTAATTCATAGCCACTATTGGATTAGCGGCAAAATTGCGCTGCCGGCTGCCAAGGAATTTGGAATTCCGTTAGTGCACACCATGCACACGATGGCACGAGTTAAGAATGCATTCTTAGCCGAAGGCGAGAGCCCAGAACCGATGATTCGCGTGCAGGGCGAAACTCAAATAGTTGAAGCGGCAGATGCGTTAATTGCCAATACTGATGCCGAAGCTGCTTGTTTAGTGGGTCAGTACGGTGCATGTCCTGACATTGTGCAAGTTGTTGCGCCAGGTGTGGATCTATATAGCTTTACCCCAGATCGCAAAGATGCCCGGAAGAATTTAGGTTTAGATCCAAAGAAATTGATTATCTCTTTTGTGGGCCGAATTCAGCCACATAAAGGCCCTGAAGTTTTGGTGCGTGCAATTAATGAAATGATGCAACATAACCCTGAATTGCGTGCAGTTTTGCAGGTTTTGATTACTGGCGGCGCATCTGGTGCTGGCAATAATGAAGCGCTTAGAATTCGCGAATTAGTATCATGGTTAAAACTTGATGATGTTATTAATTTCTTAGAACCAATTAGTCGAGATAAGTTACCGGATTTATATCGTTCATCTGATTTAGTTTGTGTGCCAAGTTATTCTGAAAGTTTTGGTTTAGTGGCACTGGAAGCGCAAGCATGTGGCACGCCGGTAGTTGCAAGTGCGGTTGGTGGCTTAAGAACTGCAGTTGCTGATGGTATTTCTGGTGTGTTAGTGGATGGACATAATCCAAAAGCTTGGTCTTCAGTTATTGCACGTTTGTTGATGGAACCGCAGCGTCGAATCACACTTTCAATAGGCGCAGTGGAACATGCATCACACTTTGGTTGGGATGCAACGGCTCGTGGCACTTTAGATGTCTATGACCGTTTGATTAATCACCTGCCAATGGCAAAATACGCCCCATGAGCAAATACACGCTAATACTTTTGCGCCACGGCGAATCCGAATGGAATGCACTTAATCTTTTTACAGGTTGGGTGGATGTTCGTCTCTCTGCAACTGGAGAAGCCGAAGCAAAGCGTGGCGGCGCCTTGATGCTTGAGCGCGGATTACTGCCAGATATCGTGCACACATCATTATTGCGCCGTGCGATTCATACTTCGCAACTTGCGCTTGATGTATGCGATCGCCACTGGATTCCGGTGAAGCGTTCTTGGCGCTTAAACGAGCGCCATTACGGTGCGCTACAAGGCAAAGATAAAGCGCAGACATTAGCTACCTACGGCGAAGAGCAATTTAAATTATGGCGCCGTTCTTTTGATGTGCCACCACCACCAATCGATGAAAATGATGAATTTTCGCAGGCGCACGATGCTCGTTATGCAGATTTAGCAGAGGTGCCACGCACCGAATGCTTAAAAGATGTAGTCGCGCGCATGATTCCTTACTGGAACGAATCAATAATTCCAGATTTAAAGGCAGGCAAGAAAGTTTTAATTACCGCACATGGCAATTCACTACGCGCATTAGTTAAACACTTAGATGGAATTTCAGATGCCGATATCGCAGGTTTAAATATTCCAACCGGAATTCCGTTGCTCTATGAATTAAATGAATATTTCACACCGGTTAAAACAGGTGGCGAATATTTAGATCCCGAAGCAGCGAGAGCAGCCATCGAAGCAGTAGCAAACCAGGGTAAGAAGTAACTCTTAACTTATAGATTTACTTATAGATTTAAGAGTTATATTCGCCGTTAACCATGTAGTAAACGCGGCGACCCACAGATACCGCATGGTCTGCGCAGCGCTCGTAATAACGGCCAAGCAGCGTCATATCAATCGCAATTTCGGTGCCATGCGCCCAAGTAGATTCCATTAAAGTCTTAAAGAGCTGGCGATGTAATTTATCCATCTCATCGTCATCTTGTTCTAGTTGTAGCGCCAAAGTGGTGTTGCGAGTATCAATCGCGGCGGTGGTTTTTTGAATAATTCCCACAGCCACGCGATCCATATTTCGAATAATTTCGCGGAGCTCTTCAGGAACTGCAATATTTGGATAGCGCATGCGGGCTAGCTTTGCGATGTGGTGTGCCATATCGCCCATACGCTCTAGATCTGCAGACATACGTAGAGAAGTGACCAGAGTTCTTAAATCGCCCGCAACCGGTGATTGGCGCGCGATAATCATCATGGTGCGCGCATCTAATTCATGCTGCATATCATCGATGGTGTCATCGTCTTTAATTACCTTCTCTGCAATCTCAAGGTTTGGTTCGAGTAGCGCGCGAGTTGCAGCGGACATTGATTCCTCAACGATACGTCCCATTTTGACTAGGGTGTCGTGGATGGAATCAAGCTCTTCCTGAAAGGCATTACGCATGGAGGAATTTTACCTTTCGGCCAAGGTAAAGGCGCCCAAACAAGTGAACAAATGATTAACAGATTATGAAGGGTTATTTATTACACGATAATAGGCTCATGGGGCGAATTAGAGAGATCTACGATGCGCTTATGTATCGCCGTGCCCCAATCGACGATGAAGATTTATTAGCAGTCGGTCAGGGTTCAGATTCACGATTGTATGAAATTTTAGATTTAACTGATGCCGATTACATTCTGGTTAATGCCGATGATTTGGTGATCTCGTGTTCGGAAACTGTTTCTAATATCGGGTTGGTTAAAAATAATTGCATTACCTCTGAAGCGGTTCGTAAATTGATCCGAAGCGCTCGCAATAAAAATGAGATTATCGAATCCGAAGTTGCGATTCCACGCGGCGTGATTGCAGCGGGGTATCACGAACGACGAGTGCGAATTGGGCGTATCGGCAAGCAGGGCGAAGTCGCCGCGCTGATTTTTGATGACTCAGAAGCCAATCGATTAGATGCAGTCCGTCGAGATTTCGTAGCCAATATTTCGCATGAACTAAAGACGCCTATCGGTGGTATGTCAATTTTAGCCGAAGCGATATCTGAAGGTAGCGAAGATCCCGTTCTAGTTAAGAATTTCTCCGAACGTATGAAAATTGAAGCTAATCGCTTAACTAATTTAGTACAAGAGATTATTGATTTATCCCGCATTCAAGATCAAGATGCGATGCAGAACGCGGTAATGCTCCAACTTAATACCGTGATTGAAGAAGCGATTTATCAATCTAAAGTTCGTGCCGAAAAGAAGGCCATCGAAATCAATTTTGTTGCTGAGGATAAAGTGGAGTTTTTTGGCGATAAGAAACAGACGGTGATGGCAATTAGTAATTTAATTGAAAACGCCATCAATTATTCGCCAGAACGCACCACGGTGACCGTGGTTCTAAAGCGCAGCGATGATTTCACCGAAATAACTATCAAAGATCAAGGCGTGGGTATTGCCGAGGCAGATTTAAATCGCATCTTCGAACGTTTCTATCGCGTTGATGCAGCGCGCTCCAGAGAAACAGGCGGTACAGGCTTAGGTTTATCAATCGTTAAACACGTGATTTCAAATCATGGCGGCGATATTCAAGTTTGGAGCGCACCTGGCACGGGCAGTACCTTTACCGTCTTATTACCGATTGTTAATTCAGAACTTAATTCCAAGCGCGAAGTAGGTGATGCTAAATGACTCGCATTTTGATTGTGGAAGATGAGCAATCTTTCTCAGAGCCACTTAGCTTTTTGCTGGGCAAAGAGGGCTACGAAACTGATATTGCACCAGATGGCAATAAAGCGTTAGAAATCTTCGGCAAAAAAGGCGCAGATTTAATCCTCTTAGATCTAATGCTGCCCGGAATGGCCGGTACTGAAGTCTGCAAACAGATTCGCGCTAACTCCACAGTGCCAATCATCATGCTCACCGCAAAAGATGATGAGGTAGATACCGTGGTTGGCCTGGAATTAGGCGCAGACGATTATGTAACTAAGCCATATTCATCCAGAGAACTTTTGGCTCGCATTCGTGCGGTACTGCGTCGCAGAAGCGATTTCGCGCTCGAAGAGGGACAAGGCGCGACAGTTCAGGTAGGCCAAATTCGTTTAGATACCGACAGACATCTAGTTACCTTTAATAATGAGAATATCTTGCTGCCGCTAAAAGAGTTTGAATTATTGGAATATTTAATGCGCAATGCTGGTCGCGTCTTAACCAGAATTCAAATTATCGATCGCATCTGGGGTAATGATTATGTGGGCGATACCAAAACCCTTGATGTGCATATCAAACGCTTACGCTCTAAATTTGAAAAAGACCCAGCCAATCCAGAGTTAATTCAGACTGTGCGCGGCTTGGGTTACAAGATGGAATTAAATTAAGCGTTTACAACTAAAGCATCAACAGAAACAGAACCAGCTAAGCCAAAGAAGAATGAGACCGGAACTCGGTGACCGGCAATCAAACCAGCAGCGGCGAGCGCAGCTTCAGTATTGGCAGAGTCGCCGCCAAAGATAATTGGCTTATTCTGTAACGCAATTTGTGGCACGATCTTAATTCCGACTTTATTGATTGCTACGGCAATTAGCGCATCTTGAGTTGGCTTTTGATTAACAATGGTGCCAACCAATGAGGCATCGCCCGCGGCATTAACTGCTACATAGATATTGCGTAGGTAAATTAAATTGCCTTCAGATGCCAGGTTTGCCTCAACGCCATCTGTTACTTGATTAATCATTCTAGTAGGAGCGTTATTTCCAGTCCCGCTGCATGCGGTCAATGAAGTTGAAAGAATTGCTGCAGCAAAGGCGATGGCAAATTTCTTTTGCATTAATAACTCCCACGATTTTTAAAACTTTTGAGACTCGCGTATTTTATCAGTAGAAATGGTTCGCTTATAACCGCAAAATCAAGCTAAGAAATAGCGATTTACAATGATTTTTCGCGAGAAAAACTGATAGTGACTCTCTTATTAATCCATGCTAAAATTATCCTTCTGCTTAACTCTTCTCCTGAAAGGCGTTAAATGTCATTTAAGGTCGGCGAAACAGTTGTTTATCCTCATCACGGCGCAGCTCTAATCGAAGCAATCGAAAAACGTGTGATTAAAGGTGAAGAGAAGACCTACTTAGTTTTAAAGGTAGCTCAGGGCGATTTAACAGTCCGAGTACCAGCAGATAATGTGGATTTAGTTGGTGTACGAGATGTAGTTGATTCCGCAGGACTTGATCGCGTATTTAACGTATTGCGCCAGCCATACACCGAAGAACCAACCAACTGGTCACGTCGTTACAAAGCAAATCTAGAGAAATTGGCTTCTGGCGATGTTATTAAAGTCGCAGAGGTAGTGCGCGATCTTTATCGTCGCGATTTAGACCGCGGTCTTTCAGCTGGCGAGAAGCGTATGTTGGCTAAGGCAAAGCAGATTTTGGTTTCAGAGTTAGCGTTGGCAGAACGCACCGATGAGGAAAAAGCAGCAACTATCCTCGACGAAGTACTTGCCTCATAAACTTTTAGTAATAGTTACGGTTGGCAGTCCTTTAGCGCTTCAACCGCTTAATGGAAGCAATCTTTTATCCGCAGCGCTTTCATCTGCCTATCAATTCTCTGCCGAAACCAGCATTTCAAATCAATTATATGTCGCGGCGCAAGATTTAAATGCTGTTCGAGAAGCTACTAAAGGTATATCAATAAATTTTTTGGACCTTGAATGTGACCCTAATAATCCAATTGAATTGGTAAAAGCAATTCAACCTTTGGAATTTGAAATGGTGGCAATACATGATGCGCAGCGGCCATTAACGCGAAGTACCCAATTTCATCGCACTTTAGAAGGTTTGTTTGGTTGCGATGCAGTTCGACCAACCATGGCATTTACGGAAACTTTGAAGGCGGTAAATGAATCATCTGAGCTTACGCACACAATTGATCGGACCAAATTTCGTCGCATTTCGAGCCCAGAAATTATCCGTCGCACAGTAATCGATTTTTCAGGAGGCGAAAGTAGTTGGATGGTTCCGTTAGTCAAGGAAGCTCGACTTTCAGAAGTAGAAGCAGATCCTGATTCAATTAGAATCAACAACGCAGAAGAAATTACGCTGATGGAGGCTTTCCTTCATTGGCAACAGAAGATCGCTAAATAATTTAGATAAATTACTTACCAAAGAGATTTTTGATCTCTTCCCAGAACTTCCGTGGCTGACCAAGGGCTTGACCTGGAAATTCAGTAAAAGTCTTCGTAGGGTTGCGCCAAAAGCGGCGCAATAACCTAAATGGCTTTGTTTTAATTCGATGCTCTAAATCTTTTACATAAGCAACGCGTAAATCATCAGGCTCATGTTGCACCTTTGTTTTACAAACAGTGCAGGTTGTAGATGCAAGCAAACGGCCGGCATAAACAAGTTCGTGCACAGTTTCGGTCTTGCAATGTGCGCATTCCAAAGTCGCGCTTATTGATTCGTGCTTAATCTTTATACCCCCTCTTTGCTAGAACGTGTTCGGCAATCGCCAAATCCTGCGGATAGGTAATCTTTACATTTGTCGGTTCGCCTGTCACGGAGTGCGTCTTAATTGATGGAAAGTATCTCTCAATACAGGCACCCGTGTCAGTACCGGTAAATGAATCTTCAGCAGCTTTCAAGTAAGCCGATAGTAGCTCTTTGGCAATAAAACCTTGCGGGGTTTGTACGCGAACTACTGGCACGTTCTGTTTAATATCCATTTCAATTGGCTCAACAGTAATCGTCGGAATCGCACCGCCATGTGTAACTGCTTCGGTAGCAATCTCTTTAAATAAAGTAGGAGTGGCAAGCGGACGAGCACCATCGTGAATAAGCACCACATCGATTTCGCCCGAATCGATTCCGCTTCGTAAATGTATTAGCGCCTGATATTCAGATTCATGGCGGGTTGCACCACCATAAACAATCTCAACTTTTAATTGCGGTACTTCGCGAGCTAAAACTTCTTTAGCCATCGCTTCATCATCTGGGTGAATAACCAAGACCAGGCGCGCTTTGTTAAAAGGCTTTGCTGCATTAACAAGAGATCTACTAATAATTCGACGGCCAGATAGGGGTAGCCAAACCTTGTTGGTACTGTGGCCAAAACGGGAACCAGAACCGGCTGCTAAAACAACGACAGCTGTGCGTTTCATGTCGTAATTGTGGCAGACTTAAACGCATGTGGCTTCCGAAGAGATTACGTAAGTCCACCGACCCTGTGGCAAAAGCTGCAGAGATAAAGGCTAAATTCGAGGCGAAGCGTAAACAACAGGGGTTATTTACTCCAGCACAAGAAGCGTTGATGGATGAACTTGGTTTAAAGCCAGGAAGTAAAAAATCTGAATCGAAATCGAAACGTATTAAAAATACGAAAGCGCGCATTCCTCTGACCGCGCGCCAACGTAAATTAGCTGAAGAACTTGGACTTATAAAGCCCGATTAAGTTCGATTAATAACTCTTAGGCGTAGGTAAGTCCCATCGCATCTTGCTGGCGACGTAACTTCACGATTAATGAATCTTCATTTAGTTCAACATGATCGTAAGTTAATAGCTCGCCAGCTTTAATTGCTCTAACAATTGTGGCACCTTGAACCAAACCAATTGGTACCAAATTATCTCGCTTGGCATCCTTTGCAACATCTGCATAACCACGGACTGTGTATCCACCGATACCATCAATCTTGTCGCCAGGATTTAGTTCCTTCTTGGTCATACATACAACTTCTGCCATCAAACTTTCAGCATAAAGTGAAGATTCGCGATCGATAACAGCGCGTGCAACTGTCATTGGAGCCTCTACCGACGCTAAGTGATATGGACGGTATAGCGCGAAATATGGACCAGGGCCCATTGAAAGGTATGACATTTCATGTGCAACATAAGGTGAATCTGTTCGAACAATTACGAAAACACCTGGTGCTACATCGCCGGTGCAGTAATCAACTACACCTGGGCGATCTAAAACGCCGCCATCTGCTTGCAATGCGAAAGTCTCTTGCAGAGTTTTAACTGAAGAAGCCGGGCCATACATACCGCGCTTAGATAGCTCTAGCCCAGTGGTATTTGCCAGCGCTACCATCTCAGTCATGGTCTTTGAACCATCAGTGAAAGAGCAGAGCATCTTCGGATTCATCTTCTTTGCATTTGCGCGATCACGTACCGTATCTGGATTGCTAAATGGTTCGAAGGGATTATTTTTACCTTTTCCAGCACAGACAATTTCAAAATTCAAATCTCTCGCAAAATCAACTAAAACTTTGGCCTCAACTGGTTCATCACCATGGCAGACCGCATAGATTGCGCCGTTTTCGACCGCTTTCTTATTTAGCAATGGCCCAATAGTTACATCCATTTCCACGTTTAGCACAGCGATATCTTTCTTCGCCTCTAGCGCGCTATAGGTGATTTGCGCCCCGATATCCGGAACGCCAGTGCACTCAACAATAAAATCGATAGCTTCTAGGTCGCTAAGGAACTCGGTAGTGGTAGTTCCGGCTGATTTTCCTTCATTTAGAGCTTTTGCAATCTCTTTGGCGTCATTGCTGATGACTACATCAGAGACGCCAAGATCTTTAAATAGCTCAGTGATGCGATTGGTATCAATATCAATAACTAAACGAACTGAAAGTCCTTGCATACGATGAACTTGGTTTCCAAAGCCACGCCCCATCTGACCCGCACCAACTAAGCCAATTCGAACGTCATGACCCAATTGTTTTGCGTGTTCTAATAATTTGTGACTGTATGCCACTTTATACTTCCTCGTTCTCTTAGCGGACTTTTAGTTTCTTGCAATAATTTCGAACTTATCGCCAACATTAATTATTGGCATTGGTCGAGCTTCAATATTGGTATCACCAGGAAGCTCAGCTTCATTTAATCCATTTGCCTTTAAATCTAAGTGCCCCAAATTTAATAAATTTTCAGAAACAACCGAACCAACTGCAAGCACATTGAATTCTTCATTGTTAATTCGTATTAAATCGCCAACTAATGGAGCTCGTTGGCTAATTTCAACTTTGTGTAGTACCGAAAAGTCGTGAAGCTCTTCGGGAGCGCCTTCGCCAAAGAACACAAGAATTCCTTGATCTCGAAAATCTGATACTAATTCTCCGACTGCGGTGACCGTAGTTGAATAAACGACCATTACGCCGGCTTGATGTTTTCGGGCTTTACTCCAGATACGAAGAGATCTTTGGTGATAAACATCGCAAGTGGCCCAGCAGGGCTAGCCGCGTGGATATCAACTGTAAGCACTTTCTTCATTGGATAAACACCGACGCGGGCAGTACCGCCGCAGTCAATAACTGCAACTGCAATCTCATCAAATGGCTTTGAAGATTTGAAACCATCGAATGGCTCGCCGCCAGTGGCATCTGCAATTGCTTGTGCCACCGGATGTATTCCACCACCTGTTACAGAATAAATATATTTCTTTTTATCGGTTGGCAGGACTTCAAGTGGGCCGCCCCAGCCACCTTTACCTGCTTCAATAATGACTTTTTTATAATTTCCCATTGTAACTCCTAGATATTTACCTTAGTAATTGAGTGAATCTTACGTACTAAGTAATCGAGGGCCAAAGTGAATTTCTCCACTCTGGCCCTCGAATACTCTTTATTTACTTACGGAGTAAAGTCCAAAGCTTGCAAAGTAAGCAATTACTACTGAAAGCGGACCGGTTACCAAGCGGCTAAATAGAACCGCAGGCACACCAACTTCAACAGTCTCTGGTTCAGCTTCGCCAAGAGCGAGACCTACCGGAATAAAGTCGCAACCAACCTGTGGGTTGATTGCAAATAGTGCTGGTAATGCGTATTGGGCAGGAATATTTCCCTTGCCGATTTCCACACCAAGCAGAGTTCCAACGATCTGTGCAATAACAGCTCCTGGTCCAAGCAATGGAGATAGAACTGGAAGAGCACAAACGATTGAGATTAATAGCAAACCTGGAAGTGAAGAAGCGGAACCCTTGATTCCCTTTGCAATCCAGTCGCCGACACCGGTTGTAAGAATTAAACCGATGATGAAAGAGATAAACGCCATAAATGGAATGACGTTACGAATTACTGTATCAACAGTGTCACGACCAGCCTGATAGAGAGTTCCAACTACTCCACCAACGCTGCGGCCGATTCTTGTAAGAAATGCGCTAATGCCACCCATGTTCTTATGCCTCCTTCTTCGCCATCATGCGAGCGGTAATCCACTCAGTCACGATGCCGCGAATAAAGATAACTACTAGGCCAACAAGTAAGTAACGAACTGCTAGGTCTCCAAGACCTAAACCAAGTTGCGTAATACCTGTTGCAATACCTACATACACGAACAATTCGCCTGGGTTTGCGTGAGGGAAAATTCCCAGGATTGGGTGAACGAATGAAACAGCAGAATCGTAGAAAGCTGGCTTGTAACGCTCTGGTAAGAAGCGTCCCATTGTGTATGCCATTGGGTTTGTTAATACGAATACCGCTACGAAAGGAAGAATGATGTAACGAACTGGGTACCACTGGATACCTGGTCGCGCAGCAGCCTTACCTAAGTTTTCAATCTTCTCAGGTCCGATGATTCGAACGAGAGCGTTTACAGCAGTTAGCAGCACAACAAGAGTTGGAAGAATTCCGCCCATAAGTGAGAGCAGAACTGATCCACCTTTGTTGAAAACTTTAATAAAGTCTTCAGCTGCCGTAGCCAATGCGCCAAGTACGCCGGTTGGCTTATCAACGGTTACCTCCGCTAAGCGGTAACCAACTGATAGTAGGTTCAATGCACACCTCCTAAGTGTGTCGTGGGATCAATAAGTCAGTTACGACTTATTGGAAACAAACGCCCGTACGGTGATCGTTTGCTATTCCGCATCGTCAGATTTACTGCGATTAATATGAGCATCGATATGTTCTGCCGCCATCCGTGTAGCGTCAGTTATCTTCTGCTTTCTATTCGCAGCAACTCGGTCGCCCGAGATTATTTCTTTGATGTGGAATCCTTTGTAATCAGTAAAGGGCTTACCTTTTGCCATTACTGTGATGCCGGTAAGTAGTAATCCATCGGAAACTACTCCGTTTTTATCTGCTAAAAGTGCAACATATGAGCGACCACCGCGATAGCGCCTGCCACCTACTCCGATTGCGACAATACCGCCGTCGATGCTTTTACGAAGGTCTGCTAACTGTTTCTGAAAACGATTGGCTTGCCGCCAAGCTAGAAATAACTGGAAAGCCCAGGCAATACCTAGAACTGTAAATAGCGTACCTAGACCGCTCATGCTGTTCGTGCCTCCGAGCCAGATAAAAATTTCAAAATAGCATTTGCACAAGCCAAATCTAAAATTAATTGATCAACTAATTTGCTGCGAGCAGCTCCTACAACTCCAAGCACTTTATCTGCACCTGTAGCCACACCAATTACCCGAGGAATTTTTCTAACTTCATCTAAAGAAAGCCCTATGACTCGGCTATCAATGGCAGTTGAAAGGATTTTGCCTTGCGCATTATAAAAACGCGCTGCGATATCACCTGCCATATTTCTAAAAATAGATTCACGTTCAGACTTGGGTAAGCCAAATTCCTCGACCAACATCTCAGAAGATGTAGATCCTGCAGAGCCAATGCCTACCAGTGCAACGTCCGCTTTACGTGCCACATTTAAAACTCTAGTAACTGCTGGTTCGGCCATTAACGAATCGCGAGTTTTCTGTGAGCTCACTACAACTGGTGCGCTAAAAGGTATGAAATCTGCATTTAAGTTACGAGCAAGTGTGCGGCCTACTTCTTCAGCGCTTACCGATGTAATCACATTGGACATAGAGCCCATTAATTGAGTAACCTTCAAACCGGGAAGGCTATCTTTGCGACAATTAACTACAGTAGCTTCAAGACCGCGCCCCCAAGAAATCGCAATAGTTTGATTGGCCCTTAAACCTTTTTGCAATGTTTGCGCAGCGCTTCTACCTACGGCATTTAAAGCTAAGTCATTTCTATCAGGGGCGATAACTTGTATTTCATCAATTCCAAGCTTTTCGATTAATTGTTGCGCTAGATAATCATGTCGAGATGTAGGCGCAATGATTCGAATTTCAACGTAACCTAAACGTTTCGCCGCGGTAAGCATTCTGGAGATATTTGAACGAGAAGTATTTAATTTAGAAGCAACTTGATCTTGTGAAAGCTCATCTTCGTAATAAAGGCGCGCGGCTTGCAAAATAAGCTCGGTTTCGCGCTGTTTCATCAAGATCCGATCTACCTGATCTACTTTGACCAAGTTTTAACCTTAGTTGTCCTGCGGGTTGGCGATAGTGTGCTCCAGCACACAGTTGCGGTCAAGGACATTTGTGAGCGTTTTTGTGAATTACTGGCACGTACGTGCAGATTAAATGTGGGCAATGAGGTGATCTAACAAGTTGGCTCCATCATAAAAATCAAGCGCTCGCAGGTCGATAGTCAGTGAAAGCGAGAGCGCGCCCTGCAAATCCACGCCGACATTTAGCGCCGTGCTTTGATTTGGAAAGAGCACTGGCCTATTGGATGCCATCTTGTAACTTGTTAAATCAAAGATGGTGGTGGTGGCGCCGTTTAACATTGCAAGTGGAACTTTGCCATTCATAGCTTGTTCGGTAGTTGTTGCGACTAATTGGATCAGAGAAGTAAAATCCAATTGGTCTGGGTTTTTAAATACGGGAAGAGCACTTCCGTACTTTGATTCGATAATTAATGCGACACCAATATCCGTTAATCCGAAACCTCTTAAAGTCTTTGCCCAATTAGCTAGCAAGTTGGCATGCCACTCAGCTTGGCCTGCGGAGCGCTTCTGCACTGCGCGAGTAAATGAAGTCTGTGCAATGCCCAAGTTCATCTCAATGCCCTTGGCAATTAGAGCTTTATTGGCTTCTTTTCGAGCTGTGATTGCTGGGTCAATATTCGAATTTAAAACATCTTCGTAAGAGATTGTTTCAAATGGCCCCGTTGGATGAATAGTTTTCAGATCTATTCCCTTTTCCGTCGCTAGCTTTCTTGCAGCAGGTACGGATTTTGGGTTGTCATTTATAATTACAGAATCTGCTACTACAGGGGCAACTGGAGTCGCAACCACAGGTGGAACCCCTGCCTCACTTGCATTGTCGTTGGGCTCGGACATATCGAAATCAAAACTCAAGATTTGAGATTGGGTCTCCATAATCAAAACGGGTTTACCAATTTCCAACACTGCACCAGGTGCTGCAACCAGTTTTTCGACTATTCCATCAGCAGGAGCTTCGACTTCCATGTCAATCTTGTCGGTCATTACTTCAAAAAGCACGTCTCCAGCTTTCACTTCTTGTCCTTCAGAGACATGAAAACCAATTAATTCGCCGGTTTCCATAGTCATGCTCATCTTTGGCATCACAACTGTGTGCTTGAAACTCATCGCCACTGCCTAACAATTTCTACAGCAGCGGCGTAAATATCTTCAACTTGTGGTACCGCAGCTTTTTCAAGTTGTGGCGCGTAAGGAATTGGAATATTTAGACCAGCAAGTTTCTTAATAGGCGCTTTTAATGACCCAAAAACATGTGAACCTGCAACTTGGGCCACAATTTCATTGATAAAGCCACCATGTGATGGACCTTCTTGGACGACCAATAAACGACCAGTAGAAGTTACTGAATCAAAAGTTGTCGTCATATCAAGCGGAGAAATAGTGCGCGGATCGATAACAGTTAATTCGATACCTTCAGATGCGAGTTTCTCTGCTGCTTCGAGAGCTTTCATTACCATAATTCCGGTAGCGACTACAGTTAAATCTTTACCAGTACGAATTACTCGACTTACACCAAGTGGAATTCGGGTATTCCCTTCAGGCACAGCCTCCCAGCCAGGAGTTTTGTACAGCAATTTGTGTTCTAGGAAAACAACTGGATTAGGATCATCAATTGCGGAAAGTAAAAGTCCTTTTGCATCTGAAGGATTTGATGGAACTACAACTTTTAATCCTGGAACATTGGTAAACCAATTCTCAACAATCTGTGAATGTTGTGCCGCCGCACCGGTACCTGAACCTTGTGGAGCGCGGATAACCATCGGAACATGTAGCGCGCCACCTAACATAAAGTGAATTTTCGCCGCTTGGTTTGCAATTTGATCCATTGCTTGTGCAGAAAAGTCAGAGAATTGAATTTCTGCAATCGGGCGCATTCCAGAAAGTGCAGCACCTACCGCTGCTCCAATGTATCCAAGTTCAGAGATTGGTGTATCGATTACGCGATCTGCACCAAACTTTTCAAACATTCCAGCAGAGACACCAAATGCGCCGCCATAAATACCGACATCTTCGCCCATTAAAAACACTTCTGGACGTTCTTCCATGGCAATGGTCATTGCTTCACGAACAGCTTCTGCCATGGTCAACATGCGATCTGACACTTACATTTTTCCAATCTGTGAATCCATGAATACCGCGGCTTCAAGACTGGCAGGATCTGACGCTTTTGCTTTAACTGATTCATTAACGGCCGCGATTATTTCATCAGTTGCTTGTTGTTGCACCGCATCCATCTCTTCCTGAGTTAAAAGGTTTTTCTCATGGAGTAGAGACATAAATTTTGCTATTGGTTCTTTAGTTTTCCACTCTTCAATTTCTTCTTTAGTGCGATAAAGATTTTTATCAGAACGAGAATGACCTTTCCAACGATAAGTCACACATTCAATTAATGTTGGGCCAGCACCGTTGCGGGCTGATTCAATAGCTCGTTCGGCTGCCTCGTAAACAGCAACTACGTCATTGCCATCAACTGTCACACCAGGAATTCCATAACCAAGTCCGCGGTCTGCGAGATTTTCTAGCGCAAATGCTTTTTCAGTGGAATTAGACATTCCATATTTATTATTTTCACAGACAAAAACCACTGGTAATTTCCAAATTGCGGCCATATTTGCAGCTTCATGAAAAGCACCTTCATTAAGAGCACCATCGCCGAAAAAAGAAACGGCGATTGTTTCTCTCTTCATCAATTTAGATGCAAGTGCCGCACCAGTTGCAATAGGAATTCCACCAGCCACAATTCCATTTGCGCCAAGATTGCCGGTTTCAACATCAGCAATATGCATAGAACCGCCGCGACCGCCGCAATAACCAATTTCTTTTCCTAGGAGCTCTGCAATCATGCGAGTGAGATCAGCACCTTTTGCGATGCAATGTCCGTGGCCGCGATGTGTTGAAGTAATTTGATCAGTAAGCTTAAGAGCCATACAGACTCCGGTAGGAGAGGCTTCTTGGCCAATTGATAAATGCATGGTTCCGTGCATCATTCCTCGACCAAACAAATCTTCAACAGCTTCTTCGAATTTTCGAATCTTCCACATGTAAAGAAGTGCATGTGATGCGTGCGCTTTAGAAGAGAGCGGGTGGCCAATTAGTAAATTTTTTGTCGCCATTAATCTACTTTCACATATGTGCAGATCGCTGAACAGATGTTCATATTTAACAGGAGAAGATTCAATTACGCTAGCCCAATGAAGGAATTTCTCACAAAAGTAGGTTCTCCAGTGGGGCTACACGCCCGCCCAGCATCGCTATTTGCAAAGGCTGCTAAGGAATCTGGATGCAAAGTTTCACTTGCCAAGATCTCTGAAGATGGCAGTGAATCTCCTTTTGTCGATGGTGTATCGTTATTAAAAATTATGGCGCTTGGAATTAAATGCGGCGAATCAATCAAAGTGCAAGTCGAAGGCGATAATGAAGAAACCGCAGCTGCGGCACTGCAAGCAATTGTTGAAAGCTCCGATCACTAACTTCTATATGTCTATAAATAATCTACGAACCGGTGTCGGTGTTGATGCGCATAAGTTTGTGCAATCGGCATCTGATGGACCATGCCATTTGGCAGGTTTGGAGTGGACAGAAAGTAATCGTTTGGAAGGCCATTCAGATGGCGATGCCGCAGTGCACGCGCTATGCGATGCCGTCTTAGCAGCCGCCGGTTTAGGAGATGTGGGACAAGTATTTGGAATTGATAAACCAGAATGGAAGGGCGCAAGTGGCACAAAGATGATTGAACATCTGCGCACTTTGATTTCGGAAAAGGGAATTGAAATCAATAATGTTTCGATTCAAATTGTAGGAAATACACCAAAGATTGCTAAACGCCGCGATGAAGCCCAGCAAGTCTTATCAAAAGCACTTGGCGCACCTGTCACAATTGGCGCTACTACTACTGACACAATGGGATTTACTGGACGCGGCGAAGGGGTATTCGTGATTGCAAATGCTTTGGTGCGTCTGCCATGAAGCTCTACAACACTCGTACTCGCGAGACTTCTGAATTTAAACCGCTAGTTGCCGGCAAAGCAGGCATCTATGTCTGCGGTGCAACGGTGCAATCATTTCCGCATATTGGACATGTTCGAAGTGGAATTAATTTCGATATTTTGCGCCGTTGGTTAACTGCCAACGGCTACGACGTCACCTTTATTCGTAATGTGACTGATATCGATGACAAAATTCTTGAGAAATCAAAGGCTGAAAATATGCCTTGGTGGGCTTTAGCTTTTAAGTACGAACAAGAATTTCAAAAAGCATATGCGCTATTAAACGTATTACCACCAACTTATGAGCCACGCGCTACTGGTCACATCACACAAATGATTGAATTAATGGAGAAATTGATTGCTAATGGCGCGGCATACGCACCAGGTAATGGCGATGTGTATTTAGAAGTTCGTAAATTAAATTCTTATTTAACGCTTTCACGCCAGAAGTTAGATGATCTGCTGCCTGCCGCAGATGCAGATGAAAGTGCCAAGCGCGATGTCCGCGATTTCGCGCTATGGAAAGCAGCTAAAGCTGGCGAACCATCATGGCCAACTCCTTGGGGCGCAGGTCGCCCAGGTTGGCATTTGGAGTGCTCTGCCATGGCACACTCTTATTTAGGTGAAGCTTTTGATATTCACGGCGGTGGCTTAGATTTAATTTTCCCGCACCACGAAAACGAGATTGCACAATCAGAAGCGGCTGGTTATAAGTTTGCCAATATTTGGATGCACAATGCTTGGGTTACGCAATCTGGCGAAAAAATGTCTAAATCACTTGGTAACACCATGCAAGTGAAGGAATTTGTAAAGCAAGTTCGCGGAATTGAGTTACGTTTCTATTTAGGAAGCGCGCATTACCGTTCTATGTTGGAATTTTCACCAGCAGCGCTACAAGAAGCGGCCACTAATTTCCAACGTATTGAGAACTTCCTTATCCGCGCCAAAGAACTTGTTGGCAATGTTGAAGGAGTTATCAGTGCGCCAGTTAAAGCGGCATTTGATGATGATTTAGCAGTACCGCAAGTACTGGCACAGATTTCAGATGCCCTTCGTCGCGGAAATAGTGCAATTACTGAAAATTCTAAAGATGCAGTTAAAGCAGCGGCGGCAGAAATTCGCGGTGCGTTAAGTATTTTAGGTTGCGATCCATTTGATGCTGCTTTTGGTTCAGTTGGCGCTGTTTTAAGCGATGCATTAGATGGTGTAATTCAATTAGCGTTAGCGCAACGTGCAGCCGCACGCGAACGTAAAGATTTTGCTAGCTCTGATGCCATTCGTGATGGACTTGCTGCGCTAGGAATTGCAATTGAGGATACGCCTCAAGGACCACGTTGGAGTATTAAATAAATGGCTGGTAATTCATCGCGTCGCGGAGCTGTGCGCAAAGGCAAGAAGGGTCCTTCCAAAGGTACTGGCGGAAACAATAAGAAACGTTTAGCTGGCAAAGGCCCAACTCCAAAAGCAGAGGATCGTCCGTATCACGCCGCCGCAAAACGAAAAACTACGCGTGGTGCAGCAAAGCATGCGCGCAGTGCAGCAAAGCCTGCGCGTTCTGAAAAGCGTAGCAATTTCTCATTCCATGGCGAAATGGTCGCTGGGCGAAATGCTGTTTTAGAAGCGTTACGCGCGGATGTGCCATCGACAGAATTAATCGTGGCTCGTTCAATTGATATCGATGATCGCATTGAAGAATCTCTAATACTTGCACTTAAGAAAACGCTACCAATTCGCGAAGTACATCGTGCAGATGTAGAGAAAATTTCCATGAATTCACAAGGTATCGCGCTATCAATCAAGCCATACCAATACTCATCACTTGATGAAATTCTGCTTCGCGCATCGCAACCCGGTTTAATCGTGGCACTTGATGGCGTAACCGATCCACGTAACTTAGGTGCCATCATTCGATCTGCCGCTGCATTTGGCGTCGATGGCGTAATCATTCCGGAACGTCGCTCAGCTGCGATGACCGCTGCAGCATGGAAAACCTCCGCTGGCGCAGCGGCACGTATGCAAGTCGCGCAAGTTACCAATTTAAATCGCGCAATCGAAGAGGTGCAGGAGCGTGGTTATTTTGTAGTTGGTTTAGATGGCGAATCAGATGAGCTAATTGGCAATATGAAGGTAGCCACCGAACCAATCATGATCATTGTGGGCTCGGAAGGTAAGGGCCTTCATAAATTAACTCGTGAAAAGTGCGATCTCGTAGTAAAAATCCCAATGCGTTCGACTACTGAAAGTTTGAATGCAAGTGTTGCTACATCTATCGCGCTCTATGCGGTGGATGAGGCGCGCAGCAATGGCTGATTCAACCGAAAACTATAAATACTTTAAAAACTTTATTGTTTTAGGCGATTCCTTCTCTGAAGGCATGACCGATGTTGAAATTGATGGCAAATATCGAGGCTGGGCTGACCGCGTGGCTGATGTAATGGCCACACATGTAGATGGATTTAAATATGCCAATCTTGCCGTGCGCGGCAAGTTAATTCGCCAAGTCGTGGCAGATCAAGTACCAGCAGCTCTGCAATTAATTACCTCTGATACTTTGGTTTCATTTCACGCCGGCGCTAATGATGTAATTCGCCCAAAGTATTTTCCAGAAATTACGCTTCCAGAATACGCCAACGCAGTGCGCCAACTTGCCGCAGAACTGCAGAAATATGGCGCGCAGCTAATGTTATTTAGCGTGCAAGAAAGCGCCGCGGCAAATACTCGTACCGGTGTGATTTGGAATCAGCGATTTAAAGATTTCAATAAACAAGTTCGAGAGTTAGCCGTTGAAACTGGCGCGATTCTCAATGAAGCAAATGATGGACGTTATCCAAATGATATTCGCTTTTTGGCATTTGATCGCCTACATTTAAATCCCGAAGGTCATCATCGCGTAGCGCAAGGTGCGTTAGAGAATCTGGGTTTACCTTTTGATGAAGGTTATAAAATTCCATTGCCACCTGCGCCAAAGGAAAATCTGGTTAAGAAAAAGATTATTAATGCACTTTGGATTGCAACATTTGTAATTCCTTGGTTGATTCGCAGATTACGTGGCAAATCATCAGGTGATGGCCGTCAACCTAAATATCCAACGCTTACTGCATGGCCGATTTCAGATAATCGCTGATATTTGCCATAATTGCGCCCGCAACAATTGCCTCCCTAGCTCAGTGGTAGAGCATCCGCCTTGTAAGCGGAAGGTCGTCAGTTCAATCCTGACGGGGGGCTCCAGATTATTTAATCCGCTAAAATTCTCAAATGCCCAATGACTTGAAGCGTGAAATAAAACGGAAACCGAATCGAGTAGTCGAAGATCGATTAGGTGCATATCAAATTCTTGATGAAGGATATGTTGCACACGTTGGCTTTGTAGATCCAGATAGCTCTGAAACCGTAGTAATTCCAGCAGGTTATGTGCGGGATAAAGATCGGATAATTCTTCACGGATCAACCGGTTCTAGATTTTTTATGGCCTTGAAAGATGGCGTCCAGGTTTGTGCAACAGTTACTCTCCTGGATGGATTAGTTTCGGCGCGCTCTCCATTCAATTCTTCAATGAATTATCGATCAGTAATGATTTTTGGAAAGACTAAAGCGCTTGAAGGCGAAGAAAAAATCGCTGCCTTGAAAGAAGTATCCGAAAAATTGATTCTCGGACTCTGGGATGCTGGTCGAGAAATGACTGCCAAAGAATTTGCGCAAACAATGGCGTTAGAGCTCTCACTAGAAGATATGACTGCAAAGAAACGCGCAGCTGGCGCGTTAGATGTCGAGAATGCAGATCTACCGATTTGGGCCGGCCAGATACCTTTCGAAACAAAGTTTGGTCAGCCAATTCCAAATGAAGAGTGTGTAGATTTGCCATTACCTGATTACATTAAAAATTTAATCAAGCGTAAAGGTTAAACATATATTGAGTTGAGATTTGCGATTAGGCTATCCAATATCGATAATATGGCGATTTCCGCGATCATAAGTTAGATAGTTCCACATCCAATCTACTGTGGTGGCCAACTTATTGCGTCCACCTAATAGATAGAACAGGTGCAACCAAAGCCAGGCATACCAGGCAATTGCGCCACTTAATTTAAATTTCTTCACTTCAACAACCGCTTTATGTTTTCCGATTGTGGCCATAGCGCCTTTGTCTACGTATGTAAAAGATTTTAACTTCTGCCCTTTGATTGCAAGCAATATTTGTCGACTGATAAAACGACCTTGTTGCATTGCAACGGGTGCCACCATTGGAAGTAATTTGCCATCTTTGCCGTAGGTAGCTGCGATATCTCCAATCGCAAAAATCACAGGATGCTCTTTAACCTGCAGAGTCTCCTCAACCGCAATGCGATTAAATTCAATTGGCAAAGAAAATTTATTAATAATTGGTTCACCCATTACGCCAGCTGCCCAAATAGTTATTTGAGAATCAAAAGCGCTACCATCTCTAAAATGAATTAAATTCTCTTCTAGCTTGGCTACGCTCGCATTGGTTAAGACGCCCACACCTAATTTTTCAAGATCTTTCTTGGTTCGCTCTGATAGAGATGGGGCGAAACTTGGCAATAAACGGGGCCCAGCTTCAATGATTGAGACTTGAATTCTTTTAGCAGCATCAGGATTATCAGATTTCAGAGGGCCTCTTGCTAATTCTGCAATTGCACCTGCTAGCTCAACTCCAGTTGGTCCACCACCAATCACCGAAATGGATAATCGAGTTTCATCGTCAAAGCGGCAGAGATCCTCAAATTTGCGCATGATGTTGGCACGGATAGTAAGTGCTTCAGTTACCGTTTTCATACCGAGTGCATGTTGAGCCACGCCTGAGATGCCGAAATCATTTGTAGCAGAGCCCAAAGCGATGATTAAGAAATCAAATGAGAGAGTTTCATTGGAATCTAATTGAACCGTTTTTTGATGGTAATTTATAGAAGTAGGCGAGCCCATCCGAAATTGAATAGACTTTTTTCGAAGTGCACCTCGGATTGGGTATGCCACATGATCTGCAGCTAATCCGGCAGTTGATACTTGATAAAGAAGTGGTAAAAAAGTTTGAAAATTGTGTCGGTCTACTAAAGTAACATCAGCTACTTTTTCGAGTGATTTTGCCGCAGTCAATCCACCAAAGCCGGCACCAAGAATCACAACTTTGGGTTTCTTCATTAAGCAATAGTACTTCTAACCCTGGGCTCGTTTTGAATTTGAATTCATGTCGTTAATTATGAGCTCTGCTTAATTATCCAGTGCAAAATTCTCACTAATAAACCATTGCGATGTGTCGCCACATAGCGATAGCCAAATGCGCCAATAGGGCCCAATAAACGCAAAATTAAGGCTAGGAATTTATGGCCAGATTGGTTAAGTAAGAACGCAACGGCTTTAGCAGCGAAGTAAGTGCGATCTGCTATTACTACTACTGACTTTTCACATTGCGCTTTGGTTACGCCATATTCATCTGGGTCAATACTTTGGTTAGAGAGTGCGTTAATTTCAACTCGCGCCTTTACCCACTCAACACAAGAGATGCAGAAGTCACATTCACCGTCATAAATCACGGTAGTAGCCATGGCGTAATCATCTACCAAATCTTCCCAATCTCATATTTCCTGATTAGATAGCGCAATGGCATTGGCATTCGTAACTGGTGGTTCGCGCGGCTTAGGCTTCGAAACTGCAAGGGCGCTAAAAGCAGCTGGCAATGAAGTGGTGCTATTTGCGCGCAATACTGAAAAGTTGTACCAAGCAGGCAAAGAATTAAATTCGCCAATTGAATTTGTTGAGTTGTCAGATATCGTTGCCACGCGTGAAGTATTTAAAACCGCGGTAGAAAAATATGGTGTGCCAGATATTTTGATGCTGGCTCAGGGCGTGATGTCTGATCGCTTAGCAAAAACATTAAAAACCAATGATGAAGAGTGGCGCCGGGTAATGACTATCAATTTAGATTCAGTCTTCACAATTGTTAATGAAGTTGGCGCGAAGATGGCCGAAGCCAGAAAGGGCAGAGTGATTGTTTACTCTGCTTGTTTAGGCAGAATGTCCGGCCCCGGAAATGCTGGTGGTTTAGCGCCATATCGAATTTCCAAAGCCGGAGTAAATGCTTTGGTAAGAAATTTGGCGCATGAAACTGGACATGGATCACGAGGATTTTGGATTGATGCAATCTGCCCAAATCATTCGCGTACCGATATGGGCGGCGATAACGCGCCACGCTCAGCCCAAGAAGGTGCGGCAACTGCAGTTTGGCTTGCCACCCGAGAATTAATTCCGGGCGTTACCCAAACCGGATTACTTTGGGAAGATAACGAAGTTATTGATTGGTGATTTTAATTTCTCGCCGCGTAGCTAAATGAGAGCGCGGCCGCGGTAATAACCCAAATTTGATATGGCGAAAAAAGCAAACCATAAATAATTGAAGATTTATAAGTTAAAAAGGTAAGCGGTAAAGTCAAAATTGCGGTCAAAATTAAGCTTGTTGCGGCGATTTGTAAATTATGAGGTACATAAAATTGATAATCCCAATTAAGTGCAAAAGTTACGCTGAGTGCAAAGATGGTTAACCAAGCAATTGCAGTATTTCTACTTTGGTTATGCACAATGTGTACAGCGGTAAAACCAATAACTAAGAAGTTATAGGGCCAGATCAGGCCAAAAATGAAATCTGGTGGCTGCCAACTTGGTCGATTTAGAGAGGTATACCAACCAGGTGAAGTGTTCACCCAGATTCCAGATCCGCCAGCGTAAACAAGTACCAAAATGATTCCAAGTGCAGAGGCGATAGTTTTAAAATCCACTTTAACTACCTACCGAAATAGTTTTTAGAGTTTCACTAATCACTGCATCAACTTGATCCCACATTGGCGCATGGCCTGATTGTGGCAGCACTACCCAACTGCAATGTTCTGACGCAAGAGATTTTTCTTGGCTATTTGCAGCCGGTAAGGTGTAGTCAGTATCGCCAAAGATAATGGTCACGGGAATGTTAGATGAAATAGCTTTATCAAAACGATTTCCCAAAAAAGCATCCCACAATTTGTAATAACCACTAGCGCTACCCATTGCAATTGCCGCCTTAGCACAAGTCTCTGGCGTGAACTGCTCCCATTGTGGGCTAACCAATTTAAATCCAATTTTGCGTAGCGTTTTTACTTTTGAAATCGGAGTAGCAAAGCGATATGTGGCTTTTGCTAAGTACCTACTAATTGCTAATTCGCCATTGCGGTGAGTTTTTGGTGTTAACCAAAGCCCAGCCGGCGCAACTCCAGTTACCGATAAAACGTTTTGAGGAAAGGCGGCCGCCATTTCAAGTGCAATCCAGCCACCTAAAGAATTACCAATTAGATGAAATTCTTCGATTCCAAAATCTCTAAGTTCATTTATCAAGAGCTCTGCAATTTTGGCAGGAGTCATATCTAGCGTGGCCGGCATATTAGCTTCACCGTGACCTGGTAGATCTAAGGTAATAAATTGAAAGTGTTTAGATAGTTCAGGTTGCACCAAATCCCAAGCGGTACTTGCCGAACCCAAGCCATGAATAGCCACTAATTTGGTTGGACCTTGGCCGTAGCTACGGATATTTAACCGATTCAAATCTCACCTCTGGATAGACCTTCAAGTATGCGCTTGCTCTCCACCTTTAATTCTGGCAAATCCTTTAGCCGTTTTAGGCCACTTACCTGCTGAAACATCCGGTGGTTACCTTGGAATTCAACCAGATGCTCATCAATAAAATTCCAATAGAGATTGGTAAATGGACAGGCGGTATCGCCAGTTCTTAGCTTTGGATCGTATTTACAGCCTTTGCAGAAATTACCCATCTTAGAAATATACGAACCACCAGAGATGTAGGGCTTGGTCATCATCTGCCCGCCATCTGAGTGCATTCCCATTCCAATTACATTAGGAACCATCACCCAATCTGCGGCATCAATAAATACTTCGCGCATCCAACCCAAGAACTCATCGGGTTTCACACCGGCAAGCAAAGCTAAATTACTAAGCACCATTAAACGTGGAATGTGATGCACCCAAGCTCGTTCTTTAATATCCGAAATTTGTTTGGAAACACAGACCATGGATGTCTTTCCGGGATCTTGAAAAAGTGGCAGCAATGGTCTGGTAAGTTCAAAGTGATTTTGTTTACGGTATTCATCGCCAAAGAACCAATAAACACCATTTATATATTCACGCCAACCTATTACTTGGCGTACAAATCCTTCGCAAGAAGCAAGCGGCACGTCACCTTTTTGATAGCGCTTACGAATCGCATCAATCACTTCAGATGCATGAATCAAACCAATATTTAAGTAAGGACTTAACAAGGAGTGATGTAGCGACCAATTCTCATCCAACATCGCATCTTCATAGGGACCAAAGTAGGCAAAGTGATTTTTGAGAAAGTAATCCAACTGCGCAAGGGCAGCCTTGCGAGAAGTGCCCCAGGTGGTACCAGGATGATCTCCCCAAAGATTTAATTTGGAATTAGTTAGCTCTCTTTCCACTTCTAAATCTAAGTCATCTTTTTGATGGGTTAAATAAGCAGGAAATTTGTAATCTTTAGGTGGCGTTAAGCGATTCTCTTTATCAAAATTCCAAGCGCCACCTACTGGTTTTTCACCATCCATCAGGATATTTAGCCGTTTGCGTTGTTGGCGATAGAAATTCTCCATTAATAATGATTTTTGACTCTTAGCCCAATTTAGAAAATCTTCTTTATTGGTTAAGAAGAAATCATTCTCAAGGTAATTAACTATCGGTTTGAGGCTTTCGTAAAGTCGATATGAGTTAGGTGCTGCTGCGATAACCTCATTTAAACCCTGCTCTTTGATAACTTGCTCAATACCAGCTTTAGTAGTTTGGGCCTTTAGATAGTGAACTTCAAAACCTTCAGCCGTTAAGTCATGTGCAAAATGTCTAGCTGCAGAGATCATGAACCAAAGCCGCTGAAAATGCCACTTTCTGCTGGTCAACATGCGCTGGCTTTCGATAAGAATTATCAAATCTTTTTTCGGATCCGCGTTTTTAAGTGCACCATAATTGCGATGCAATTGATCAAAGGCTACATAAATACCGCGCTTCATACGGATTACCTCATCTTCTTAAGTTAGAAGATTTGATTGCCATACTTTAAAATAATTGCAATCGCCAAGAATGTGTAAATTGCAGAGTAGATGACCCGACCCCAACCACGATCTAGGAAATTCATAACTTTGGCGTAATTAGCTTCAGATAAGTTCCAAGTATTCTCGACTAAATTTATGCGGGTCATAGTGCTGAAAACAGTTACCGTGGAAACAGTCACTAGTAAGCACCATGGGCAGAAAGCTTTAATGACAAAGAAACTTTGGGAAAGTAACCAGAGCGCAAAGATAAGACCTAAGCCGTATACAACATGAGCTACGCGCAAAAATAATTTAGGAAAAGTGACTAATCCCAGACCTGCAATTGCCACTGTGATAACCACAGGTTCGGTCATCAATCCAATAAAGGAATTTGGGAAACCAAGGAGCGTTGATTGCCAAGCTTTTGCGACTTTTCCGCAAGAAACTACCGCATTGATATCGCAGGCAAATTTAGAGTTTGGATTTCCGGTTAATTTCCAAGCATCAATTGAGAGCACCAAAGAGGCAATCAGACTGAGCACCGAGCTAATTAGCATCGCAATGTATGTCTTGCGATAAGCCAGCAATCGCTCTGAAGTCATGCGGAGAAGTTTAGCGCAGCGCCAAGTGGCGCTATCCAATAAACTTTGGCCTATGCCGGCCCAAGAATTTCCACATGACAAATTTGATGATCTTTTAGCTGCGAACTCTGAATATCAAAAGAGCTTTAAATATTCAGAATTAACTGGCCGGGCACAAAAAGGCTTAGCAATTGTTACCTGTATGGATTCTCGAATTAATCCGCTTTCAGTAGTTGGTATGCGTTCGGGTGATGCCAAAATCCTAAGAAATGCCGGAGCACGCGTAACCGAAGACGTATTGCGCACCTTGGTTCTGGCGACTTACCTATTAGGAGTAGAGCGCATCTTGGTAATGCCACATACTGATTGCCGAATGGCAAAATCAGAAGAGCCAGAAATACATGCAACAATTTTGGAACAATTTGATGTTGATACTAGATCTTTAGAATTTCGCACCGTTTCAGATCAAATAGGTGCACTTGCAATTGACGTGCAGAGAATTCGTTCTTATCCGTTAATCCGTAAAGGCGTTTCGGTCGCAGGCGCAATTTACGATGTAGCTAATGGCTCAGTTACGCCAATTGATTGCTAACTGAGATTGTTAACTTAGATCGCTCAATGTATTTAAAAATAGTGCTCCTAAAAGCCAGAGCAATAGGCGCACTCTCTAGATTATTAAGACAAGGTAATGGCGTAGTTATTGCCGGCCGCTTTATTTTAAAATTTGCGCCAAATTCAGTTTCTAAATTGGCTGCTAATAAAAGAGTGGTTTTGATCTCTGGCACTAATGGAAAATCAACTACTGCTAAATTAATTGCGGAAGCACTTGGTACGAAGTACTCAGTAGCTCACAATCACACTGGTGCTAATCTTTTTGCCGGAGTCGCGGCAGCTCTTGGCGCTAATCCAAAAGCAGAAGTTGCGGTTTTAGAAGTAGATGAATTGGTGCTGCCGTGGGCAATTGAAAAGACCAAACCTGAATTGGTGGTCTTACTTAATTTAGGGCGCGATCAGTTGGATCGACTATCTGAAGTGCGGATAGTCTCTAATAAATGGCGCGCATCGCTACAAGGTCAAAGAGTTTTGGCATCCACAGATGATCCCTTTGTAGTTTTTGCCGCGCAAAGCGCCGAAGCCCAAATCTGGTTTAGCGCGCAGGAAAAGGGCCATCTGGATGCGGCCACCTGCCCAGCATGTGGCCAATTACTTAATTGGGAAGCTGATGGCGCTAACTATTGGTGCCAATGTGGATTTAAGAAACCAGATGCCATTTGGACGCTAAGCGGCGATACTTTAAATCAGGAATTTAAAGTAGCAAGCGCAATCCCGGGTTTTGCTGCGCAACAAAATGCTGCGCGCGCATTTATCGTGGCAAATGAATTTGGCATTGATTTAGCTGCTGCTAATAAGGCAATTGGTATCGTGAAGGCAGTTGATGGTCGTTTTTCAAATAAGAAAATTGGTGAAACTAATTTTCGATTGCTGCTTTCCAAGAACCCCTCATCATGGCGAGAAACTTTAGCCACCAGTAAGTTAGGTCCGAAGCAAGTTTTATTGGTAGTAAATGCCAATACTCAAGATGGTAAGGATACCTCTTGGTTATGGGATGTAGATTTCACTCCGCTATCAGGTCGTGAAGTTTTAGTTACTGGTGATCGCAGAGCTGATGTTGCCGCGCGATTAACTGTTGATGGTATTACTTATAGAGTAGTTGAGAATGAAGTAGCTGCTTCAAAGATATTTGGAGCTATTGACGCGGACATTATTGCCAGCTATACCGCATTTCATCGATTGGCTAACAAATGATAAAAATTATCAATTTGTTACCGGAGCTACTTGGAACTTACGGTGATCAAGGAAATGTCGCCACGTTATCTTGGCGTTTAAGTCAGCGCGGCATTGAAAATCAAATAATTCATGCATCGGCTTACCATTCATTACCTACCGATGGAGATTTTTATCTTTTAGGTGGCGGAGAAGATGATGCGCAAGTTGCCGCAGTTGAATTATTAAGACGTGAAAATGTTTTGCAGCGCGCGTTAGATAATGGCGCACAGATTTTTGCAGTCTGCGCAGGATTTCAATTATTAGGTAGTAGCTTTCCGGCATCTGGTGGCCGAATAATTGCAGGGCTTGGGCTACTGCCGATTGTGACCGAACCAGCTACACCTAGAAGTGTGGGTGAACTATTAGTTGATTCCACGATTGGAATTGGCCAATTAACGGGCTTTGAAAATCATGCGGGGCAGACGAAATTTGTAGAGAAGCTGCAACCGCTCGGAATCACTAAGCGTGGAATTGGCAACCACGCCATGGAAGCTTGTGATGGCGCAGTAACGGATCAAATCATCGCAACTTATATGCATGGACCAGCGCTAGTTCGAAATCCAAAACTTGCCGATTATTTCTTAGGTAGAAAAGTTAGCGCGCTGGCACCGATTAAAGATGATTCCGTATTTACTGAGCTTCACGCATCTTGCGTCGCTCGGGCCGCGAAGTAACTGGATATTCGTGGTTTAATAAAAAGTCTCGGATTATTTTATTTAGAAGTACTGGCTGATCTTTATCTATGGAATGTGAGGCGCCTGGAATAATTGCTAGGCGCGAATTTTCAATAGCTTCATAGATCTCTTTGGTATGTTTTAAATCAACCACATCGTCGTCACCTGCGATAACCAGCGCTGGGCATTTAATACTCTTTAATTGTTTCTTGGTCATATTTGGTTCGGTGGACCAAATCTTGGCCATCTTCTTAATTTTCTTAATTAAGGTCTCTGCTCCATCGGGAGAAAAGGCTGCATATTTAGCTTTTTCCGCATCGCCCGGAACCCAAGGTTCAATTGATACGCCGCCGTGATGATAATTAGCGCCAACTAAAGTTATGGTCTTAACTAAATCGGGGCGATTAATGGCAACTAAGAGCGCGATGATTCCGCCATCGGAAAAACCAATTAGATGCGCAGGTTCTTTAACTACATCTTCTAGAAAAGCAATTGCTTCTTGGTTTTGAAAATCAAAGTGAAAACTGCCTGTCTGATCCGGCGTACGTCCATGGCCAGCGCGATCATATGAATAGACGTGAAAACCTTTCACACTTGGCAGCAGCCGACCATCAAAACCTTCAGATTGCGACATACCACCATGCAGCAGTACGACCTTCTCCTTGGAGCCGAATAATGGTTTGGCCTGACTTGCCCAAATCTTCTGGCCACGTAAATTGATGTAGCTGCGCTGGAACTTCATGGGTTAAATCTTATTGAAACTGGTGGCAGAATTTGTGCGTGCATAAATTTAATGCAGAGGTCGAAGAGGTTGCAGATGAGATTCTGGCCTACGCACTTGATCGCCTTCGCTTAGAACCGCCACTCGATGGGCCGCTAACTGCTGCAGAGCTCTATGAAAAAGTTGGCAACACCATCACTGAAAAAGGTTTAGGCGGCTTACCTACTTTAGAAATTTTCAAAGAGGTTTTAGCCAAAGCCTGTATCTCCACAGATCACGAGAGATATTTGGCATTTATTCCAACTGCGCCATCTGAGTATTCATCGCTCTTTGATTTAGTGGTCTCTGCAGCATCGATTTATGGCGGCTCATGGCAAGAAGGCGCAGGCGCAGTCTTTGCAGAGAATCAGGCGCTACGTTGGTTGGCAGATTTAGCCGGCTTTCCAGAATCGGCAGGTGGCGTATTTGTATCTGGCGGCACGATTGGAAATTTATCGGCGCTAGTTGTGGCGCGTGAAGATGCTAGACGAAATCATCCAGACCATAAGGGTAAGTGGGCAGTGGTCTGTGGCGACCAAGCGCATTCTTCAATTGCTGGCGCTGCCAAAATTATGGATGTCGAAATTATTAAAGCAAAACGCAGCGCGGATGGAAAAATTTATGGCGATGCAGTTGAAAGCGCAATCGAAGAGTATGAGAAAAATGGCGGCCGAGTTTTCTGCATCGTGGCAACCGCTGGCACTACTAATTTAGGAATTGTTGATCACCTTGATTCAATTGATGATGTCGCAGTGGTACGCGATATCTGGTTTCACGTTGATGGCGCATATGGCTTAGCCGCGCTCTGCGCACCATCTGTGCGCGCCAAATTTGATGGCATTGAATATGCAGATTCATTTATTGTAGATCCACATAAATGGTTATTTGCACCATTTGATGCCTGCGCACTTATCTATAAAGATCCGAAGTTAGCTAAAGAATCATTGGCGCAGCATGCAAGTTACTTAGATACCCTGCATGAAAATGATGATTGGAATCCATCAGATTATGCAATTCATTTAACTAGACGTACCCGTGGTTTGCCATTCTGGTTTAGTTTGGCGGCCAATGGCACTGATGCATATAAAGATGCAATGGAATACACCATGTTGATTGCGAAAAAAGCGGTGGAATTAATTAAGGCCCATCCAAATTTAGATTTACTTATGGAACCAGAACTTTCCATTGTGGCATTTACGAGAAAAGGCTGGCAGAAAGAGGATTATCAGCGCTGGTCCGATAAATTATTAAAAGATCAGATTGGATTTGTCACCCCGTCATCGCATGAAGGCCAGCCAATATTGCGTTTTGCAATCGTAAATCCTTGGACAAATGTCGATGATTTAGAGAAGATTTTAGAGACGATGTAGTAGAGTGCGCCATATGTCAGCGATGGAAAATATCAGTGCGGTTACCACGCTCTCTGATTTGGAATCTCGGATCCTAGATTTCGAAAGATCATGGTGGCGTTATGCCGGTGCCAAGGAGAGCGCAATTAAAGAGCTCTTTGATTTAACTCCAGCGCGCTACTATCAATTATTAAATGATTTGATTGATCGCGATGATGCTTTAGCAGCAGCGCCAATTTTGGTTAAGCGACTTCGTCGCCTGCGCGAAGCGCGCACCACTGCACGTTTTTAATTATTCTCCGCTAACTCAAAACCCGCTAAAAATGCCTCAGCTTCTAAATGGCGCGGATAGCGATGTAAAAATTCATAAAACTCTGGACCATGATCTGCATGTTGAAGATGAATCGCTTCGTGATAGAGCACAAACTCCAATACATATTCTGGCGCTCGCTGTAATTTGCTAGCCAAACGGATGGTTCGATCCACTGAGGTACAAGAACCCCAACGTTCATTCATAGGCCGCCAAGCAACACTTGCTGGTCGAAGCGTGATCTCTGGTGCGTAGCGGCTTAGCAACTGTTCTGCGGCCTCCATTAGCTCTGATTCAGCCGGCGCCACCTCTTTAGCTCGAATTTTGGCGATCATCTCAGGGACTACCTGGCGCTCTTCCGCCTTTGAAAGCCGGGCCGGGATTGAGATGATGATCTTGCCACCTTGCCTAAAGGCGGCGATGTTTCGTTTCCGCTTTTTAGAGCGGATTACCACAATTTCGCCCTCATCGATACCCGGCAGAGTTTGTTCAATCACATCGTCAATCAAACTATTCACCAATTTATCAACGGAACCATCAACCACGACTTTATTCTTTCATCTCTACTTCTGAAATATTCGGATATGCCAAGGAAAAACACGGAAAGTTTTGGCAGAAACTCTATGGAACTATGTAAAGGTATGAAAAAAACCGTAGAAATTTCTCAAAAATTTACGTTGTCAAGTTTGCTTACGATGGAAAGTAAGTCTAAGTTTTGCCTCAGCAAGATCCTCGGATAACTTTTTCGATAGCTGCAAGGGGAAGGCAGTTATAGAGAATGGGCCCGAGGATTTTGCCTTGTCCGGAGCTGTTACAGAAATAAACTGAACGAATGGTTCCGCAGCAGCCGTGAACACCAATAGATACTTGCTTTAACCCTAATCTTTAACCCTAATCAAATTTACTTATCAAACAACCCAGATAGATCATCCGGAACTTCAGTTGAGCTAATGAACGCTAATGGATCTAAGAGCTCTTTCTCAGTTGGAAGTAAGCCAGCCCAAACTTTATCTCTGCTTTCGATATCGCGTTTGTTACGAAGTTCGTGCCAGAAAAATGTAGCTTCGCGAATTCGCTTTGGTGAAACTTCTAAATTAAAGAGCGCTTTAAATAATTGTTGAATTGGGGAGTTAGAAACGCGCTCGCGGCGAAGCAGCTCTGAAAGTGCGGCAAGTGATGGCAAACGATTATCCGCTGCCAAAGCAATTACCTCTTCGACCCAACCATCAATTAGCGCTAATGCAGTTTCTAACTTTTCTAAAGCGGCCGCCTGTTGTGGCGACTCTTCTGGCGTAAATAAACCATTATTTAGCGCAATCGTAAAACTCTCGGGATTTTGCGGATCAAAACTTTCACCAGCATCTTCCATGCTACGCATGGTCTCTTCTGCTTGGCGTTGAATCGCATCTAAATCAATATGAATTCCTTTTCCATATTCTGCAATTGCTGCTTGCATATAAGAAACTAACCATGGATTACTTTCAAATAAACGGACTGTCGCTGCTTCGCGAAGCGCGAAATAGATTGCGATTTCAGTTTCAGGGATCTCTAAATCTTGGCCAAATTTGCGCAAACTCTGCGGCAAAAGCGATGGTTTTGATGCACTGATAATTGGTAGCGCGGCATCATGTGCACCTTTGGAAGCGCTAGCTAGCGCACCAATGGTCTGTCCCATCTGGGTCGCCAGCATGCTGCCGATAAATCCGCGAAGAATCTGCGCCATTGGCCCAAGCTGCGCTGGTACTTGACCTTCCATAGTTGCCGATGCCTCTTCAACTAACTTGGTTACTGCATCGGTCAAACCAACTGCAAGTGGTTCAAAAGTTCCATGCCAACCTTCAATGGTGATGTTTAACCAATCCAATGGGCTAATGGCTGGATGATCGGGAGTCACAATCGGAAATACCGTTGCTTGATTCAACCAAGTATTTGCAATCGACAGCGCCTCTTCACATTTTGCTTGATCGTTTGCGCCAACTGGTTGGCTACCTTGCGCTTGAATAAAACTCTTGGCAACCTCACGAATCACTTCTTTAGGCAGCGCGCCAGTTCCGCTAGCGCCGCCAAATAAATTGGCAGGATTTATAAATCCAAATTGAGGTGAAATTTTCTGAAACTCAGATTGCATCCGACGCATAATTTCATTGAAATCAAAATTCTCAGGATTTTCGGAGTTTTCGGAATTCCCGGAATTGTTTCCGGAGTTCTCATCGGGTGGGCCAAAGCCAAATGGTGTCATTTTGACCCTCCTCACATTTTCAGGTTACTGCTTTTGATTATTTCTGGTTATTTCGCCGTGTAGTAAGGGTAACGGCCCGCGCGAAAGCGATATTCCCGCTTTGCAACTTCTTAGCTCAAGGCCCATAAACTAGGGCCATGTCAGCCGCAGCCGCCGCACTCATCTGGTGGATTGTGCCTGCGTTGGGCCTCATTGGCGCACTTAGCTATGCGGTCTGGGTTTCAAAGTTTAAGCGGAAATATGAGAACGATGTATTGCGTTCTACTAGTGCATTCTCAAAGTTCCAGAACACCTTTCGTAAGTAACCCCGCACGGACCAGCTCAGGGAGATAAGGAAAGCAATGTCCTTCAATAACTTCGGCAATCAATTCGGCAATAACTTTGGTAATCAATTTAATCGAAATGTGCAGAAGCTGCGCCGCAATCCGCTAGCCATCACCTTAATCGCATTGGTGATCTTGGGCGGAATCTTGGTATCAATCAGCTCTTTCTACGCCGACCTACTCTGGTTTAAATCAGTAGGTTATGAATCTGTTTGGCAGACCACGCTCTTTACTAAAGCCTCGCTATTTGTAGTGGCCGGTTTAGTCACCGCAGCGTTGGTTTTACTAAATGTGTTTATTGCATATCGAAATCGCCCGATTTATGCACCGATGGCTATTGAAGCAGATAATTTAGAACGCTATCGCACTCAAATCGAACCAAAGAAGAAGTTATTTGCAATCGGTATTTTTGCGCTGGTTTTTTATATGAGTGGCAGTTCCGCGACACCACTTTGGTCAACTTGGTTGCAATTTAAAAATTCAACTGATTTTGGGGTTAAAGATCCACAATTTGGTTTAGATATTTCATTCTTTTCATTTAAGTTGCCGATTTATCAATCTCTAATTGGTTGGGCAACCACCACTTTGATTATTGCTTTAATTGCTGCAGTTGCGGTGCATTACTTATATTCTGCAATTCGCCTGCCACAACCTGGACAGAAGAGCGCCACAACTGGCGCAGCGCAGGTACAACTTTCGATTCTCCTTGGGTTAATTGTTTTAACTAAAGCAGCAGCATATTGGCTAGATCGCTACGCACTTCAGCTCAAAGAGGGGCGTTTAATCACAGGCTCTACCTACACAGATATCAATGCGCTACTTCCTGCCAAAGTTATTTTAGCGGCTATTGCGATTGTTTGCGCGCTTTTGTTCTTCTCAAATGTAGTTCGAAAATCATGGTCGTTGCCAGTAGTTGGCGTTGGTTTATTGCTGGTTTCATCGATAGTAATCGAAACTGCATATCCTGCGATTATTCAGCAATTCCAGGTAAAGCCATCTGAATCAAATAAAGAAGCGCCGTTTATTCAGCGCAACATCGAGGCCACCAGAGCGGCCTATGACATCTCAGATGTCGAAGTTAAGGATTACTACGCGACCTTAAGTGCAAGTGCGGGGCAGTTAACTAATGATGCCAACACCATTGCCAACATCCGTTTGATGGATCCAAATGTGCTCTCTGCGACTTATCGTCAGTTACAGCAGATCAAGCCTTATTACACCTTCGCTGAGACTTTAGATATTGATCGCTATCAAATCAATAACACTCAACGCGATGCGGTAGTTGCAGTTCGTGAATTAAATATTGATGGTAATCCAGTTCGAAATTGGATTAACAATCACTTGGTTTACACACATGGATTTGGTTTTGTAGCAGCTTACGGAAACACCGTAGATGCGGATGGAAAACCAAACTTCATTGTGGGCGATTTGCCACCGACTTCAGGTTTAGGAAAATTCGAACCACGTATCTACTTTGGTGAGAATGTGCCAGATTATTCAATCATTGGTGGCAATTCCAAGACCGATGTCGAATTCGATTATCCAGATGATGCTTCACCTAATGGCCAGAAGAACACCACTTACAAAGGTAAAGGTGGCGTTCCGGTAGGAAATTTATTTAATCGCCTGGTCTTCACAATCAAGTATCAAGAGCAGCGAATCTTGCTCTCTAATTTGATTAACTCAGAATCGAAGATTTTATTTAATCGCAACCCACGCGAACGCGTATCAAAAGTTGCGCCATGGTTAACTCTTGATGGAGACCCATATCCAGCGGTTATTGATGGCAAAGTTAAGTGGATAATCGATGGTTACACCACTTCAGCTGGCTATCCATATTCACAGAAGACCACGCTCTCTGGTGCCACTAGCGATGCGCTAAGCGCTAATTCCAATGCCATTACCGCACAGAGCGATCGCACCATCAACTACATTCGAAATTCAGTTAAAGCAACGGTTGATGCCTACGACGGCACAGTTTCGCTTTATGAATGGGATGTCGCAGATCCCGTATTAAAGACTTGGAATAAGGCATATCCAGGGGTAGTTAAGCCAAAGTCTGAGATCTCGAAGGCTCTGATGTCGCACCTACGTTATCCAGAAGATCTCTTTAAGGTTCAGCGCGACGTCTTGTCTTCATATCACGTTACAAATGCAACCGCCTTCTATGGTGGACAGGATTTCTGGCGCGTGCCACGTGATCCATCAACATTTGGTGGCAACATTGCAAACCAGCCTCCTTATTACACAACGCTACAGATGCCAGGCGATAAGAACTTAAGCTTCATGTTGGCAACGCCATTTGTGCCACGAGGTGGTCGTGAAAACTTATCTGCATTCGCGGCGGTAAATGCTTCTCCGGGAAGTGAATACGGAAAGATCACGGTCTTGCAATTGCCACGTAGTACAAATATTCCAGGACCAACTCAGGTTGCTTCAAACTTCGAAGCAAAACCAGAGGTAGCCACCACGCTATCTCTACTTCGCCAAGGCGGATCTGATGTGGTGCTTGGTAATTTGTTAACGCTTCCAGTTGGTGGCGGTCTACTTTTTGTACAACCGGTTTATGTTCGCGCAACTGCAAATGCTGCGGCCTATCCATTGCTACAGAAAGTACTGGTCTCATTCGGTGATCAAATTGGATTTGATGACAATTTAAAGGGCGCTCTTGATCAAGTGTTCGGTGGAAATTCCGGAACTTCTGCAAGTGGTACCTCAACTGGCGGCGGTACAACCACTGCTACCTCTTCTTCACTTTCCGCAGCGCTAAATAGTGCAAAGCAAGCAATTGCAGATGCACAGCGCGCACTTACTAAGGGCGATTTTGCAGCATATGGAAAAGCACAAGATCGCTTGAAGGCCGCTATTAGCGCTGCAATTGCAGCGCAAGGAAAGAAGTAATTACTACTCGATTTTGATATTGAGTGCGGCTCTACTAAAGTTGGGTTCACCGACGCGGGGTGGAGCAGCTCGGTAGCTCGCTGGGCTCATAACCCAGAGGTCATAGGTTCAAATCCTGTCCCCGCTACCAAAGACCGTCAGAATTGCGGCTATAAAGTGGCAAATAAAAGCTGCCGCGGTTAGCGCATGAAATAGTTCATGAAAGCCAAACCAATTTACATTGAAATTTGGTCTCTTTAACGCATAAACCACGCCGCCTGCGGTGTAGCACAGTCCACCTAATGCGATCAATGTAAATACCACTACGCCACCATTGCGATAGAAAGTTGGAATGAAAGCAAGCGCCGCCCAACCAAGCAAAATGTAAGCAGCCACATAAAGCCAACGCGGTGCACTTAGCCAAACAATTCTTATGAATGAAGTACTTAAAGCACCAACCCAGACTGCAATTAGCAGAATTTTTCGCTGCTCTGGATTGAGCAGAAATACTGCAAATGGTGTGTAAGTACCTGCAATCAAAATAGGAATATTGGCATGGTCGATTCGGCGCCATAAACCACGGTATTTATTGCTCCAATTAACGCGGTGATAGAGCGCGCTACAGGTAAAGAGGGTTACGGCAGTCAAAGTGAAGATGCCAAGTGTGATCCGCCCGCGTAGCTCAGAAGCGGCAGAGATCATGACTAAACCTGCTACTAAAGAGATCGGCGACATCACTAAATGAATTACGCCGCGAAGTTTTGGCTTAGCTACTTGATTCATGCGCAAAGCCTATAGCGATTTGCACGCAAACTACTTAATACGAAGTGAATTGGTTACTACAAAGAGACTTGATAGCGCCATCGCGGCAGCGCCATACATTGGATGAAGTAAACCAAGCGCGGCAACTGGAATTCCAATTACGTTATAGAAGAGCGCCCAAACTAAATTACCGCGAATCGTTCCCAAAGTTTTCTTTGAGAGATCCAGGGCATCATTAATTGATTTAAGCGCTGGATTGGTCAAAGTAATATCGGCAGTCGCAATTGCAGTATCGGTTCCGGTGCCCATCGCCATAGATAGATCTGCTGCTGCAAGAGCCGCCGCATCATTAACGCCATCGCCAATCATCAATACTTGCTTACCTGAAGCTTGCAATTGCTTAATGTGATTGATTTTGGCTTCAGGTGAGGCCTCTGCAATTACATGGTTTTCATGAATCCCAACTGCATGCGCAGTATTTAGCGCGACATCTTTATGATCGCCAGTAAGTAGCCAAACGTTGATATCTCGCGCATTTAGAACTGAAATTGCACTCTGTGCATCAGACTTTATGGAATCACCAACAGCAAAAACCGCTAGCGCCACACCTTCCCATGCCAATACTGAAACCGATAAACCTTGCGCTTCGTTCTCCGCAATTGACTTAGCAATCTTTGGATGAAATGCCATCGCAGAATGCGCGACCGCAGCTGGTGAGCCGATAATTACAATTGCAGATTGGGCAGATTGCGCGCCATTTTCAGTGCTGATTGTTACTCGACCAGCGGCACCAGCGCCGGGGGCAATCTGAAAATCGCTAACTGTAAATGGCTTTTCAATCTTGGCATAACGAACAATGGCTTCCGCTATCGGATGGTTATTTTGTGATTCAATTGCAGCGGCAGATTCCAAAATAGATTTTTCGCTAGCAATCTTGCTCCAAGATTCACCAAGTACCGCAACCGCTTCTGGAACAACAGTTGCGCTGATTACTTTCATCTGACCGGTAGTTAGCGTTCCAGTCTTATCCAAAACCACATCAGTGATGCGTTTTGCGGTTTCAAGTGCAGATGGCTTACGAATCACGATTCCGCGCTGTGCGCCTCGACCTGAAGCCACCAGTAGCGCGACCGGAGTTGCTAAACCAAGTGCACATGGACAAGCAATCACTAATACCGCGACCGCAATTTCAATGGATCTGGCGATGCTCTCGCCATTTGTAAAGCGCCAAAAGAGAAATGTGGCGATGGAAAGGGTAGTAACAATCGGTACGAAAATGGCAGAGATGCGATCAGCCAATCTTTGAATTGGAGCCTTTTCGCCTTGTGCGCTAATTACCATCGCAGTAATTCGAGCAAATTCAGTCTCTTTACCAACGCGAGTAGCGCGAACTTCTAAACGACCATTCTGGTTAACGGTAGCGCCGATTACGCGATCACCAGCTGCAACTTCTACCGGCACGGATTCGCCAGTAATCAATGAATTATCAATGCTAGAAGCGCCAGAAACCACTACGCCATCAGTAGCAACTCGTTGTCCAGGTAGCACCACAAAGATGTCACCAATTTCTAATTGCTCAACTGGAATTACCATTTGTAAGTCACCGCGTTTAACGGTTACCTCTTTAGTAGAAATTTTTAATAGTTCTTGAAGTGCATTGCTAGCGCTGCGCTTTGCACGTGATTCTAAGTACCGACCCAGTACTACCAGCGTGACAATCGATGCCGAAACTTCAGTGTAAACCGTATCTAAATCGTAAATGGTGGCATAGATAGACCAACCAAATGCAGTTAGCGAACCAAGTGAAATTAAATTATCCATAGTTGGATGGAAGAAATTTCGGATTGCAGCTCTATGAATTGGGAAAGCCACAATCAAAACCACTGGCGCGCTGAGAATTAAAAGCGCCGCATTAACTAATTGATGAAAACTATTAGTTGGCATCGCTAGATTGAAATATTCAAAGACGCTAACTAGCCAAGAGCCAAATTGCATCTGCAAATCCATAAACATGGAGAAGAGCGCAACTGGAATAGTGAAGATCAGACCAAAAATTAAAGCTACCGCTGATTTTTTACTGTGCAGTGTGATACTTTCATTATCGCCAATTTCTTTAGCTTTATATCCAGCAGCTTCAATTTTTTTGATGATCTCTTTGCCACTTACCTCTGCTGGTGCTAAAACGTGCGCAGTTTCTGCAGCAAAATTAACGGTGGCAGAGACTCCGGGCATAGAATTTAAAGCACGCTCTACAGTATTCACGCAGGCGTTGCAGGTCATCCCAGTAACTTTGAAAGTCTTTGGCTCGAGAGCCACATTGCTAATCTCTTTGCTAGTCTCTATTAACTCAGCCATTTAAGCGTTTTAACACCACTTCTTTTAATACGGCATTTGTTGAGATGCCACTTTTGCCAAATGGTCCATCATTGCCATCCATATCGAAAAAGTGGCCGCCAGCTTCACGCACCACGATTGCAAGTGGCGCCATATCCCAAAGCGCCAGAGATGGTTCGATCGCTAAATCCATTACACCCTCTGCCACCAACATATGTGACCAGAAATCGCCAACTGCACGGGTGCGCCAAGCCTCATTAACTAATGATTGAAATGCAGCTAAGCGATCGCCAAAGCCGACAAAATCAGAGTAGCCAAGATGTGCATCGTGAATATTATTAACTAACGAAACCGAAATCTTTCTTGGCTGCCCGCTATTTGGCGCGCTAGGTGCATCAAACGTTGTGTAGGCACCGCCACCTTTGGTTGCAAACCAAGTGCGTGCAAGTGCAGGCGATGAGACCAATCCGACTACTACTTCATGTTTTTCAACGCCGGAGTCATTTGTAACTTCGACAAGTGCGATTAAAGTCGACCAAACTGGTAGCCCGCGTAAGAAAGATTTGGTGCCATCGATTGGATCAATTACCCAGTAACGGTTCTTGCCAGTGATATCAGAACCAAACTCTTCGCCAAGGATTCCATCGTTGGGGCGTTCAGTTTCTAAAATTTCGCGAATACATTTTTCGGTGGCTTTATCCGCATCGGTAACTGGCGAAGCATCAGGTTTAGTTTCGATTATTAAATCTTGTGCCAAAAAACGCGCCATTGAAACTGCATCTGCAGCTTTGCCAATCTTTCGAACTAATTGCAGATCAGCTGCATATTTTTCATTAGCAAACTCGGCCATTTCCTTATTCTAACCCTGCGGCAAGCAAGTTGCGAAGGCTAGTTACGCGAGCTACACGCTCAGGGAGTTCAACACCATCTGGCGCCATCCATGCATTTAATTTGCAATCAGCTTCATTGTGTGAGCAATTCGTCATACATGAATTTGTGATTTCTAATAAATCATCAAATGCGGCGATGATTGCATTAGGATCTAAGTGCGAGAGCCCAAATGCGCGCATTCCTGGAGTATCAATAACCCAGCTATTAGCGCTGGCTTTACGGCCAGGGAAATCCTTTAACGCCACCGCATAAGCAGATGAAGAGGTATGTCTGCCGCGCCCTGTTACATCATTTACATCGCCAGTTTCGCGATTAGCTTGTGTTAATTTATTTAAGAGCGTTGATTTACCCACGCCAGAATGGCCAACTAAAACTGATACTTTGCCATTTAATAAATCATGTAATTCATTTAAATCGCTATCCAAATTGGTAGTAATACATCTGACTCCAATGGATTGGTATTCAGAGAGAAAATCTGGCGCAGCTGCTAAATCTGTTTTGGTAATTACTAATACTGGTTCAATTTTTTCGGTAAAGGCGCTGACTAGAAATCGGTCGATTAGTCCGCGACGTGGTTCGGGGTTTGCAGCGGCTGCCACAATTACTAATTGATCAATATTCGCAGCGATATTTCTTTCAAATTGCGCCGCATCATCAACAGTTCTAACTAAAACGCTTTTGCGCTCTTCAATCGCCACAATTCTGGCCAAAGTGCCTTCAGATCCAGTGGTGTCACCAACCAAACGAACATAATCTCCAACTACAACTGATTTGGGGCCCAATTCGCGCGCCTTCATCGCTGTAACAATGGTGCCATCAGGCAAGGTGCAAGTAGTACGTCCGCGATCTACTGTAATTACAAATCCAGTTATTGCATCATCGTGCGATGGACGATCTTTAGTGCGCGGCTTAGTTCTTCTACTTGGCCGAATCTTCACATCGGATTCGTCGTAATCGCGGCGGCTCATGAAAGAAGCGAGCTCCAAAGCCCTGGAAAATCAGTAATAGTTTTCCGGGTAGTTGCGATGTTTTCGACTTCAATTCCATCAACAACTAATCCAATAGTGGCGCCAGATGTCGCAAGTCGATGATCTTCATAGGTGTGAAAAATTCCCGCGTGCAACGGTTTTGGATTGATACGAAGTGCAGTTGGCTCTTCAGTGAAATCCCCACCTAGCGCGTTAAATTCAGTGCGCAGCGCAGCCAAACGATCTGTTTCATGTAGTCGCAGATGGCCAATTCCCTGTAAATATGATGGCGAATCCGCCAATGCACATAGCGCAGCGATCGCGGGGGTTAATTCGCCAACATCGTGTAAATCAACTTCAATGCCATGTATTGCACCGCCCGTGATTTTTAAATCCCAATTATTTCCATTTGGAACAAATTCAATTGTCGCGCCCATCTTGGTAAAGATATCTCTAAGTTGATCACCTGGCTGAGTAGTAACTTTTGGCCAATCGGCAATAGTTACCGAACCTCCGCAGACCATTGCAATTGACATAAATGGTGCGGCATTTGATAAATCTGGTTCAATAACTAAATCCTGCGCCTTTAATTTTCCTGGTGCCACCTGCCAAGTATTTGCGCTTTTATCAACGCTAACTTCGGCGCCAAAATCGCGGAGCATCTGCACCGTCATTTCAATGTGTGGCATCGAAGGAAGCGCACCGCCAACATGTTTAACTTTGATACCCAACTGAGTACTTGGCGCAATTAAAAGTAACGCTGATAAGAATTGAGAAGAAGCGCTGGCATCAATTTCAATTTCGCCGCCGCGGATTTTTCCGCCCGATTTATTCTCCATTTTAAATGGCAGCGCATATCGACCGCCGTGATCAATAGATATTCCCAACTCTTCTAAAGCTTTAATTACTGGGCCTAAAGGACGTTTATGCGAACGTGGATCGCCATCAAATTCAATTTGGCCAACTGCTAAAGCGGCAAGCGGTGGCAAGAAACGCATCACGGTTCCCGCATTTCCAACTTCGATTTTTGCCGGCCCTTTAAGTGCGCCACCGGTGACATTAAAAATTAATTCGCGCTGACCATTTACGTCTTCAAAACTTTCCATAATTGATAAACCAAGCGCTTTTAAGCCACCCATCATCAACTCTGAATCCCTTGAAACCAGTGGGCGGCGCAGCTTTGAAGTGCCTTCAGCTTGAGCTGCCAAAATCAAAGCACGATTAGTTACTGATTTAGATCCGGGAATTACTACCCGAATATCGACTGGTTTTTTTCCGCGAAAAGGTGCAGGCCAGTTATTTGCAGCCATGCTTTCGCGATTTGTCATATGGCAAATTCTATCGTGAAGAATCCTATGTAGAATTCCGATTATGTGCGGGCGATATGCGCAAACTCAAGAGATGCGCGACTTAGTTGAAGAATTTGCAGTAACTGGCAAATTCCCAGAGTACGCGCTGCCTGCAAGTTGGAACATTGCACCTACCAATGAAATTTATATTGTGCGAAATGATGAAAATAATAATCGCGAACTTGCTACCGCATCTTGGGGAATGATTGGTCCATGGCTTACCGATGAAGCAGAGGCGCGCGCTTCACAATCTCGCGCAATTAATGCGCGCTCCGAATCAATACACGAAAAACCTACCTTTCGTGATTCATTTAAATCTCGTCGTTGCTTAGTGCCCGCCGATGGTTATTATGAATGGGCGACCGAGCTAGGTCGTTACAAAACCAAACAACCTTTCTTTATTTCCAGTGATAATGGCGAGACACTTCCAATTGCGGGAATCTGGAATACCTGGCGCTCTCCATCTGGAGTTTTTATGCAGAGCGCTTCTATCATTACTCGCGAAGCAGTCGGAGAGCTAGCAACTATTCATCATCGAATGCCGGTAATGATGCCGCGTGAACGTTGGTCGGCTTGGTTAGATAATAAGAATAACGATGTTCGCGAACTTATAAATTTAATGTCTAACGAACATCCTGATGCGCATCTGCATCCGTTACCAGTTAGCGATGCGGTGAATAAGGTTGCCAACAATGGCCCGCAATTAGCCGTGCCCATCTCAATTACCGAACCTGAGACGCTCTTTTAACCGGGAATAGCGCTCTGCAGAATCTGGTTGTAAAGACAAATGGTCACGGATAAAGGCAGTAAAGGTAACGAGGTAGCGCCTTCTCGCAAAAAGGTTGCAAAGAGCGTTCTTGAAGCGCTGCCTGTAGTCTTGGGGCAAATGGCATCCAAAGAGTTGGTCAAAGAGACCCCAGCAGATCGTAATTCGCGTTTCGAACGCGATGCGATGCAATTTGCCGACCAACTTTATGCAGCAGCAATGCGCTACACAAAAAACCCAGAAGATGCCAAAGATTTAATGCAGGATACTTACTTAAAGGCCTTCGCTTCTTTTCATCAATTTGAAGAGGGCACAAATTTAAAGGCTTGGTTATACCGAGTTCTGCAGACAACTTTTATTAATAACTATCGCAAAGCGCAGCGCCAACCTCAATTATCTGCAGATGCTGAAGTTGAAGATTGGCAGTTACATGCTGCGGCATCGCATACTTCCAACCAGGGTAAATCTGCGGAAATTTCAGCGCTAGAAAATTTGCCAGATTCAGATATCAAACGCGCGCTGCAAGAAATTCCGGAAGAGTTTCGAATGGCGGTTTATTTAGCGGATGTTGAAGGATTTTCTTACAAGGAAATCGCAAAGATCGTTGGAGTTCCAGCCGGAACCGTCATGTCCCGACTTCACCGTGGCCGCAAGCAACTTCGCGAGAAGCTAACTGGCTATGCAACTGAACTTGGCTATGTGAAGGGCGGTGAATGATGGCGCACGATGTAGAGATGCCTTGCACCCAAGTTAAGCAAGCACTTTTATTGCTAGTCGATGGCCCAGAATTCTTCGAAGCCAATCAGATTGATCCAATCTCAGTAGATCGCCATTTGGCCGCTTGCACACCTTGTAAATTGGAAGTGGAAGCCGAAAAGATGGTCCACCAATTGATGCGTTCGCTCTTGAAGCGCTCTTGCAACGAAAAGGCCCCCGAATCTCTCATTGATTCTATTCATCAGCAATTGCAAGCTGCGATGTTCCAGCAATCTGTGCCGCAAGTTGTTACCGAATTTCGAATGAGCCAAGTCTCAATTGAGATCGATGAATTTGGCCAAGTAACACAACGCGAAATTCATATTGAATCTACCCAAGAATTCCACGATCCAGAGAATATTTAAGTTATAAATGGGGCGTGAGTACCGCCCAGATCAATGGGATGCCCGAAGGCATTGTTGGCGCGCTCGGTTTTGCCACCATGGTGGTGCGCCCCGGAGATACGGCGGCAGCAAATGGAATTGGCGATTTAACTGTCGTAAATAATGCAGCCCTAGTTTCACTTATGGAATCAGCGGCCATTGCTGCAATTAATGAATTTTTCGAAACTGGAATTTCAACTATCTCTACTTCAATGAATTGTAACTTTGTAACGAGCGCTGCAATTGGCGCAGAACTTCAAGCAAGCGCACAATGCATCGCGCAAAATGGCTATGACATGGATTTTAATATTGAAATTTATGAAGGCGAACGTTTAGTTGCCCAATCGACACAACGTCGACAGATAGTCGATCGCGTAACTTTTCTAGCCCGCACTGCTGCGCAGAGTCTCTTCGAAGCGAAGTAACTAGCTAAATAAAAAGGACCCCATCTTTCGATGAGGTCCTTTTAAAAAGAGTTTTATTTCTTGGTAGCCCAGAAAATTTCTGCGATTTCGTCAATCTTTGCGATCAACTTATCTGCAACTGCAACATCCTGAGTGCCCTTAGTTCCAGTAGCGCCAGCAAGCTTGGTGGCTTCATTAAATAGCGCATGTAGTTGTGGGTAGGCTTCAAAGTGATTTGGCTTGAAGTAATCAGTCCAGAGCACCCATAGGTGTTCCTTAACTTGGTGTGAACGCTCTTCCTTAATTGCAACTGAGCGCGCTTTGAAATCTGCATCGCTTGAAGCGGCGTACTTCTCCATGCAAGCCTTTACAGAAAGTGCTTCGATACGAGCCTGCGCTGGGTCATAAACGCCGCAAGGTAGATCGCAGTGAGCCTTAACAATCTTCATTTCTCTCTCCAATTCGATTCAATTTACTACTTCTTTTACTTCTTCTATTACTACTTGAATTACAACTAGTTTTACTGCTTTTTTCATTTGAAAATCTCTAAAGCTTTAAACGCTCTGGTTAGGCGAGTTATTTCCGAACCAAGTACTTGGCGCTTAGGCTTAGGTTGGAAAGGTTACTCGGGGAGTTAATTTTGCGCATCTTTGGCTTTGAAATCGTCCAAGTCCAGGGCAATTCAATGCTTCCTGCCTACGCCGATGGTGACCGAATTTTGATTAAACACCGAAGCTCTGATTTGCAGCCGATTCATCAAGGGGAAGTTGTGATGATTGAACGTGAAGGCGAATTGATGTTGAAGCGCATCATTCGATATGAAATCGGTGGCCACACTGGCCAAGGAATGGTTACCGTTGAAGGTGATAACAAAGAGGAGTCGATTGATTCAAGACATTGGGGCGCAGTGCCAAGTAGGTTTGTAAAAGCGAGAGTAATTAAAAAGCTAACTTAAATTACAGAAACTTTAGTGCCGAATAAAACCTGACCCGACGAAAACAACTTAACGTGTAAACGCTTCCTGCATTAGAGCTTTCTGCTCATCTTCATGCAGGTGATGATTTCCAGTTGCCGGTGATGCAGTTGCGCGGCGCGATACTCGACGAAGTGCACGGCCACCAAATCCTGGACCACCAAATTGTTCTGAAGTACGTAGCGCAATAAATGACCATGGACCTTGGTTTGCTGGTTCATCTTGCACCCAAAGTAAATTCGCATTTGGATGCTTTGCCGCAATCTCTGCCATGTCTCTTGCCGGAAGTGGATAGAGCAGCTCTACGCGAACAATCGCAGTCGAGGTCTCTTGTAACTTCTCGCGCTCTGTAATTAAATCGTAGTAGACGCGACCAGAGCAGAAGATTACGCGAGATGCATTTACAACTGATGGATCATCAATAACTTTTTGGAAGCTACCATTTGTAAAGTCTTCAACTTTTGAAGTTGCAGCCTTTAGACGAAGTAGCGATTTAGGCGAGAAATAAACCATTGGACGCTTTGCTGGATTCTTGATGTGCCAACGCATTACATGGAAGAACTGCGCTGGAGTAGTTGGTTGCACGATGGTCATATTCTGTTCTGCGCAAAGCTGTAAGTAACGTTCGATACGCGCTGAAGAGTGATCCGGGCCTTGACCTTCATAACCATGTGGCAGCGCCAAAACTACAGAGGAGCGCTCACCCCACTTCTGCAGCGCAGAAGAGACAAATTCATCGATGATGGTTTGAGCACCGTTAGCGAAATCGCCGAATTGGCCTTCCCAAATAACTAACGCCTCTGGGCGAATTGTTGAGTAGCCATACTCAAAGCCCATTGCTGCATATTCAGAGAGCAATGAATCCACTACGAAGAATTGTGAATCATAATTTGTTAGCGCACGAAGCGGCGTCCACTCATTTCCGTTTTCGCGATCAATTACAACTGCATGGCGATGGCTAAATGTGCCACGACGTGCATCTTGACCTGCAATACGTACTGGATGCCCATCAATTAACAAAGATCCATAAGTAAGGATTTCGCCCATACCCCAATCAATAGTGCCATCTTTAATCATCTCAACACGTTTTTGTAGCTGTGGCAATAACTTTTGATGAACTGTAAATCCTTCCGGAATCGCAATTTGAGTTTCTGCAATCTTTTCAATTACCAACTTGCTAACCGCAGTGGCATTATCTTGTGGCTCTGCAGTCGATGGGATCTTCCATTCTGGAGATTCAGGTTCAACGTTATGCACTGCAGCATAAATAGATTCAAGTTCTGCATGGAACTCTTTTGAAATCTGATCGTTTTCGTCAGCCGTGATATCGCCGCGACCTACGAGCGCCTCTGCATAAAGTGCACGAGTGGTGCGCTTTGCGTCAATTAACTTATACATCTGTGGTTGAGTGAAACTTGGCTCGTCACCTTCATTATGGCCACGACGGCGGTAGCAAACTAAATCAATCACGACATCTTTATTGAATGTTTGGCGATATTCAAAGGCCCAACGCGCAACGCGAACGCAAGCTTCAGGATCATCACCATTTACATGAAAGACCGGCGCATTAATCATCTTGGCAATATCAGTTGAATAACGCGCAGAGCGAGAAGCATGTGGTGAGGTAGTAAAACCAACTTGGTTATTAACCACGATATGAACGGTGCCTCCAGTGCGATAACCACTTAACTGGCCCATCTGCAAGGTTTCCATATTTACGCCTTGACCAGCAAAAGAGGCATCTCCGTGTAGCAAAATTGGCATCACGTTATATGCATTCTTCACATTTAGCTTGTCCTGCTTTGCGCGAACAATGCCTTCGAGTACTGGGTTAACTGCTTCTAAATGTGAAGGGTTTGCTGCTAAATAAATCTTGGTCGTTGCACCATTTGCAGCGGTGAACACACCTTCGGTACCTAAGTGATACTTAACATCGCCAGAACCTTGAACTTGATTCTCTTGGTAATGGCCTTCGAACTCTTGGAAAATCTGGCCATGTGGTTTGCCAGCGATATTTGCCAGAACATTTAAACGACCACGGTGTGGCATACCGATGCAAACTTCTTCAAGTTTTTGATCAGCCGCATTGCCGATTAACGCATCCAACAGGGGAATTACCGCTTCGCCACCTTCAAGTGAGAAGCGCTTCTGTCCCACGAATTTTGTTTGCAAGAAAGTTTCAAATGCTTCAGCGCTATTTAATTTGCGCAATACATGAATCTGTTCTTCTTTAGGTAACTTCGGCGCGCCAACTTCTACCATTTTCTGAATAAAGTTGCGTTCAACCGGATCGTCAATAAACATGTATTCAATACCGATGGTGCGGCAATATGAGTTGCGCAAAATTCCCAAAATATCGCGCAGCTTCATGAAATCTTTGCCGCCAAAACCTGCGGTAGGGAAGGTGCGATCCAAATCCCATAGTGATAATCCATGTGATTCCACATCAAGATCTGGATGTGAACGCATCACGAATTCAAGTGGATCAACATCAGCCATCAAGTGACCGCTCACGCGATATGCATTAATTAGTTCAAGAACGCGCTCTGATTTTGCAACTAAATCTTCTTCCGGCGCGACATCAGTTGCCCAACGAATTGGAACATAAGGAATACGTAGCGCGCTAAATACAGAGTCATAGAAGGCATCAGATAACAACAATTCGTGAATGCGCTTTAGGAAATCTCCAGAAGTTGCACCTTGAATAATGCGGTGATCGTAGGTAGAGGTAAGTGTTACAACCTTGCTAATACCGAGCTTGTTTAAAGTCTCTTCACTTGATCCCTGGAATTCTGCTGGGTAATCCATTGCGCCAACACCAAGAATCAAACCTTGGCCTTGCACCAAGCGTGGGACTGAGTGAACAGTTCCGATGGTTCCAGGGTTGGTTAACGAAACAGTTGTGCCTGCGAAATCTTCAACAGTCAGTGCACCATTTCTCGCCTTCTTCACTGTTGCTTCATAAGCTGCCCAGAACTGACCGAAATCCATTGCTTCGCAGCCCTTAATTGATGGCACTAGCAACTGACGTGAGCCATCATCTTTTGCTAAATCAATTGCGATACCCAAATTGATATGTTCTGGATGTCCAACCGCAGGCTTGCCATCTAATTCGGTAAAGAATGCATTCATCTCTGGCATCTGCTTGATTGCTTCGATCATTGCAAATGCAACTAGATGCGTAAAGGAAACTTTGCCACCGCGAGTGCGCTTTAAGTGATTATTAATCACGATGCGGTTATCAACTAATAATTTTGCCGGAACAGCACGAACACTGGTCGCAGTCGGTACAGATAAAGAAGCTTCCATTGATTGCACTACGCGACCTGCGACACCACGAAGCGGCTCTACTCGCGCAGAACTTGGCGCGGCTACCACTGGCGCAGGTTTAACTTGCGGATCAGCAGGTGTAGGTACCGGCTTATTACGATTATTTAAAACTTGTTGTTGCGCAACTGGTGTAGTTGGTGCAATGGGTGTAGCTGCAACTGCGACTGGAGCGACTGGTGTTGCAACTGGCGCAGGTTTAGGCACTGCAGCTCTCGGAGTTGGTGGAACGCCACCATTTGGTGCAGTCGGAAGTGCGCTACCTACCTGTGCATTAGATACATTGCTATTTGTTGCTCCTTGCTGCGGAACTCCGGACACCATTCCATTTTTCTTAAAGTACTCAACCCAAGCTGGGTCAACAGAGTTAGGATCTTTTTGATACGACTCGAACATCTCGTCTACGAGCCATTCGTTGGCTCCGAGATCGCCGTTGGTCACGGGTTGAATATTACTTAA
>JBJTCN010000077.1:0-22992 GCA_046091905.1 Candidatus Nanopelagicaceae bacterium
TATGGATACCTTGTCAGAACGCGAAGCTGGAGTAGTAGCGATGCGCTTTGGTTTAACTGATGGTCAGCCAAAAACCCTTGATGAAATTGGAAAGGTTTACGGCGTAACTCGCGAACGTATCCGCCAGATTGAATCAAAGACTATGTCCAAGCTACGTCATCCATCGCGTAGCCAGGTACTGCGAGATTATTTAGATTAAGTTTTGATGTCAAACTCGTCTATCTTCCAAAATCCGAAAAGCGGTTCCATAAAGATTTCAGGTGCTGTATACATAGTTGATGTAGATGGAAAAGTTTTAAAGACAGTGGAAGACCCAAAGCTTTGCGGGTGTGGACTCTCTCAAGATAAGCCATTCTGCGATAAGTCGCATGCCAACTACGTACCTATCGTGACACAAATGCTGGAAATGGCTAGATTTCAAGTTAAAGCGGTATTGCCACTTGGTATCTGGAAGCAACGTGCTTTTGAAATCAGAAATCGCACACTTGAGAATCGAATTGCTGCAGGGGAAAAGTTAGTTGGCGTTAAATTCGGCGGGGCGTTAATTAAAGAAGATTCTGAGACTAAGCGCTATGAGGGCATATTTGGTTATTTAACTGATGCGATGGAAGTCAAAGAGACTTTAGTGCTCAGTCAATTCATTGCGCCACTTGCAGAAGCGGAAGTGGTTTTTAAATTAAAGCAGGAATTAGTTGGGGCTATCGAATTAGATCAAGTAAAAGATTTTGTTGGGGAAGTAGCGGCAGGAATTGAAGTTTTTGATTGTCGCTATGGAGCGATTGATGCATATGTAGATGATGCGGTTGCTGATAATGCATGCTCTGGAGCTTTCATCTACGGAAATTGGGTAACGGCTGATTCAATTGATTTTACAAATGTAACAATCTCAATTTCCGAGCATGGTCGAGTAAATCAAACTGTTCCAGCTAGCGTTATTGCTGGAAATCCATGGCAAGCAGTTGTTAGTGCATCACGGAAACTTGCAGAGGCAGGGGTAAAACTACCCGCCGGATCTATTATTTACAGCGGCTCAGCTACAACTGGAATTGAAATAAAGCCAGGAGCGTACGAAGTTGAGATAACCAACTTAGGGAAAGTAACTTTGAAAGTTAGTTAATTTTAGAAGTTTCGTCTTGGATATTTGCAGCAACGCTCTTTAGCTTCTCTGCATATTCCTTAGCGTGATGGCCACAAAATAGAAGTTCGCCACCATTTAGAAGAGTTGCACGTACATAAGCCTGTGCGCCACAACGATCGCAGCGGTCCACAGCGCGTAGCGGTGTCTGCTCAAGTAGAACTTGATCTGTCATGGTCTTTCCTCTCCGAGTTGATTCCTGCTAGTGGGAACTATGAAAGCATAATTTTTATTCCCAGGTACGACAATTTGCGAAAATATTTGTTAAATCTATGGGTTAAATCACCGATTAGTTAGAAATTCCCACTATTTGAGCAGATCTCGGCGCGCTTAGACCTCTTATTGCAAGTAGTTCGCTATTTTCGCGGTCGTGGCTGATAATCAAGAGACCGTAGAGAATTCCTATACCGCCAAAGATTTGGCGGTACTTGAGGGCCTTGAAGCCGTCCGTAAACGTCCTGGTATGTATATCGGTTCTACCGATTCACGCGGACTCATGCATTGCTTATGGGAAATTATTGATAACGCAGTTGACGAATCACTTGCTGGTTACTGTAAAAAAATTGATATTAATTTAGAAGCTGATGGTTCAGTTGAAGTTCATGATGATGGCCGTGGAATTCCAGTTGATAAAGAACCAAAGACCGGTTTAACTGGTGTAGAAGTTGTTATGACCAAACTTCACGCCGGCGGAAAATTCGGTAGCGGTTCTTATGCGGCATCAGGCGGATTGCATGGTGTTGGCGCTTCAGTAGTTAATGCGCTCTCTCTTCGTTTGGATGTAGAGGTAGATCGTGGTGGCAAGATTCATTGGATGTCTTTCCAACGAGGCAATGCTGGTGTATTTGATGGCGATGGACCAAAAGCGCCATTCACTGCGCAATCAGGTTTAAGAGTTATTGGAAAAATTTCATCGAAGATAACTGGTACTCGCGTTAAGTACTGGCCAGATCGCCAAATCTTTATTAAAGATGCAGAGCTAGATCTAGAAGATATCTATGCACGCGCACGACAGACTTCATATTTAGTTCCGGGATTGACTTTAGTTGTAAATGACAAGCGTACCAAAAGTGGAAAGTCCGAAACTTTCTTTCACAAAGGTGGCATCTCTGAATACTGTAATTTCTTACAGCCAGATGATCCGGTTGGAGATGTAATTCGCATTGATGGCAAAGGTGAATACGAAGAGACGGTGCCAGTGCTTGATGATCAAGGACATATGGTCTCTACAGATGTACAACGCGAAATGGGAGTTGATCTAGCACTCAAGTGGGGCAATGGTTACGAAACCACTATGCGTTCTTTTGTAAACATCATTGCTACTCCAAAGGGCGGCAACCATGTCCAAGGATTTGAGCGCTCAATTACCAAAGTAATTAATGAAGCAGCTCGAGCTGCCGGAATCTTGAAAAAGAATGAAGCAGATGTAATTAAGGATGACGTACTCGAAGGTTTAACTGCGGTAATCACTGTCCGCATGACCGAACCGCAGTTTGAGGGCCAGACCAAAGAAGTTCTGGGTACAAATGCGGCAATTAGGATCGTCGGAAATGTAGTTGCCGATGGACTTAAAGCTTACTTCTCGACGTCAAAACGTATCGACAAAGCAAACGGCAAATTAGTTCTGGAAAAAATTGTTGCAGCATCACGTACTCGTATTGCAACTCGTAGCCACAAAGAACTTCAGCGCCGTAAGAATGCACTTGAATCTTCATCGCTTCCAACCAAACTTGCCGATTGTCGCTCCGAAGATGTTAATCGCACCGAACTATTTTTAGTAGAAGGTGACTCTGCACTTGGTACCACTAAAGCCGCGCGCAATTCTGAGTACCAAGCAATTTTGCCGCTACGTGGAAAGATTCTTAATGTGCAAAAGGCATCTCTTGCACAGATGCTTGATGACAAAGAGTGCGCTTCAATCATCCAAGTAATCGGGGCAGGTTCAGGTAAATCTTTTGATTTGGATGAAGCGCGCTATGGTCGCATCATCATGATGTCTGATGCGGATGTCGACGGTTCACATATTCGTTGTTTATTGCTTACCTTGCTATACCGCTACATGCGCCCGCTAATTGATTCTGGTCGCGTATTTGCAGCGATGCCTCCGCTACATCGAATTGAAGTTGTCGGCGGCGGTGGCAAGAAGGGCGAAGTTCTCTATACCTATAGTGATGATGAGATGAAGAAGGTCACTGCAGATTTAACAAAACAAGGTAAGCGTTGGAAGGAACCAATTCAGCGTTACAAAGGTCTCGGTGAAATGGATGCAGACCAATTACGTGAAACCACTATGGATCCAGACCATCGCACCTTGCGCCGTGTGACTATCAAAGATGCCGCCGTGGCTGAGAAGATGTTTGAGCTCTTGATGGGCAATGAAGTTGGTCCTCGTAAGGACTTTATTTCGACGGCGGATATCGATCGCGATCGAATTGACGCTTAATCGCTGACAAATTGGGCTGGAGTTGGAATACTCGTACCATGCAGCGTCGCTCAATGATCTCCATCGCCGGACTCTCAAAGAACTTCGGTGACGTGAAAGCGGTAGATCAAGTCTCTCTAGAGATATTAGATGGAGAATTTTTAACCTTACTTGGCCCATCTGGCTCTGGAAAGACCACAGTGCTCAGAATGATCGCCGGCTTTGAAAAACCAGATTCTGGTTCTATAAAACTAGATGGAATCGAAGTAAGTGAACTACCACCATACGAACGAGCAGTTAATACAGTTTTTCAAGATTATGCCTTATTTCCACATTTCACAGTCCGCGAAAATATTGAATATGGATTGCGAATTAAAAAAGTGCCAGCCGCGGAACGGAAAGTGGCATCTGATCAGGCGTTAGCTCAAGTTCGATTGAGTGGTTACGGGGATAGAAAACCTGCTCAACTTTCAGGTGGCCAACGACAGAGAGTGGCTTTGGCCAGAGCACTGATCAATAAGCCGAAAGTACTTCTACTTGATGAACCACTTGGGGCATTAGATCTTAAATTGCGCGAACAAATGCAGTTAGAGCTCAAGGATATTCAAAGAGAAGTAGGTATCACTTTTATTTTCGTAACACATGATCAAGAAGAAGCGCTCACTATGTCGGACAAGATAGCGGTATTTAATGAGGGCAAAATTGTGCAAACAGGTTCCCCTAGAGAGATTTATGAGAAACCTACTTCTGCATTCGTCTCTGAATTCGTGGGACAAACAAATAAAATTTCCAGCCAAATGGCTGCCAAAGCAGATTTAGGAAGTACCAGCTTTAATATCCGGCCGGAATATCTTTCAATAAGTAAAGATGGAAAAGCTTCAGAAACTGATCGCGCAATAAACGGCGAACTAAAAGACATTATTTTTGGTGGCGCGGTAACCAAGTACTTGGTATCTACAAGTGCTGGCGAATTGATTTCCACTCAAACAACATCTTTGAGTGGTCTAGAAATTGGGGACCATATCACACTGAGTTGGTCGTCAATCAAAGAGCTTCGAACTAATTAGATAGTTTGATGTTGCCGTGATCAATGGTTGCTCACGGATATAAAGGGGGAGATACAGGTGCAGAAGCGTCTGTTTAAGAATCTCGCAATCATGTCTGCAGTCGCGTTAGTGCTGACTGCATGTGGCGGCAACTCAAATGAGAGTGATGGCGTTCCTAAAGTCGACATGATGAAATCTCTTGGCGCAGGCGAGGGCGCTGTCAACGTAGTGGCTTGGGCCGGCTATGTTGAGAATGGCTCAACTGATCCGAAAGTGGATTGGGTGACAGGTTTCGAAAAAGAGACCGGTTGTAAAGTTAACTACAAGGTGGGAAGCACCTCAGATGAGATGGTTTCACTGATGCAATCTGGTGAATACGACGTAGTTTCCGCTTCCGGAGATGCATCGCTTCGCTTAATATACGGCGGAGATGTAGCGCCAATTAATACAGATTTGATTCCAAATTATGCGGATGTTTTCGATAATCTGAAGTTACAACCATGGAATTCAATCAACGGAGTTCCTTACGGAGTTCCTCATGGTCGCGGTGCAAACCTTTTGGCATATCGCACCGATATCGTAAAGCCAGCTCCAACCTCTTGGGGATCTGTATTTGATGCCAATTCTCCATATAAGGGAAAAATCACCGCATACGATTCTCCAATTTATATTGCAGATGCTGCCCTATATTTAATGAAGACGCAGCCTGATTTAGGAATCACTTATCCATATGCGCTTGATCAAAAGCAATTTGATGCTTCAATAGAATTATTGAAGGCACAGAAGCCACTAATTGGCGAATATTGGGGCGATTATCTAAAGCATGTAGCATCATTAAAATCTGGCGCTACCGTGCTTGGAACTACTTGGCAGGTAAATATCAATCTTGCAAAGGGTGAAGGCACCAAAGTTGAAGGTGTAAAGCCAAGTGAAGGTGCAACCGGATGGTCAGATACTTGGATGGTTGCTTCTAAAGCACAACATCCAAACTGTGCTTATCTTTGGTTAAACCACATTATCTCTCCAGTTGCTAACGCAGGAGTGGCTGAGTGGTTTGGCGAAGCGCCATCAAACGCTAAGTCATGTGATTTAACAGCTGACAAGAACCACTGTGCAACATTCCATGCAAATGATGATGCATATTGGGAGGATGTCTATTACTGGAATACCGCAACCGAGAAGTGCTTAGATGGTCGCAAAGACGTCAAGTGCGTTCCTTATTCCGAATGGGTTAAGGCTTGGTCAAGTTTGCGTAATGGATGATAATTAAGTGAATGGGTGAGGTCACGATTGTGGCCTCACCCTTTTACGTAGAGATTATGAAATTAATTAACTGGTTACATCGCCACGAAAAGGTGCGCCTAGCGGCGCTTCTTTCTGGACCAATCGCTTGGTTAGTTGTGGCATACCTAGGTGCAATTTCAGCTCTCTTAATTACCTCATTTTTTACCATAAATACCTTTACCGGAGATGTAATCCAGAAATTTAATCTTGGAAATTTCCAAGAGCTATTTACTGATCCGGCTTATCGAAATGTGGCACTCAGAACTTTATTTATCGCCACTGCGGTCACAGTTAATTGTGTAATTCTGGCGGTACCGATGGCCTTTTATATATCCAAAGTTTCAACCCCAAGAGCAAAGAAAATTTTAATCGCTTTGATTTTGACGCCACTTTGGGCCTCATATCTGGTGAAAATTTACTCATGGAGAACCATGTTCGAGCCTGGTACGGGTGTGATCAATTGGCTTTTCGGACCTATTGGAATTCATTCACCAGGTTTTGGTTTAGTTTCAATCATTGTAGGACTTACTTATCTTTGGTTGCCTTACATGATTCTTCCGATTTATAGCGGATTAGATAGATTGCCAAATACATTGATTGAGGCATCCAGTGACCTAGGCGCTAGGAATTTTGCAACTTTTAAAAGAGTAATTTTGCCGCTAATTTTCCCCAGCATTATCGCCGGGTCGATGTTTACTTTCTCACTAAGCCTTGGAGATTACATTACCGCTCAGATTATTGGTGGGAAAATTCAGATGCTTGGAAATGTGGTCTATCAAAATTTCAGCTTAAATCTACCGTTCGCCGCCACAATTAGCGCGGTGCCAATTGCAATTATGGGTGTGTATTTATGGTTGATTAGAAAGACTGGAGCGCTGAGCAGCCTATGATGCTATCTAATCGGGCAAGATATCTGCTGATGACATTAATGGGAATAGGCCTAGCTTTTATATACGTTCCATTAATTATTGTTTTAATAAATTCATTTAATGCATCAAAAACTTTTAGTTGGCCACCTAGAGATTTGACATTTGATTGGTGGAATAAGGCAATTTCAAATACAGGCGTAAGGGAAGCGCTCGGCTGGTCAGTAATTGCAGGAATTTCTGCCACTTTAATCGCGCTCATACTGGGAACTTCTCTGGCCTTTGCAGTGGCGCGCTATGAATTTTTCGGTAGAGAAGCCATCTCATTATTGGTCGTGCTACCAATCTCACTACCAGGAATTATTACTGGTTTAGCGCTAAATAATGCTTTTACTCAGACTTTGGGAATTGGCACTAGCGCCTTTACGATAATTGTTGGTCATGCAACTTTCTGTATTGTGATTGTGTATAACAATGCAATTGCAAGGTTGAAGCGATTAGGGACTTCTTTGCAGGAAGCTTCTATGGATCTTGGCGCAAATGGCTTCACAACTTTTAGATTAGTTACGCTGCCAAATATCTCCTCTGCGCTCTTTGCCGGAGGTCTGTTGGCTTTTGGGCTCTCTTTTGATGAAATTGTGGTGACTACTTTTACCGCCGGCCCTGGAATTCAGACTTTGCCAGTCTGGATTTTTAATAATCTATTTAGACCTAACCAGGCCCCAATAGTTAATGTGGTCGCAGCAACGCTAATTGTGATTTCAGTTCTGCCAATATATCTATCTCAACGATTATCTACAGATAGCTCTTCGGGAGGCAGATTTTAATTAGGCTGAAATTTTGGTGCGGCGCGAAGTACCAAAATTCTTTCCAACTTCGGTAACTTCTTCAGAGACTTTGGCACGAATTGCTTCGTTACTCTTTAAGAGCGCTGTCAGTTCAGCAATAGTCTTTTTGAGCTCTTTCTGTTCAGTATCAAGTTCCAGTTTGCTCATCTTGGTAAGACGGCGAAGCGGCATATCCAATATGTAGACCGCCTGCTCTTCTTTTAACTTAAAGCTCTTAATAAGTGCATCTTTAGCAGCTGAAGCATCTTCAGAGCTGCGGATAATTTTGATTACCTTATCGATATCTACGATTGCTTTTAAGAGTCCATCTACAAGCAGTAGGCGAGCCTCTGCTTTTGCTTTGCGAAATTCAGAGCGTCTGGTGACAACTTCAATTCGGTGGTCAATGAAAACTTGCAGCAATTGCTTTAAGCCTAGTTGTTGAGGCTTGCCATTAACTAGCGCCACTGCGTTAATTGAGAATTGCTGCTCCATAGGAGTTAGCTTGTATAGCTTCTCTAAAATCTCATCTGGTTCGTAGCCATTCTTAAGCTCAATAACTACATTGGTGCCAGTTTTGCCATCAGATAGGTCCACGATATCGCTGATACCTTGAATCTTCTTATTCTTAACTACCTCTGCAATTTTCTCTACGATTTTCTCTGGGCCTACGTTGTAAGGAAGTTCTTTAACAACAAGGCCTTGCTTTCGAGAAGTCACTTTGCCAATCTCAACTGTAGCGCGGATCTTAAATGCACCTTTGCCAGATTCATAGGCTTCGGTAATTCCGGCAATTTCAACTAATTCGCCGCCGGTTGGAAAATCTGGACCAGGGATAAACTTCATTAATTGTTTGGTAGTTGCTTTTGGATTCTCAATTAAATATTTAGTTGCGGCTACAACTTCTAATAAATTGTGCGGAGCCATATTTGTGGCCATACCAACTGCGATCCCAGTAGCACCATTTACCAAGAGATTAGGAAAAGAGGCTGGAAGTACTAATGGTTCTGCTAGTTGGCCATCGTAATTAGGTCCGTAATCAACGGTGTTCTCATCTACCTCTGCAACCATTGCAAGAGCTGGTGTTGCAAGTCGCGCTTCGGTGTATCGCATTGCGGCAGGACCGGCATCGAGAGAACCGAAATTTCCATGTCCATCAATTAATGGCAGGCGCATTGAAAAATTCTGCGCCATACGAACTAGCGCATCGTAAATTGCGCCATCACCGTGTGGGTGCAACTTACCCATTACTTCACCAACTACACGGGCGCTCTTTACATGTCCACGATCAGGGCGAAGACCCATTTCAGACATCTGATGAAGAATGCGGCGATGTACTGGCTTTAGACCATCACGCGCATCAGGAAGTGCGCGTGAGTAGATAACTGAATATGCATACTCTAAAAAGGATTCTGACATCTCTGATGAGACATCGATATCTACAATCTTGCCTGGTTCTTCGCCTGGTTTTGGTCCAGCGTTTTTGCCGGCTTTTTTAGTTGGAGTCTTCGCAGCCATAGTGCAAAATTCTGCCAAATATAAATTTAATTTAAGGGAGGGCGCGCGCCAACAGTGGAGACGCATTTGGCAGCCAACGCAGCTCCAGCACTTAGCGCTTGCTCCAAATCACTTGTTTCTAACCATTTTGGAATAAAACCTGCAGCAAAAGAATCTCCCGCGCCAGTGGTATCAACCACATTTGTTGTAACGGCGGGAACTTTTACAAATTGATCTTTATAGATTCCGGTTGCCCCTCTAGAGCCGAGTTTAATTACCACGAGCGGGGTACGCTTAAGTAAATTTTCTTCAGCTCTTTCTAAATCATCAGAGTCGCCTAAATATCGCGCCTCTTCGTTATTTAACAAAATTCCATCCATCATTCCAACCCATTCCAAAACTTCAGATTTTGGAACCGCCTTCATTGCGCCAGTGGTTGTAGGGTCAAAAAATATTGGAGTTTTTGATTCGTGAATTTTCTTAACCATTTTCAATACATTTTCACGCGAACGAAAATCTAGGAGCGCATAACCAGATAGAAAAACGCCATCGATATCATCTAACGAAGGCAAGTCGCTACTTTCAAGATCGGCGTTGGCTCCATTGTCTGGAAACATAGTACGTTCACCATTTGAATCGACCAGAATAACCACAACACCGGATGGTCTCCCAGAGCGCATTAAACCTTTATGTTGCACACCATATTTATCTAAATCACTTACTAATGCGAATCCAACCGGATCATTTCCAACGCGAGCTAATAAATGCGCTTGATTGTGAGTACGAGTGATCCAACAAGCCACATTGGCTGCTTGGCCACCTGGGTGAGTGGAGATTCTGCTTGCGGTGTCATTTCCGTAATTTATTTGCTCCTTTAGTTGAGCAATTACATCTAGCGCTACGTCACCTATACAAAGAATTTTCTTCACAGCGCGGCTGCTATCTGCGCCGCAAGTGCGCTATTACCTTTGATGATGTCAATGTTTACTCGAAGTGATTCACCCTTGGATTCAGTATGGAAATATTCCAATAAGAATGGGGTGGTCTTTTTACCATGAATATTATTTGCAGCAGCAGCTTTTAATCCGCCATCTAGCAATCGATCATGTAGCACTTTATCCATTTGATTAACCACGGGATTGGCAACAATTAGTGCATTGTGATCCGTGCCCATACTTTGACGAGCTTTAATAATTGCGGCAATTTCTGCCGGGGTATCAACTTGATATTCCAGTTCAAAACCAGAATCTGTTAAGTAAAAGCCAGGAAAGCGTCTGGTCTTGTAGCCCACTACGCCAATTGCATAAGTTTCTAAACGTTCTAAAGTGGCAGCTACATCCAAAATAGATTTAACGCCCGCGCAAACTACGGTCATATCTAATTGGGAGAGCGCAGTTAAATCTGCGGATTCATCGAAAGATTCATTGGCGCCACGGTGTACGCCACCCAAACCTCCCGTGGCAAAGACTTGAATTCCAGCTTTGGCAGCTAGGTGTGCAGTTGCAGCCACCGTGGTGGCAGCAGATAAACCTTTAGCTTCGGCAATCGCTAAGTCTCTGGTGGAGGCCTTAATTACATCGTCGCGATTAGCAATTGCAATTAACTGATCATCAGTTAAGCCAATATGTGCAACGCCATCAATTAACGCAATTGTTGCAGGCGTAGCACCGTTTTCTCGAACAATTCTCTCAACATCTCGCGCCACTTCTAGATTAGTTGGCCTTGGTAGACCATGACTGATAATGGTTGATTCCAAAGCGACCACTGGTGCACCAGCTTTGAGCGCTTTTTCCACTTCAGGAGCGAACTTCATATTGGAAGTTTAGAGCCTTTTTAATGAAAGAATAAATCCATGAAATTGAGCGAGATCACGCCAGCGATTTTTGCAGGCCTCGGACTTTCTCAATATGAATCTCGATTAGGTGAATCTCCAACTGGTCGCGAGGTACTTTTCTTAATCGATGGCTTTGGTGCTCATGCAATGGATGATTTTCCAGAAGTGATGCCAAATATTATGGCTGGTAAGAGTTTTGGTGATGCCACCACCGCATTTCCATCAACCACATCTACTTCACTTGCTACTTTATTAACTGGTGCTATGCCAAATGAACATGGGATGTTGGGGTATACCGTAAAAATTCCACAATCGGATCGATTATTAAATGCACTTAAATGGGATGAGCGAGTAGATCCAGTTATTTGGCAACCGAAAGAGACCTTCTTTGAAATTGGTGCGCGTAGCGGAATTAATGTCACCCATGTGGCCGCCAAACGTTATGAAGGTACTGGTTTTACTCGCGCAGTATTTCGTGGTGCAAAATATCGAGGCGCCAATCTTTATCCAGATTTGGTAACCGAAACTGCGGAAGCGCTTAAAGTAAGTCCAGCTTTTGTTTATCTATATGTAAATGATTTAGATGTAGCTGGACATGTGGCAGGTTATGGTTCAGAAAAGTGGCTAGAGTCGCTAAAAATGATTGATAACTTGGTTTTACAACTGAAGCAACATCTCCCAAAGGGCACCAGAATCTGGATTACTGGTGATCATGGCATGTTAAACGTTGGGCAAAAAATAGTAATTGGTCGCGATAATTTACTTAATTCAGAGTTAGCCACTATCGCTGGAGAGCCTAGGGCAAGACATATTTATTTGGCTCGGCCAGAGGTATCAAATGAAATTGCCAACTTATGGCGAAGTGAATTAAAAGAGTTAGCGACTATCTATACCAAGTCGGAAGCGATTGCATCTGGAATATTTGGTTTACCAATGCCTGAAAATTTCGCAGATCGCGCCGGTGATTTAATTGCAATAGTAAATACGGATGCCGTCTTAATTGATCCTGCTAGGGAGAAGTTGGAATCAGCGATGGTTGGTCACCATGGTGGGCTAACTCAAGTGGAAACTAATGTGCCACTGCAATTGTTAAATGTTTAGTCGTCGGACTCGTTCTTCTTAGTCCCAAACATAATCTCATCCCAGGATGGAACTGAGGCGCGCTTCTTGACGCCATCTTCGACATCTTCATTCTCGCGAATTACCGAGAGTCTTGGAGTAGGAGCGGTATTAATCTGGACTGTAGGATTTGAATTTGGATAAACCAGACCGTGGCTAATTTCAGGTTCTGGAGTTCGCACTGGCGCTGCTGGAACTGATTCGCCCATGATCCATGATGCGCCTTCATCTTCAGAAAGAATCAAGCGCTTGCTCATATCAAAGAACCAGACCGCTTCACCTTGGCCATCGCGATTTGGATAGGACAACCTAATTACCCATTGGCCATCGTCACGGCGATGGGTATTCCATTCAAGTGAATCGGCAGAGACACCATTTGCAAACAATCTCGCAGTTACTACTTCTAGGAAAGATTGTGCATCACGTGATCCAGCATTCTTAATAACTACCGCATTGGCAACATTTAAAATATAGGAACGCTCTTGCAAGATCGGACCTGCAAAGCGTTCGACTTTTTCATAACTCCAACCAACTTCTCGAGCTAAATCATCAATGGCTGCGCCAGCTCTTAGGCGAGCTTGTAAATCTTTGATACTGATAGTGGGTTGGTTCTCAGTAGGAACCGATGCCAACCTTGGCTGATTGATAGTTGCCTTGAGGTTATCTGAGATGCGAAGTGTGAATTCTTTATCTTCGGAGTCTGTTAGCAGCAGATGGGTGCCATCTTCACTTCTGCCTGTTACTCGAAGTTCACTCATGGGCGGGAGCGTAGCCGATGCCATTCGCGAATGTAAGGAAGCAATGCCAGATTTGCCAAAAATAGAGTAATTACTGGAATAAAAAATCCCTGACTAACACCGAAATTATCTATAACTTGTCCGGCAATCGCACTTCCAATCGCGCCCCCGGTAGGAGTTCCGGTAGTTACCCAGGTCATAGCTTCAGTTAATTCCTCTTCTGAAACTTCTTGTTCCATAGTTGCAAATGCATTTACAAGTAATGGTGAAATTCCAATTCCATTTAAAAAGAGTGTCATTCCTAGAAAAAGTGTGGAATCTGCAAACAACAGCCCCAGAGACATTAAGAACATGAAAAACAATGAGTAGATAAAGGTTTTTGCTGGCGAGAGGTGATTACCAAAGATGCCATTTAAAAGCGCGGAGGTTGCGCTTCCAAGTGCCCAAATTGCCAGAAGTAATCCGGAAATTTCCGGAGTTCCCATTTTATTGGCAAAGGCAACTACAACTATGCCAACTGAGCCAAAGTAACCACCTACGAAAAAGACTGGCAAGATAATTGCTTGCGCACCTTTTCGTTTTAGAATATTTGGCGAATTTGAATTTTGCTTATCTTTTGAAACGCTGGGCTCTGAATCTTTTAACTTGGCTAGCGCTGGTTGTCCAATGACTACAAATGCCATTGATGCCAAAAGGCATGAAACTGGTGATACATAGGTGGCTAAGAAGGTAGCTAACAGTGGTCCAAATACAAAAATGATTTCGTCAGCCAACGCTTCAAAAGAATAGGCGGTAGTTTTTAAATGAGGGTTAGGTAAGACATTTACCCAGCGTCTTCGAACCAGACTGCCAGCATTAATGGTGTTTGATTCTGCAATTACTATCGATAGAAACCAGGACCAAATAGGAAAATCGTATTGGACCAATAAAATAAAAAGAGTAAATGAAAAAAATCTAAGGATAGTATTTAGGTATAAGACGCGACCCTGTCCGTAGATATCGGCTGCTCTAGCCCAATAAGGTTGGGCAATTGTGATTACTATTGATGCGGTCGCAACCATTAATCCCGCTAGGCCATATGAACCAGTTTTATGCACGACAATAAAAAGTAGCGCTAAGCGATCCATTGAAAGGTGAATTCTGGCTACAAAGCCCGCGAGCGAAAATCTAAATGCGCCAGCTATTTTGAAGATTTCCTTGTAGTTAGCTAACACAGATTAAAGCCTAGTAGCATCAAGTCCGTGGAAGAGCTCTTGAAACTTGCCATTTCTATCGCCAAAGAGGCCGGTGCGCTACTTCTTCTGCGACCAGCGCAATTATCGGTCGATACCAAAACATCTGATATCGACATTGTTACGCAGATGGATAAACAGTCAGAGAAATTAATAGTTGATGCAATCCTTAAAGCAAGGCCAGACGATGGCATTATCGGGGAAGAGGGCGCTAGTCGTCCAAGCAAATCTGGTTATACCTGGGTTATTGATCCCATAGATGGCACCGTCAATTATTTTTATAACATGCATGGCTGGTCTGTAAGTATTGCAATTCGCGACCCAGAAGGAATTGCGGTTGGAGTTGTATATGCGCCAACTATCAATTCGCTTTACACCGCAACTCGTGGCGGTGGCGCTTATCTAAACGGAGTTGCTATCCATGCAAATGAGCCGGTAGAACTTAATAAAGCCTTGATTGCCACTGGCTTTCATTACCGAAGTGATTTACGTGAAATTCAAGTTAAACAATTTAATGATTTAATTTTAAAGGTTAGAGATATTAGGCGAAATGGTTCTGCTGCAATTGATATTTGCCATGTAGCCGCAGGCTTGGTTGATGGTTACTACGAGATGGGGCTATATCCATGGGATCGCGATGCGGCAGAGTTAATCGCAAACGAGGCCGGAGCAAAGGTTTCAGTCCACGGGGAGCTCACCATCGCAGCTGGGCCACATTTACACCGAATTTTGAGCGCACAACTGCTCTCATAACTCGATTTGGGGCTATTTCGACCCTATGGCAAGATTATCCCCTGCGCTCGCCGCTAATTAGTTAGATGGTTTGAGCTCATAGATAATGAGTAAGCGCGATTTAGTAAGAGTAACCAGGAGTAGTCATGAACGTACTAGATGCATTAGATGCTGCGAGCCTTCGCAAAGATATCCCGCAGTTTCGCGCTGGAGATGAATTAAAGATTCACGTCCGCGTTATCGAAGGTAACAAGTCACGTCTTCAGGTATTCCAGGGAATAGTTATCCGTCGCCAAGGCGATGGTGTTCGTGAGACCTTCACTATCCGTAAAGTTTCATACGGCGTTGGGGTAGAACGCACCTTCCCAGTACACACTCCTGTTATCGAAAAGATTGAATTGGTAAAGAAGGGCGATGTTCGTCGCGCCAAGCTTTACTACCTACGCGATCTTCGCGGTAAGGCTGCCAAAATTCGTGAGAAGCGTGATGGCGTTGAAGGTTACGGCGATGGCATTACCTCAACTCCAGATCTAACTCCAGAAGTTGCCGAAGTTGCCGAAGTTTTTGAAGAGGTAGCAGTTGTCGAAACTCCTGCCGCTCCAGAAGCAGTCGCTGAGGCAGTTGTAGAAGTCGCAACCGAAGCTCCAGTCGCAGAAGCTGCAGCAGAAGAAACCGCAGAAGAAGCTAAGTAATTGTTTCGCAAGGGGTCTTTCCTCCGCGAAATTCCCGCACTCTTAATTGTTGCGGTAATTGTCTCTCTTATAATCAAGACTTTTTTCGTGCAATTTTTCTATATTCCTTCTGGGTCTATGGAAAATACACTTCAAATTAAAGACCGTGTAGCAGTAAATAAGGTTCCTTTTCTTTCGCGAGAAATACATCGCGGAGATGTAGTGGTCTTTCATGATCCGGCAAATTGGTTACCTACATGGAATAACCAAGGAGGAAATAGATACATTTTTAAAGCTAAGGAACTGCTAGTTGCGGTAGGAATTCTGCCAAATCCAACCAAGCAATTCTTAGTTAAACGCGTAATTGGTGTGGGCGGCGATAATGTTCAATGCTGCTCTGCCAAAGGTAAATTGTTGGTAAATGGTAAAGAGACTAACGAGCCATACATATTTGCAGGCAATGAACCTAGCGATATGAAATTTAATGTCACAGTGCCAAAGGGAAAAGTGTGGGTAATGGGAGATCATCGTGGCGCTTCTGCGGACTCTCGATATCACCAGGACGATATGAATAAGGGCTTTGTTCCTGAGCAAGAAATTGTTGGGCGAGTAATTGCAGTAATTTGGCCATTTAAAAACGCGAAGTTAATCGAGCGCGTTAATGCATTTAATTGAGCAATCTTTAATTAAGGCAGGTCTATCTCCGATTGCAGGAGTAGATGAGGCAGGACGTGGCGCATGTGCCGGGCCATTAGTAATTGCAAGTGTGATCTTAAAAGATACAACCTCATCAAAGTTAGCAGCGCTGAAAGATTCTAAAGAGTTGACCGAGAAAGAGCGTGAGACGCTATTTCCAATTATTCATGAAGAGGCGCTTTCGGTTTCGGTAATCACAGTAAGCCCAGAAGAGATAGATACACGTGGAGTGCATGTGGCTAATTTGGATGGTATGCGAAGAGCAGTTCAAGGTTTGGGCATCACACCAAACTATGTACTAACTGATGGCTATGCAATTAGCGGCATGGTTACGCCATCGTTGGCAATTTGGAAAGGTGATCAAGTTGCACCATCAATTAGCGCAGCTTCGATAATCGCAAAAGTTACCCGTGATCGCATTATGGTCGAATTAGATGCGCATTTTCCTGGTTATGGTTTGGCTAAACATAAGGGCTACATCACTGTGGCACATACCAAAGCATTAGAGACTTTCGGAGTAACTGCTATTCACCGTAAGTCTTACGCCAACGTAGCTAAGTTGCTTGTGGATTAAGTAAACGCTCCACAGGCGCGCAAAATTACGTTTTGCGCATGAATCAAAAACAGACTATCGGCAAGATTGGCGAAATCGCAGCTGCCGAATACTTAATTAAATTGGGATTTACAATCCTTGATCGAAATTGGCGGACCAAAGGTGGCGAATTAGATTTAATCGCCAAAAGTCCAGCTGGAAAAGTTCATTTCATTGAAGTGAAGACGCGAAGTTCACTTGCTTTTGGCCACCCACTTGAAGCAATTGATAGAGAGAAGGCGCATCGACTTCAGAAACTTTCACTTGCGTGGCTAGTTACCAACAATCACTTTGGTGCTGATTATCAAGTTGATGTTGCCGCGGTAACTTTAAGTCGTTCTCTGCGACCAACCATTGATTATCGTGCTGGTGTGTTATGAGCCTTGCAACTACTAGTGCAATTGCGCTATCTGGATTAAATGGAGAATTAGTAACCGTAGAAGTCGATATCGCCGACGGGCTACCTGGCTTTACATTACTTGGATTACCTGATGCTGCACTTGCAGAATCTCGTGACCGAGTACGTGCGGCGATTGTAAATAGTTCACTTAGCTGGCCAAATCGAAAGGTAACCATTGCGCTATTGCCAGCCTGGTTACCAAAAGCGGGTAGTGGTTTTGATCTGCCAATCGCAATGGGAATTTTAGGTGCTCAAAATATTGTAAGAGATTTGGATAACTTCCTATTTGTTGGCGAGTTATCACTTGATGGTTCATTGCGCCATACCCGCGGAATTCTGCCATCTTTAATTTGCGCCTATCGAAATGGAATTCGAAAGGCGGTCATACCGGCGGCCAATATTGCAGAAGCAAAGCTACTTCCCGAATTAGAGGTTCTTGCTTTTACCCATCTAAAAGAGGTGGTTCATTGGTTACAGACTGGCGAAATAACCGCACAAGGTGAATTGGATTTAGAGATTGAAAATCAAGAGAAGAATTTAGATTTTGCAGATGTAGCTGGACAATTGCCGGCTAAACGAGCCGCTGAAATTGCAGCTACTGGCGGACACAACTTCTTGATGATTGGACCGCCAGGAGTTGGCAAGACCATGATTGCCGAGCGCCTTCCAACTATCTTGCCCCCGCTAAGCAAAGAAGAGACGCTAGAAGTAAGTGCGATTCATTCGATTACCAATAGCGATCGCGCAGTGTTATCGACAACTGCGCCATTTATTGCACCACATCACAGCACTACTCGAATTGCAATGGTGGGCGGTGGTGCGCATGTAATCAAACCAGGTGTCTGTAGTTTGGCGCATCGCGGAGTTTTATTTATAGATGAAGCTCCGGAATGCGGTAGCGGTGTTTTGGACTCATTAAGACAACCTTTAGAAAGTGGCTCCATTACCATCTCTCGCGCCACCGGTAATCTCTCATTTCCTGCAAAGTTCATCTTGGTATTAGCTGCAAACCCATGTCCGTGTGGCAAATTTGCCGGAAAAGGTTTGGGCTGTACTTGTACCTCAGTTCAAGTGCGCAGATATCTAAATAAATTATCTGGACCACTCTTAGATCGCATCGACTTGCGAGTAAATGTAGAGAATGTCAGTCGAATCGAGTTAGCAGAGACTAACCATGAGAGTAGCGCCCAAATAAGAGATCGAGTAATCGCGGCACGCGCTATTGCTGCAAATCGATTTAAACATGAAAAGTGGCGTTTGAATGCGGAAATTCCACCGCGCGCGCTTCGGCAGCAATATCAGCCAGTTAGAGAAGCGATGAATTTTCTACATGATGAACTGGATAAAGAAAAAATCACGGCACGCGGATTACACAAAATTATTAGAACAAGTTGGACTATCGCCGATTTAAATGGCGTAGCTCGGCCAACATTGGCAGAGGTAACTGAAAGTTACAGATTGCGAGAAGGAATTGAGTAACGAATTAGTAGCTAGAGCACAATTATTCGCTGCGATAGAAGGAGGCGTTAATTTTTGGGCTCGAGAGGTGATTGAAAAAGGAGCAGTGCAAGTAGTCGAGCTCTGTAAAGCAGGTGAATATAAAGAGGATACCCGAGCCATCCTAAAGTCAAATGGTCATCAAGTTTTAGAAGAGATTGAAAAGCATGGCTTAGAGTTAATAATTCCAAATAATAAATTCATTGAATTGCCAGCGCCACCGATTGCACTCACTGTAAAGGGAAATAAGGAGTTGCTATCAAGTAAATCAATTGCAATTGTCGGAACTAGAAATCCAACTCCATATGGCCAGAAAGTAGCATCTGAAATGGCGGCTAATTTTGTAGATCGCGAATGGGTGGTAGTAAGTGGCGGTGCTTACGGAATTGATGCCGCAGCGCATAAAGGCGCATTGATTGCAGAAGGAGAAACCATTGCGGTATTAGCATCAGGTTTAAATGTGCTCTATCCGGCAGGTAATGCCCGGCTATTTGCTGCAATAGAAGAGAGTGGATTGCTGGTTTCTGAATATATGCCCGGCACGCCCGCGCTGCCATTTAGATTCTTAAATCGAAATCGGATTATTGCTGCAATTGCAGATGGCACGATGGTGGTCGAAGCAGCATTTCGTTCTGGCGCACTTCGCACTGCGCACGATGCGGCACACTTAAATCGAGTAGTGATGGCAATTCCGGGGCCAATAAATTCTCCACTTTCAGAAGGTTGTCATCGAATTATCGGCGATGGTTCGGCAATTATCTGCACTGGTGTAAATGATGCAATCGAATTGATGCGATAATTAGCGCAATGAAATCGGGATTTGTAGCCATAGTTGGTAGACCAAACACCGGTAAGTCGACCCTAATAAATTCGCTAGTGGGTCAAAAAGTTGCGATCACTTCACATCATCCCAACACCACCAGACATGCAATTCGTGGCATTGTGAATGGAGCTGATTTTCAAGCGGTCTTAGTTGATACGCCCGGAATGCATAAACCGCGCACTCTGCTTGGGCGACGACTAAACGAAGTTGTAAACGAATCACTTGAAGATGTCGATTTAGTAATCATGACCTTTCCTGCCAATGAAAAAACTGGAGCAGGTGACGAACACATTCTAAAAATTGTAAATGAATCACAATCCAAGAAGATTGCCGTGGTGACCAAGATTGATACCGTTGCTAAAGAGACGTTGCCGCAACGTTTAATGGAGGTCGGCACACTTGCTGATTGGGCTGAGATCATTCCAGTCTCTGCAGTTAAGGGGTTGCAGATTGACCTGCTCACAACGCTACTTTCTAAAAATTTACCAGAGGGTCCGAAGCTTTATCCAGACGACCAAAAGAGCGACCAGAGTCTAGAGAAATTAATCTGCGAACATATTCGCGAAGCCGCAATTCAAGGCGTGAGAGAAGAGCTGCCACATTCCATCACTGTAACTATTGATGAAATGGCTAAGCGAGCCGATAAAGATTTTTATGACATTCATGCCACTATTCATATAGAACGAGATTCGCAACGTGGAATTTTGCTTGGACATAAAGGTGAAACTCTTAAAACTATCGGAAGTAAGGCCCGCAAAGATATTGAAGAGCTACTTGGTGCGAAATGTTTTCTAGGGCTTCATATCAAAGTTAGTAAAGAATGGCAGAAGGATCCAAAGCTTTTGGAGCGTTTAGGATTTATGGAGTAACTGGTCTTCGGGTGGCAAAGTAAGAGCCAACCAAGACCAATGGCAAACCGGTAAGAATGCCTTTTGTTAATGGCTCTCCTAAAATAATTACACCTAGCAGGACTGCAAAGGCAGTATTTAAATAGGTAACTAATGAACCGCGAGCTTGGCCGATTTCTTTCATAAGTTTGAAATAAATCATAAATGCCCATCCGGTGCAGAGCGCTCCTAACCCAAACAGTGAAGCGGTAGCCTCAAAAGATGGCATTTCAGCAGGTAAATTTGAGAGCGCAGAAGGTGCAAAGACAATTGCAGTAAGTGCCATCGCAATAGCATTTATTGTCACCCCGTCGCCATTTGGCATTCCTTTAAGAATTATCGCCATCGCCGTTGAGTAGGAGATAGCCGCGAGCACTACTTGGAAGACGCTAAATGCATCGGCGGTACCAGAGATAGTTTCAATTCCAACAATCAGGATTAGACCAATAAATCCAATCACTATTCCAAGTAATCTCTTGGCGTGCCATACCGATTTATCACCGGCCATGGATGAATAAATAGTTGACCAAATAGGAACCGTCGCAACGAGTAAGCCGGCAAGACCTGAATTAATTTTAGTTTCGGCATGCGTAATTAAATACCACGGTCCGCACATTTCGAAGATTGCATATGCAACAATCCATTTAAAACCGCGGAGCGTCTCTTTTATTACACCTCGGCTGATTGCAATAGGAAATAGAATTGCCGCACCAATTACCACGCGGCCAAATACCACTAACGATGGGTCCCATTCGCGGACTGCAACTCGCATAAATAGATAAGGCACACCCCAAAGAAAGCCAACCAAAATAAATTGGCCCAAGTTTTTGCGAGTCATAAGGCTCGGAATTCTACTTTAAAAGCGAGGCGTAAAGTTGAATAGTCTCTTTTGCTACTGCATCCCAACCAAAATACTGCGCTGCTCTAATTCTGCCTGCTTTTCCCATTTGATTTAAGAGATCGGGCTTGCTCATTAACTCTTCAATTTGGGTTGTGAAATCACTTTCAAATTTAGCGATGTTATTAGCGTCATAATCAACTAAACGTCCGGTTTCGTTATGTGTAACTACCTCTGGAATTCCGCCAACTTTGGAGGCAAGTACCGCTGTTTCGCAGCCCATAGCTTCAAGATTTACGATCCCTAGTGGTTCATAAATTGAAGGACAGAGGAATAGCTCGGCATTGGTAAGCAGCGCAGTTAAATCATCGTGTGGCGCCATTTCTTTAATCCACCAGACATTCTTGCGACTCTGCTGTAACTCTCTTATAAGTTGCTCAACTTCGGCACCTATGCCCAGTTCATCAGGTGATCCAGCTGCAAGGACTAATCCATAATCGAGGGAGACTGATTTCCAAGCTCGTAAAAGATGGGCTAAACCTTTTTGGCGAGTGATCCGCCCAACGAAGATTGCATAGCGGCCGGTAATTCCATGCCTGCTTAGCACTTCGGCATTTTTATTTGGCGCAAATTTATTTACATCAACACCATTTCGAATAGTGACAACTTTTTTAGGATCTACATTTGGATAGGCTGAAAGTACATCCGCGCGCATGCCATCGGAGACGGCAATAATTGCATCTGCGGCTTCATATGCACTTCGCTCTGCCCAAGATGAGATTTGGTAACCACCACCTAATTGCTCAGCTTTCCATGGGCGTAATGGTTCTAAAGAGTGAGCGCTAACTACATGTGGAATTCCGCGCATTAAATTGGCGGTGAATCCTGCGAAGTTGGCATACCAAGTGTGCGAATGGATGATGTCAACGTTATTTAATTTATCTGCGATTGCCAAATCTGTTGCCAAAGCCTGTAATGCAGCATTTGAATTTTCAAAACCTGCAGGTGTGTTGTATCCAAAAGCATCAGATCTTGCTCCGCCAAAACAATGAACTTCAACTTCGATATTTGGTTGGTTGCGAAGAGCTTGCGTTAACTGAACCACATGGACACCAGCTCCGCCATAAACCTGTGGTGGCCACTCCTTTGTAACAAGTCCGACCCTTATAGTTGATTGCATGACCAAACCTTATTTTTAAATACCCTATTGCGCTACCGAAGAGCCAGTTAGAATAATGACATGACATTCCGTGATTATCCGCTCGGAATTGTCCTTGCTGGCGGTGAAGGCAAACGATTGATGCCACTTACTGCAGATCGCGCAAAACCAGCGGTGCCATTTGCTGGTTCTTATCGGTTAATTGACTTTGTGCTTTCAAATCTGGTTAATGCAGATATGCGAAGAATTGCAGTGCTAACTCAATATAAATCGCACTCATTAGATCGCCACATCACTACAACTTGGCGCATGTCGACTTTGCTTGGAAATTATGTGACTCCAGTTCCAGCGCAGCAACGTTTAGGCCCACGTTGGTATACCGGTAGTGCGGATGCTATTTTGCAGAACTTTAATTTGATTCATGATGAGAATCCCAAAGATGTCTTGGTTTTTGGCGCAGATCACGTTTACCGTATGGATCCAATGCAGATGTTCCAACAACATCGCGAAACCGATGCTGGAATCACAATTGCTGCGATTCGAGTACCAAGAAGTGAAGCTTCGGAATTTGGCTGCATTGAATTAGCTGATGATGGCATCACCATAAAAGCTTTCCACGAGAAGCCAGCAAATCCGCCGGCAATGCCTGGCCATCCTGATTTAACTTTAATCTCGATGGGTAATTACATTTTCAAAAG
>JBJTCN010000078.1:0-2573 GCA_046091905.1 Candidatus Nanopelagicaceae bacterium
CTCACCCGCCGATACGGCCCCACCCCCACCCAGCTGGTACCTTTATTTCGCAACACCCTGTGAAAGCAACTTCTCATCCAAGTTAGCAAGAGCACAAAGCAACAGTGGTGAAACTAATATTATAAATCAACTTCTTCTACATGCTTGCTTCACGTAGTACCGCCCTTGGTGATAGCAGCGTTGCCGTGCCTTGTGCGTCGCAGAGTGCCATTTCCTGGACGTGGCTCGTTTGAAGCTGCAAGACAAGTTGGGCATCATTACTACATTCAAGACTTGTAACAGCATCACCAAAACTGCTGCATACCATGGCATATCTCGCAAGGCAACGCGCCATTGTATCCAACAGTCTCAGTCAGAGCGCACGCTCGAGAGCAAGAAAGGAACAGGCAGAAAGTGTGCTCTATCACAAGAAGCTGCAAAACGTGCTTCGGATCTGTTGGATGAGGGAGGAGAGGGAGGGGCCAATCAAGTCGCTAAGCAACTAGTGACGGAGAGGCTTGCTAGCAAGGTGGTGCACAGGTCGACCCTGATTCGAGCTGCAAGGAAAGCTGCCACTCTTGAAGGGTGCAGAATGGTGGCTACCAAAGGGCCCCCACCAAAAGGCTTCACTAGGGCAACAAAACTCAGACGCCTGCAGTTTGCACAACAGAACCTGAAAACCTCTTGGAGCCACGTCATGTTCACAGACAGGAAGAAGTTTCACTTTAGGTACCCTGGCTCACGTGTGAACCCTTGTAGATGGCAAAAGCATGGCCCAAACAGACCAAGAAGGCATGAGGTCTACCAGCCGAACCACCCCCAATGCCTCAACGTCTATGGAGGAATCACCAAGTTTGGTGTTACCAGACTGCATGAAGTTGCTGGCAGCAGCAAGCACAAGAGTCCCTTCAAGAACAAGAAGGGTGCCACAGCCACAAACATATGCACAGAAGAGTATGGATATGTGCTGACAGAGACCCTCCTCCCTGAGGGACAACGCATCTTCAGTGGCCAGGGGATGAGTTGCTGGACTTTGCAACAAGACAATGATCCAGCCCATGGGCGTGCAGCTGGTGTGCTGAGAGGCTGGAGTGAGAAGCAACGTTCCAATGCCACGTTGCTACCAAACTGGCCTCCTAACTCCCCTGACCTCAATCTCATTGAGAATGTGTGGGGCTATGTCCAAGCAAAAGTGGATGCAATGGGCTGCCAGTCCTTTGAGGAGTTCAAGGATGCAGTCCATCAGCAGTTTAAGGCAGTGCCTAAGCCAATGCTTAACAACCTGTACAAAAGCATGAGCAGCAGGCTTGCTGGCGTGGTGAAGCAGGGGGGGGACAAGACCAAGTACTAGACTTCAGCATCTGGAACCCTCTGTCACAGGGTGTTGCGAAATTATGGTACCAGTGCTTGTTGGCTCCCACTTGCCCACCAAGCCCAGGCCTGACTTGCATGGGGGTGGGCTGCCATGGGAAGTGTGTCAGGTTTGGCGTGGTGCATGGCAGCCAGTTTAGAAGCGCAAGGTGGACCTATGTGGAAGGCATGAAGTGGGGTGGATCAGGTGGCCACCCTTCAGGTGGGGTCACTCCACCCTTGCTTCTGAACCTCAGCCTAAGTGGTGTGCATCCATCATAGCTGGCTATGGCAAGGCCATTGATCTGTAGCAGGGACAAGCGCATATCAGGTGCACACGCTTAGGGAATTGGCATCGCTTGTATGCGTGTTGTGTACAGTGGCATGCATGTGCTCCTGCAGGTGGGCAGCTTTTACATGCACAGTTTTTGCAGCCGCTCTCAAGACATGCAATTCCCGTGCCTTATGAGGCATGCAAGCGTTAGAGCAACACCCAATTTTCTCATTTATGCATTGGATGTTGTGGGCCCAAGGGCATGTGCCTATGCTCCTGCCACTGTAAGACCCCATGGCAATGTTGAATATGCAATTAGGCAGCCTACTTCCAGCTTTGAGGCTAGTCACATGCATGGAGCAGTACTCCCCTTGGGGCTGGGTGCTGGTTAATTGAAGTACCTAGCATGCTTGTCACGCCCCTTTGACCTCTAGAGGAATAGCCATGCCTGTTGCCTGGTGCTGGCCACTGAAGTGGGCACCTTTCAGGGCGGTTTTTTAGGTATAACTTCCTCCCTAGCCACTTGATTGCGCCACTGTCAGTTGCAAACGCTAGGGGCTGACCCAAGGGCCCACTATAAGTCCGGAGGACTTATATCCGATTTTGAAAAATTTTCAGGCCCAAAATCTTGCGTCCTAGGGGTGAAAACGCTCAAAATGTGAGCCTGCCAAAATCAACTTTCTAGCGAGTAGGAATTTTGCATGCACTCCCGAGTAAGAAAAGTTAGATTTTGGTATAACAAAGCCATTTGCAAAGCTCTGGATCAGTCCTAGCTCAGTTTGGGCCCGTCCTATCGGGTGAACGGCTATTGAAGATGTACCGGCAGCGTCTCACCCGCCGATACGGCCCCACCCCCACCCAGCTGGTACCTTTATTTCGCAACACCCTGTGAAAGCAACTTCTCATCCAAGTTAGCAAGAGCACAAAGCAACAGTGGTGAAACTAATATTATAAATCAACTTCTTCTACA
>JBJTCN010000079.1:0-43337 GCA_046091905.1 Candidatus Nanopelagicaceae bacterium
GTAATAACTGAAGCTTCAAATTCTGGATGCCCCGCGAGCAACCTTAATAGCTCCCCACCGGCATATCCACTTGCACCGACCACGCCTATCTTCATGTAGGCAGTCTATTTGCTTTTGTCTAATTATGCAATTTTATGCATATTTATGCACGCACGGTTGCACCACAGCGCTTGGCCGCCTCTGCAGCTGCCGCTTCGCGCGCTGCCGAGACCTCTTCGGTTTTTAAAGTGCGATCTGGAGCTCGGAAGACCAAGGTAAAGGCAAGGGAGATCTTGCCGTTGCCAATCTTGTCGTAACGATCAAAGAGTTCGATTGATTCAAGTAAATCCCCAGCGCCATCGCGTAGGGCTTGGGTTAACTCTGCGGCACTCACCTGTTCATTGACGATCAGCGCGATATCTTGCACTGCAGCCGGCATTACACCAACTGGTTTAGGTGAAACTAATGGAGATACTGGCAGCGCATCTAAATTAATTCCCCACGCTGCAGCCCGTTCTGGAAGTGCAAATTCCGCGACTACTTGAGGATGTAACTCTCCGGCATGCGCAACTGCTCTACCGTCGACGATGAATTCAGCGCAACGGCCAGGATGCCAAGGAGCCAAATCAGAACGCTCTATTTTGTATTCAAGACCTAATAAAGCTAATAGCACTTCGACAGCGGCAACTGCATCGCTCCAACTGTAATTTCGTGCTTTACCTTGCCAATTTTCACCATGAACCTGGCCTACAAGCACGCCGCAAACAAAAGATAATTGCGTCGGAACTGAGGCAAAAATATCTGAAATTTGCTTATCGCTTGGACGCTTTCCAGTCTCTGGGAAGATTCCTTCTTGTAAATCAATAGATTTTCTAAATATGGAACCCATTTCAAAGAGCGCAAAAGATTTAAAACCGCGACTGTAGTTACGTCTTGCTGCTTCTAGTAAGCCTGGCAACAGATGTGGACGAAGATATGGTTGATCTTCTGACATTGGATTTGCGAGCTTGTAACTCTCGGCCCTTGCGCCGACAAAGCCCAGCTTCTCAATTAGCTCTCTGCTTACAAATGGAAAATTAAGAATCTCGGTATATCCGCGAGCCACCAAAGATTGGGCTAATACTCGATCTCTTCGTTGCGAAGCTGTTAATTTTGCCGCAGATTTTCGAGGCGGAAGCACCGAAGGAATTTGATCGTAACCAATATTGCGAGCAACCTCTTCTGAGAGATCAGCTTGGTTGAAAAGTTCAGTTCGCCATGTAGGTGGAGTTACTTGGAATGGGCCATTACCTTCAACTTTACAACCAACTAATTGCAGTTTCACTTTAACTGTTGCCGCTGAAATTTCAAGGCCGATTCTTTTTGAAATGTAATCAGGATCTAAAGCGATGGTTGGAAGAGATACTGGTGCGCCAACAGTAGAAGTTCCGACATAGCTGGCACCACCTAAATCAATAAGTAGTTGTGCTGCGCGTGCAGATGAAATTTCTGCCAAAGTTGGATCTACTCCGCGTTCGAAGCGACGGGAGGCTTCAGACGATAATTTATGGCGACGTGAATTTTTGGCGATAGAGATGGCATCAAAACGGACCGCCTCTACTGCAATGCGCGTGGTTTGATTTGAAATCTCTGATTCTGCTCCACCCATGGTGCCGGCAAGTGCTAATACTTTGGCCGCATCTGCAACTACTAAATCGTCAGGATTCAAAGTGCGCTCTACATCATCCAGGGTCTTTAATTTTTTAGAATCTCCCGCGCGACGAATTTCAACTCCCTCACTTATTTGATCTGCATCAAATGCATGAAGTGGTTGGCCTAACTCCATCATCACGTAATTTGTAACATCCACTGCCAACGAGATCGCGCGCATTCCGCATTTTTCGATTCTGCGGCGCATCCAAATTGGAGATGGCGCTTTAGGATCAAAACCCTGCAAGGTCCGTAAATACATCACCTGCGCACCATCAGTTATTTTGGCTGTTACTGGATTGCCTGTCTCTTTGAAATTGATTTTTATATCTGCTGGATCTCTAAATGGCAGCCCTAACGCAGCTGCAATCTCTCGAGCGATTCCTCTGATACTTAATGCATAACCTCGATCTGGATTTACCGCCACATCAAAGATGGTGTCATTAATTTCCAGCAGTTCAATTGCATCAGTACCTGGCTTCGCGCTGCCGGCAGGTAGCACAATAATTCCCGAATGATCTTCGCCAAGACCAAGTTCTTTGACCGAACAGATCATGCCATTTGAGGTCTTGCCATATGTTTCGCGTGCACTAATTGCAAAACCACCTGGCAAAACCGCACCAGGTAGCGATGCCACAATTAAATCTCCAACGAAAAAATTCTGGGCTCCACAGATCACAAATCGCGAGGCCCCTTCTTTGCAATCTAGTTCTACATAGCGAATTGGCTTCTTATGCTCTTTCAGCTCTTCGATCGCTAAAACTTTTCCAACCACTAGTGGACCAATTAAATCTGCACCTTGGACGATAATCTCTTCAACTTCAAAACCAACTCGAACTAATGCATCAGAGATTTGTTGATCCGTAATATTTTTAGGAAACTCTACATACTCAGAGATCCAGGATTTAGGTGCGCGCATTTATGCCAGCCCCAATCCGAAAGCTCTAGAGAATCTGATGTCGCCTTCGACACTGTCATGCATATCTTTGATTCCTTGGCGCACCATTAAAGTTCGCTCTAGACCCATGCCAAAGGCAAAACCTGAATAGACTTCCGGATCAATTCCGCAATTTTCAAGAACTTTTGGATTAACCATTCCACAACCGCCCCATTCAATCCAGCGATTGTTAAACCAGACATCAACTTCAGCGCTTGGTTCGGTGAATGGAAAGAAGGAAGGGCGAAGCCGGGTTACCGCCTGCGCACCAAACATCTTTGCAGCAAAAGCATCTAATGTGCCCTTGAGATGAGACATATTTATATCTTGATCAATAACCAAACCTTCAACTTGGCTAAAGACCGGGCTATGAGTCATATCTAATTCATCAGCGCGATAGGTACGACCTGGAGAGATAATGTAAATCGGCGGCGCTTGCGTCAACATAGTACGCGCTTGTACCGGAGAGGTATGTGTACGTAGCACTAGGCCAGACGAGAGCGGCTCAATGAAGAAGGTATCTTGCATAGTGCGCGCTGGATGATCTGCAGGAATATTTAACGCGTCAAAATTTAACCAACCACTCTCCAACTCTGGACCTTCGGCAACTGAATAACCAAGTGATAGAAAATAATCTGAGATTTCATGTTTAATAACAGTTAAAGGGTGCAATCCGCCTAAATGTTCGCGAATTGCCGGAAGGGTAATATCGACAACTTCTTCAAGTAAAACTTTCTGGTCGCGTAGGAGTTCTAACTCTTTAGTTCTGGCCTCGAGCGCTTCGTTAATTTCGGCGCGCGCTGCGCCAATTACCTTTCCAAGTTCTGCCTTTTGATCAGCAGGCACTGAACCTAGCGCACGACTAGCTGCCGAGATTGGAGATTTATCGCCGGTATGAGCTAAACGTGCACTCTTTAGTTTATCTAAATCCGCAGCTGCTGCAAATGCCGTTTTAGCATCGCCCACCCATTTTGAGATTTCTGCAGAATTCACAGACGAAATTCTATATGCGAAGCGCTATCGACCGCGGGATATTTCATGCATCACGATTGCCGCTGCAGCAGCTAAATTCAATGATTCTGCTTTACCAGGCATGGCAATTGAGATTCGGGTGGCGCCGGCCACCTTCTCTGTAAATCCTTCCTGTAAACCTCTAGCTTCATTACCAAAGATCCAAATTGCTGGTTCTTTGAAATCAACTTCGAATAATGATTTATCACCGTTTCCATCTAATAAATATAGATTATGAGTTGGAAGAATTTTGCGAAGCTCTGATAATTCGACACCCGAATAAAGCGGGATATGCCAGAGGGAGCCGGCAGTTGATCTAACAACTTTAGGTGAGTAAAAATCAACGCTTCCCGGTGACGCTACCACTGCCGAGATTCCCATCGCATCTGCAGTTCTAAGGATGGTTCCGGCATTACCGGGATCTTGAATTTCATGCAAATAAATTACGTGACTTACCGCTAGTGTCGAGATATTTTCGTTACTTTGAACTGGTATACGACAGATTGCGATAATTCCTTGAGAAGTAATGGCATCTGACATTGCCTCTGCCACTTTATCTGCAACGTCTACTACATTTGCAAACGAATAATCAATACCAGCCTTAGATAGACGTTCTGCTCCTGCTTTCGATAAATAGAGCGTCTCTACCTCACCTTCAATTAAAAGCGCTTCTCTTACGCCTTGAATTCCTTCGGCTACAAATAATTTGGATTCGGTGCGCTCTTTTTTGGATGATAAAAGAGCCTTCACTCGCCCAACGTGCGGCGACTGAAGGCTCTCAATCATTCTTTTACTTCTACTTAATTTTTAACGTTTGCTCTAGCTACATCTACAAGTGTCTTGAATGCAGCTGGATCATTAATTGCTAGATCAGAAAGGATGCGGCGATCGACTTCAATGCCAGCGCCTTTAAGACCTTGGATAAAACGATTGTAGGTAAGTCCATTTGCACGGGCTCCAGCATTAATACGCTGTATCCAAAGCTGGCGGAAATCGCCCTTCTTGTCCTTGCGATCATTAAATGCATAAACCAATGAATGGGTTACTTGTTCTTTAGCCTTTGTGTAAAGACGTGAACGTTGTCCGCGATAACCTGCAGCACGCTCGAGGGTGGTACGACGCTTCTTTGCAGCATGTACGCCGCGCTTAACTCTTGCCATGTCTTTGTGCCTCTCTTACTTCAAGCCCAGCATGCGCTTAGCAGCGAATGCAACCGGAGCTTTTGCAGCTGATTCTTGATCTAAACGACGTGTTAAGCGAGATGACTTACGCTCAAGTAAGTGGCGCTTTCCAGCACGTTCGTGCATGATCTTTCCAGAGCCAGTGACTTTGAAAGTCTTCTTAGCTCCACTATGGGACTTCATCTTTGGCATTTATGCCTCCTCTTTAACTACTTTTACGCTCTGCTTTTTGGCTTTGCCAGCAGACTTATTTGGACCTAAAACCATGGTCATATTGCGTCCCTCTTGTTTTGGAGCAAACTCAATATTTGCAATATCAGTTACATCTTCTGCTAATCGTTGTAGAAGGTTGTAACCAAGTTCTGGTCTTGATTGTTCGCGGCCACGGAATTGAATTGTCACCTTCACCTTGTCACCTGCGCCGATAAATTTAATTACTTGATTACGTTTTGTTTCGTAATCATGTGTTTCGATCTTAGGACGAAGTCGTATCTCCTTAACCACAATGTGGGTCTGGTTTTGACGCTGTTCGCGTGCCTTCTGCGCCATCTCGTACTTGTATTTTCCAAAGTCCATGATTTTGCAGACTGGCGGATTTGCATCAGGTGCGATCTCTACGAGATCTAGCCCAACTTCATCTGCCATTTGTAACGCAGTGGCGGTCTCAACTACTCCAACTTGTTCGCCGTCGTAATTGATTAAACGAATCTGCGATACGCGAATACGATCGTTGATACGTGGTTCTGTGCTGATGATTTCTCCTTCTTACGTGGTTATTAACATGCAAACGCGCAAGAAAAGAGCAAAATGAAACCGAAGTTTCTTTTTGACTTTACCAGTCCGTCTAAACGGTTTAGGTGGGATTTCTCCTCTTGCGGCATATAGCCGGTCAACCAGAGAAGTTTAAGTTATAGGTAGAAATGCGCCAAATCGTCACTTTAGTGAGCGTGAATTAGCCACCCATAGCGTGAAAGCCGCCATCGACATGAAGGATTTCACCGCTAGTTGCTGGCAACCAATCAGATAGCAGTGCGATTGCACCTTTAGCTGCAGGAACTGGATTAGTCACATCCCATCGAAGTGGCGAACGAAGATCCCATAAATGTTCGAATTGTTGAAAATCAGGAATCGATTTAGCAGCAATAGTTGAGATTGGGCCTGCTGCAACTAAATTAAACCGAATATTTTCTGGGCCTAAAAATTTTGCTAAATAACGATTAGTTGATTCAAGTGCCGCCTTAGCTACGCCCATCCAGTCATATTTGGGCCAAGCAACCTGCGCATCAAAATCCATACCAACTACAGATGCGCCACTTGCTGGAAAGAGCGGCTTGCAAGCCATGGTTAGAGATTTATATGAATAGGCGGAAACTTGCACTGCAGTTGCGACATCTGGCCATTCGGTACTTAGGAACTTACCGCCAAGTGCGCTTTCTGGAGCAAAGCCAATTGAATGCACCACGCCATCTAGATGTGGCAGATGTTCCTTTACGCGATCTGCAAGTGTTGCTAAATGTTCGTCATTAGTTACATCTAATTCGATAACTGGTGCTGGCTTTGGTAGCCGTCCTGCAATGCGAGTTGTAATGCTCATCGCGCGGCCAAACGAGGTAAGGATGATATCTGCGCCCTCTTCTTGCGCCAAGCGCGCTACATGAAAAGCGATGCTGGAATCTGTTAATACGCCAGTTACTAGAATTTTCTTTCCTTGCAAGATTCCCATTTAATGTCCCATTCCCAATCCGCCATCTACTGGTATTAAAGCTCCGGAGATATAACTGGCGGCATCAGATGCCACAAAAGATACAACTTCCGCAATTTCAGCAGCGCTGCAGAAGCGTTGCATCGGTACCGATTTGGCAATCTCATCACGACGCGCGTCTGTTAATTCAGCAGTCATATCGGTCTCTACAAAACCAGGTGCAATCACATTGGCAGTGATGCCGCGGCTACCGAGTTCGCGCGCAAAGGAGCGAGCCATTCCCATTAAGCCAGATTTGCTTGCCGAATAATTAACCTGTCCTGCAGATCCAATACCACCAACTACTGAACCTATAAAAATCAAACGTCCGCGCTTTAATTTTAATAAACCCTTAGTGGCTCGTCGCGCAGTTCGAAAAGCACCACCAAGGTTTGCATCAATTACCTCATTGAAATCTTCATCTGACATTCTCATTACCAAGCCATCTTTAGTGATGCCCGCATTGCAAACAATTACTTCTGGAATTCCAAATTTAGTTTCGCATTCGGTAAATCCCGCATCAACACTGGCGCTCTGAGTTACATCCATCTTCACCGCATTAAAGCCAGCCGGGGCTTCGCCAGAGCGATAAGTCACAACTACATTAAAACCGTGGCTCTTAAGTGACTCTGCGATTGCTAGACCAATTCCTCGATTGCCACCAGTGATTAGGGCTACTTTCTTCGCGTCGCTCACGGCGATAATTTACCAATTACTGATGCGTAAGCCTATTCTTGCCTTGTGAACGAGAAGCCGATTTCAATATCTAGCGCTAAATACGCGCATAGTGAAGAGATGCCTGGCCGTATGAAAAAATATTTAATCTCAATGATTATCCGTACCGCTTGCTTTATTGGCGCGATATTTACAGAATCGGTTTTACGATGGGTATTAATTGCTGGTTCGGTGATTCTGCCTTATATCGCAGTAGTGATCGCAAATGCAGGTCAAGAGCAATCTTTCCAACCTGATGAGGCCTTTGAGAATAAGAAACAAATTGAGTTCTAAAGAACCAAAAGCGTTTTTAAAAACCGTAGTTGCAATATTTCTGGTGAGTCTCTGCTTATTAGCTGCCAATTGGCAGTATCAACGAGGTGTGGCCAGACATGCGAACAACTTTAAAATAGAATCAAATTTAACTCTGCCAAAAGTCAATCTTGATTCAATAACCGATTTCAAAGGCAATGAGTGGCGTTCCGTTACTACTTCTGGATTTTTTGATACTAATCATGATGTATTGCTACGTAACCGTTATAACGAGAGCGGTGTCTATGGTTACGAATATCTGACGCTTTTTAAAAGTGGAAATCGGCAATTTTGGATTGATCGCGGCTGGGTCAAGGCCGGTGCTAATGCCACGGAAAGACCAAAACTGCCACCAACCATAAAAGGCGAAGTGCTGATCTCTGGGCGCATCAGATTGGACTCTTCCCTACCTCGCGGTTCATTCTTTGCACTTCCAAGTAGCGGGAATTTAGTCAGTAAGTGGAACTTGCAATCGAAAGTAAAGACAGAGAGCTTCTATCTGGATTTAATTGAAGGTGAAGGTGTAACACCCAATGTGCCAGCGCAACTTCCAGAACTTAGTGATGGGCCACATATGGCCTACGCCCTGCAGTGGCTCTTTTTCGCTGGACTAATTATTTACGGACGAGTTTTAATTAGAAAAAGATAGATCTTGGCGCTGGTAAAGCTCGCTGTAAAGGCCGCCAGCTGCTACCAATTCATCATGGCGTCCATGTTGTTCAATTAAACCATCATTCAAAACCAAGATTGCATCCGCTTCTTTGATGGTGCTCAATCGGTGCGCAATCACGATACTAGTGCGACCTTTAAGTGCTGCTTTCAGCGCTGCCTGAACTAACGCTTCATTCTCGGAATCTAAATGTGCCGTCGCTTCATCGAGAATCACAATGCTTGGCGACTTCAATAGCAATCGCGCAATTGCCAATCGCTGTTTCTCGCCACCTGATAAACGATGTCCGCGCTCTCCCACCATCGTTTCAAGTCCATTTGGCAGTGATTCAATCAAATCCCAAATCTGAGCTGATTGGCAGGCTGCTTTCATCTCTTCAAATGTGGCATCAGCTTTTGCATAACGAAGATTTTCGATAATAGTTTCATGGAAGAGATGGGAATCCTGCATCACGACGCCGATAGAGTTTCTTAAAGATTCGCCAGTTACATCTTTGATATTTGAACCATTTATTTCTATTGCGCCTTCGGTTACATCATAAAGCCGTGGCAGCAGCGCACTTATCGTGGTTTTACCAGCTCCTGAAGATCCAACAAGTGCAGTCAAAGTTCCTGGCTCTACAACAAACGAAATTCCCTTAAGGATCTCACCACTATCAGTGGTCTCTGCCTTGGCTGCCGCTTCAAGCGAGGCAAGTGAGATTTCAGAAGCTTTTGGATATGCAAATCTAACACTTTTAAATTCAATACGTGGATTTGTAGAATCTAAAACCTTTGCATTTGGCGCATCTTTAACCATTGGTTCTAAATCAAGGACTTCAAATACACGTTCAAAAGAAACTAAAGCGCTCATAACATCTACTCGTACAGTGCCTAGTGCAGTTAGGGGTCCGTAAAGTCTTGCAAGTAGGGTGGTGATTGCTATTAGGCTGCCAACAGTCATAGTTCCGGCAATTGCAAAATGTCCGCCAACGCCATACGCAAAGGCAGTTGCAATAGAGGCCACCGAAATCAGTGCGATAAAGAAGAAAGTATTGAGCATGGCCATATTAATTCCGATATCGGCCACTTTGCGTGCTTTGCGGCGGAAATTAAGAGCTTCCTTTTCTGGCTCTCCGTATAGCTTTACTAAGAGTGCGCCAGAAACATTGAAGCGCTCTGTCATCGTGCTACCCATCTCCGCATTCAATTCATAAGACTGTTGCGTAAATTGGGCCAATCTCCTGCCGACATATTTAGTAGGGATTAAGAAAATTGGAAGCAAAACCAGAGAAAGGATAGTGATCTGCCAATTTAAACTAATCATGGCACCTATCACCAGGAGTAGCGTTAGCGCATTGCTTATCACTCCTGAAAATGTGGCCGTAAATGCCCTTTGCGCACCGAGTACATCTGAATTAATGCGAGTAATTAACGCACCGGTCTGAGTACGCGTGAAGAAGGCGATGGATTGCGACTGGACGTGTTGGAAAACTTGACTACGGAGATCGTAAATCAGCCCTTCTCCGATAATAGCTGAGTACCAACGAATGAAAATATTTACTGCAGCATATGCAACTGCAATTAAACCAACCAACAGCGCGAGTTCGGTAACTATAGCGCCATTCTTAGGAATTACGCCTTGGTCAATTAAACGCTTTAGCAATAAAGGCGTGGCAACGGTTAGCAATGAATCAAGAATCAAGGCAAAGAAAAAAAGTACAAACTTGGTTCGATAAGGGTAGGCGTATTTGATAATTCGCTTAAGAGTGCCAGGTTTTAATTTGGCATTCTTTACTGATTGATCACTGGATAGAGTGCGTAAGGCCATCCAGCCAGCGTGCATAGACATTTAGATCAGACAGTAAATCCCAATGCTCGCAATTGATCGCGACCATCATCTGTAATTTTGTCAGGACCCCAAGGTGGCATCCAAACCCAATTGATCTTTACATCATCAGTAATCCCAGCAAGAGCAGCTCGGGTCTGATCTTCAATCACATCTTGTAAAGGACAAGCCGCAGAGGTGAGCGTCATATTTAAAACGGCAGTGTTGTGGTCATCAACCATTACATCGTAGATCAATCCAAGATCCACAACATTGATGCCTAATTCTGGGTCAACCACATCTTTCATTGCCTCAGTTACATCCTCAACTCTTGCGCTCATCACTTATCTCCTGCTCTGATATTACTTTTCTAAAACTTGGGTTACGGCATCTTTATATGCCATCCAGCCCAACAGCGCGCATTTTATACGAGCTGGGTACTTCGATACACCTGCTAAAGCCACGCCATCCTCAAGTAGAGACTCCTCGCCGGCATCTTTGCCTTTGCTCTGCATCATCTCAACAAATGAATTGAGTATCGCTTCTGCTTCAGGAATTTTCTTATCAATCAATAAATCACTCATTATTGAGATGCTCGCCTGCGAAATAGAGCAACCAACGCCATCCCAAGTAATACTCGAGACCTTATCACCCTCAACTTTTAGTGAGAGCGTAACTTCATCGCCGCAACTTGGATTGATGTGATGTACTTGAATGTCTCCAAGCGCTAACCCTTTGTGATGAGGGCGTTTGTAATGATCAAGAATTACCTCTTGATAAAGTGAATCTAGCTGCATTTAGCGCTCCAAGAAAAATTTCTTGGCATCTTGAATGCCAGATAACAGTGCATCAATATCTGATAAGTCGTTATATAAATAGAGAGAAGCTCTAGTGGTGGCTTGTACTGTAAATTTTCTAGCCAGCGGCCAAGCACAGTGATGGCCGGTACGAACCGCTACCCCTTTGGAATCTAGGAATTGCCCTAAATCATGTGGGTGGATTCCATCAACGATAAATGAGACCGTGCCACCTCGATCTATTAAATTTTCTGGGCCGAAGATTTCTAAACCTTTGATATCAGTTAGTCCCGCCAATAAAGCTTTTGTTAAATAAAGCTCATGCTCGTGGATGGAATTTAAACCAATCTTGCTTAAGTATTGCAGCGCGGCACTAAGACCAATTGCTTGCGCCATATTGGGTACTCCGGCTTCAAATTTCTTAGGAGCAGGTGCCCAAGTGGCATCGGTCATCGTTACATTTTCAATCATTGATCCGCCGAAGAGAAATGGCGGCAACTCTTCTAAATTCTTTCCCCAAAGCACGCCAACACCAGTCGGTCCGAGCGCTTTATGGCCAGAGAAAGCTAAGTAATCGATACCTAATTTATGAACATTAACTGGCATATGCGGAACTGATTGGCAAGCATCAAGGAGCACCTCTGCCCCAACTTCTTGCGCACGTCGAACAATTGCATCCAGTGGATTAATGGTTCCAAGAACATTAGATTGATGGGTAATCGCAACAATTGCGGTATTGGTTGTGATAACTGAATTGATATTGGAGAGATCTAGCCTGCCTTCAGGGGTAACCTCAAACCAGGCCAATTCGGCGCTAGTACGTTTTGCTAATTGCTGCCAAGGTATCAGATTGGCGTGGTGCTCCATTTCTGAGACCACAATGCGCGCACCTGGTTTGATCTTTGAAGTTAAGGCATATGCAACCAAGTTAATTGATTCAGTGGCGTTCTTGGTAAAGACAATCTCATCACTGCCGGCGCCAATGAATTCAGCGACAATCGAACGGGCGTTCTCAAAATTCTCAGTTGCCTCTTCAGCTAATTGATGCGCACCACGATGCACTGCAGCATTATGATTTTTATAGAAATTTACCTCAGCATCAATTACCTGATTTGGTTTTTGAGCTGTGGCTCCACTATCAAGATAAATTAGGCGCTGGCCATCGCGGATTGTTCGATCAAAGATCGGAAAATCCTGCTTAAGCTTGGCGACATCAAGCATTACTTAGTTACGTACTCCTCGTAACCATGCTCTTCTAATTTCTCTGCTAGTTCTGGGCCACCTTCTTCAACGATGCGACCATTGGCAAATACATGCACAAAATCTGGTTTGATATATCGCAAGATTCGTGTGTAGTGAGTAATAAGTAGTACGCCTAAATTGTTCTCAAGCTTCGCTCTATTAACACCCTTTGAAACAATCTTGAGCGCATCAACATCTAGACCTGAATCAGTCTCATCAAGAATTGCAATCTTCGGCTTAAGTAGTACTAGCTGCATAATTTCATGGCGCTTCTTTTCGCCGCCAGAGAATCCTTCGTTAACGCTACGTTCTGCGAATGCGGGATCCATCTTTAAAGCCGCCATTGCATCTTTTACTTCGCCGACCCACTTACGAACATTTGGCGCTTCACCGCGTAGTGCAGTTGCAGCAGTACGTAGGAAGTTAGAGACGGAGACTCCGGGGACCTCTACTGGATATTGCATCGCTAGGAAAAGACCCGCCTTTGCGCGCTCATCAACGCTCATCTCCAGAATATCTTGTCCGTCTAGATGCACAGTGCCACCGGTGATTTCATATTTAGGGTGACCAGCAATTGAATAAGCAAGAGTAGATTTACCAGAACCATTTGGTCCCATAATTGCGTGAGTCTCACCTGAGTTAACGGTCAAATCCACGCCCTTTAAGATCTCTTTCTGACCGTTTTCGGTATTTACAACTACCTGCAGGCCGCGAATTTCTAATTTACTCATCTCTTCTTATCTCCTTAGATCTCTACTACAACGTTATTGCCGTCAACTAAAACTGGATAGGTCTTTACTGGTTGTGAAGCTGGTGGAGTTAGCGCATCTCCGGTACGCAGATCAAATTCCGCAGAATGTAACCAGCACTCAATCTTGTATTCGTTCTGCTCGCCTTCGGATAACGCTGCATCTTGATGACTGCAATTGTCTTCAATTGCAAAGACTTCGTTGCCGACTCGAGCTACGCAAATATCCTTGCCATTCTTAGTTAGTTTTACCGGTTTACCTTCCACAATTGAATCTAAAAGTAGGTCGGACATTATTTGCCCACCTGCTCTAGCTCTGCATCAATACGTGACATCAGGCGATTCTCAATCTCTTCATTCTTGATTTGTCCAATAATTTCATTGAAGAAACCGCGCACTACTAAACGTCGAGCATCATCAATATTGATGCCACGAGACATTAGATAGAAGAGCTGTTCATCATCAAAGCGACCGGTGGTCGAAGCATGGCCTGCGCCAACAATTTCGCCAGTTTCGATCTCTAAATTAGGAACTGAATCTGCGCGCGCTCCATCTGTAAGTAGCAAGTTGCGATTTAATTCGTAGGTATCGGTGCCTTCTGCAGCCGCACGAATGAATACATCTCCAAACCAAACAGTTCGCGCTGATTCGCCAGCTAGGACACCTTTGTAATTAACGCGAGACTTAGCATTTGGTACCAAGTGATCGACATGTAAGCGATGTTCAAAGTGCTGACCAGCAGAGGCGAAATAAACGCCTTGCAAATCAACATCTCCACCTGGAGCTTTAAATTCAACCGTAGGTAAAATGCGAACTAAAGATCCACCAATAGTTACAGTGATTGATTTGAAGGTCGCATCTTTATCCACGATTGCGTGATGTCTAGCCGCATAAACTGCATCAGATTCAAATTCTTGCAATGTTACAAAAGTTAGATTTGATCCAGGTTCAAGAACTATTTCAATATCTTCTGCAATTAATGAATTTCCAGTGTTTTCTAAAATTACAGTAGCTTTAGCAAATTTTTTGACCAAAACTTGAACTCGAGAATACTCTGCTTTTTCGATCGCATTGCGACCGAGGATTACAGGTGTAGCTAATTCCCCATCAATTGTTAATTTAGCGATTGAAGTAGAACCTACTACGCGTTGCACAATTGCATCATCGCTATTGGTGCTGTGATTATCGGATGAGATTCTTTCAAAGGTAACGCCCTTTGGTAAATCTTTGGAAATCAAAGAGTGCGCATCGCCAATTACTGCACTGCCATCATGTAGACCCTTTAGCCTTGCAAGCGGTGTAAAGCGCCAAGCCTCTTCACGACCTGTGGGAGTGTGAATGATGTTGGTATTTAACATTAACCAACCGCTCCTTCCATTTGAAGTTCGATTAGTCGATTAAGTTCGAGCGCATATTCCATGGGAAGCTCACGAGCGATTGGTTCGATGAAGCCGCGAACAATCATGGCCATGGCCTCATCTTCTGATAGGCCGCGAGACATTAAATAGAAGAGTTGATCGTCAGATACTTTAGAGACCGTTGCTTCGTGACCCATTGATACATCATCTTCACGAACATCAACATATGGATAGGTATCAGAGCGAGAGATGGTGTCAACTAAAAGCGCATCGCACTTTACGGTGCTCTTTGAACCAGATGCACCTTCATTGACTTGTACTAAACCACGGTACGAGGTGCGACCACCGCTTCTAGCTACTGACTTTGAGATGATGGTCGAAGAGGTATTAGGAGCAGCATGCACCATTTTCGAACCAGTATCTTGATGTTGACCTTCACCAGCGAATGCAATTGAGAGCGTCTCGCCCTTTGCATTTTCGCCCATTAGGAATACCGCTGGATATTTCATAGTGATCTTAGATCCGATATTTCCATCGATCCATTCCATAGTCGCACCCTCTTCACAGACAGCGCGCTTGGTTACTAGGTTGTATACGTTGTTAGACCAGTTTTGAATCGTTGTGTAACGAACGCGCGCATTCTTTTTAACAATGATTTCAACTACCGCTGAGTGCAAAGAATCAGACGAGTAGATAGGTGCGGTGCAACCTTCTACATAGTGAACATATGAGCCTTCATCGGCAATAATCAAAGTGCGTTCGAATTGGCCCATGTTCTCGGTGTTAATACGGAAATATGCCTGCAATGGAATCTCTACATGTACACCCTTTGGCACATAGATAAATGAGCCACCTGACCAAACCGAGGTATTTAATGCGGCAAACTTATTATCGCCAACTGGAATTACCGTTCCGAAATACTCTTTGAATATGTCTTCGTGCTCTTTAAGGCCAGTATCAGTATCTAAAAAGATCACACCTTGCGCTGCTAAATCTTCACGGATTGAGTGGTAAACGACTTCGGATTCATATTGTGCGGCAACGCCTGCAACCAAACGCTGCTTCTCTGCTTCTGGGATACCAAGCCGATCATAGGTGTTCTTAATGTCTTCTGGTAGATCTTCCCAAGATTGCGCCTGCTTCTCTGAAGAACGGACGAAATATTTAATATTATCGAAATCGATGGTTGTTAAATCTGCCTCCCACATTGGCATTTGCTTCTTATCAAATAGTGATAGACCCTTTAGACGAAGATCTAACATCCACTGCGGTTCACTCTTCTTTGCAGAGATATCTCGAACTACATCTTCGTTAAGTCCACGTTTCGCAGTTGATCCTGCCACATCTGGATCTGCCCAACCATATTCATATTTTCCGATGCCTTCGAGTTCTGGATGCGCAGTAGTCATTTATTTCCTAGCCTTTCGTTAACCGATTTAACCGGAATGTATGTAGTGCAGACACCGTCTCCGTGTGCGATGGTTGCAAGTCTTTGAACATGTGTGCCTAAGGTTTTAGAGAAGATTGCAGTTTCGGCTTCACATAAATCTGGAAATTCCGCGGCCACGTGCGCAATTGGACAGTGATGTTGGCACATCTCATGACCAGCACCGAATTTATGGTTGGTTTTGCTAAAGGTGGTGGCATAACCTTCGGTGGTCAATAAATCTGCGAGCGCTTTGACTCGGTCTTTGGAATCTTTGCTCTTCTCAAATTTTTTCAAGATTTTTCGTTCTAGATCATCCGCGCGATTCTGCGCAAACTCTTTTATAAAGTTTGGATCCTTATTGCTCATGAAGCGAAGTGCGCTGATGGCCAAGTCATCATATGAGTGTTCAAACTTTTGACGCCCGGCATCGGTCATCACAAAAACTTTTGAAGGGCGGCCGCGACCGCGTGTAAGTGCTGCGTGTGGCTCTCGCGCATCTAATGTGCCCTCAGCCAAGAGCGCATCAAGGTGGCGACGAATACCAGCCGGGGTAATACCCATGCGCTCTGAGAGCACCGCTGCGGTAGATGGGCCGTTTTCCAGGATGGAGCGAGCTACGCTTTCGCGGGTTCGTTCGTCCTTGATTTTCACAACGATATTGTGTCGTAATTCCTACACGTAAGCCAAATCGCCGTTCGTTACTATGCCCACATGAATTACGTGGCTGAACGGAGCAAACTCTGGTTCTCAGCCACCTCACTACTGGCGCTGCAGATGCTCTTAGTCGTGACCGGCGGCCTGGTGCGAGTTACCGGCTCTGGCCTGGGCTGCCCTACCTGGCCCAAATGCACCAAGGATTCCTTTGTGCCAGATCAGAGCCAATCACATATTCATGTCTGGATCGAGTTTGGTAATCGAATGCTTACCTTCGCGCTCTTTGGCGCTGCATTTACCACGCTTTATTTTGCTTGGAAGCGAAGAGAGCTGCGATTACTGGCAGCGTTGCAAGTACTTGGAATTTTAAGTCAAGGAATTCTCGGTGGCATTACTGTGCTTACCAAGTTAAATCCAATTCCAGTTGCCGGCCACTTACTACTCTCAATGGTGCTAATTGCAGCGGCAACCAATCTTCAATTTAAAATTCTGGAATATCGCGAGATGCCAGATGCGGTAATTGGCAAAACCTTGGCAACTTTCGCATTTTTTACTTTGATAGCCGGAACTATTGTTACTGGCAGTGGCCCACATGCAGGAGATTGGCAAGCGCCTAGATTTGATTTCAATATTGAATTGGCTGCGAAGATTCATAGCGCGCTAGTTGCAACAACTTTGATTATTGCCATCTATATCGCAATAAAGCTGCCACGTAGATCTGCAAATTGGTTACTTGTAGCGATAATGGGTCAGGCTTCAATAGGCTTAATCCAGTGGTGGCTGGGTCTGCCACAATTACTAGTAGGTCTACATCTACTTGGAGCTTCCCTCTTCTGGTTTGCGGCGTGGCGAACACGATTATCTTTTAGGTACCAACGAACGAGCAAAGAAATTTAGAAAGGCAGCAGATGTCATTTACTTGGAGCGCAGCAGACGATCAGGTTGTTAAGTACGCGCGTGCGCTCGCCGCAGATGCGGTGCAAAAAGTTGGTAATGGACATCCAGGTACTGCCATGTCCCTCGCGCCAGTTGCCTACTTACTGTTTCAAAAGCATATGGTTCATGATCCAAAGGATCCAAAATGGATTGGGCGCGATCGATTTGTTCTATCTTGCGGCCACTCCTCACTAACTCTCTATACCCAGTTGTACTTAAGTGGTTACGGGCTAGAGATGAAGGATTTACAAGAATTTCGCACTTGGAATTCGCTAACTCCAGGACATCCTGAGTATGGCCACACCGCCGGTGTAGAGATGACTACCGGTCCACTTGGCGCTGGAATCTCTACTGCAGTTGGAATGGCAATGGCTGCCCGCTATGAAAAAGGTTTATTAGATAAGGACTCTGCGCTCTTTGATCACAACGTGTATGTGCTCTGCTCAGATGGAGATTTGCAAGAAGGTGTCTCTGCGGAGGCTTCATCATTAGCTGGCACCCAAGAGCTCGGAAATTTAATCGTAATCTACGATGACAATCGGATTTCGATTGAAGGCGATACTCATGTTTCGTTCACTGAGAATGTATCTGCGCGCTATGCAGCATATGGATGGCATGTTGAAGAGGTCGCCGCTGCAAAGGATGGCTCGGTAGATTTAACAGCGCTTGATGCGGCAATTGAGAGAGCTAAGCATGAAAAGAGCAAACCATCTCTAATTCGTTTGCATACGATTATTGCTTGGCCAGCGCCAAAAGCACAAGGCACCGCTAAATCACATGGCTCCGCACTTGGCGATGAAGAGGTTGCTGCAACCAAGGTAGCGCTTGGTTTAAATCCAGATGAGAAATTTGCCATGCCAGATGAGTTACTAGCGCATGCACGTAAAGTTATGGAACGTGGCGCAAAAGCTCACTCTGCATGGGATGCGCAATTAAGTAAATGGAGAGCTGCCAATTCGGAAAAGTCAGCGTTACTAGAGCGATTAATCGCACGGAAACTGCCAAATTTAAAACTTCCTGAATTTCCGGCAGATAAAGAGCTGGCTACCCGCGCTGCAAGTGGCAAAGTAATTAATGCGTTAGCTGCGCAGTTGCCTGAACTATGGGGCGGCTCATCAGATCTAGCTGAATCAAATAACACCACCATTGAAGAGGGTGGTTCATTTTTGCCAGCAACCAGCAAGATGAAACATGCCGATCCATATGGACGCATCATTCACTTTGGAATTCGCGAACATGCAATGGGTTCGATTTTAAATGGCATCACTTTAAGCGGCTTGACCAGAACTTTTGGTGGCACCTTCTTAATGTTCGCCGATTACATGCGCGGTGCAGTTCGATTAGCAGCGTTGATGGATATTCCGACAACTTTTGTTTGGACGCATGATTCAATTGGCGTTGGCGAAGATGGCCCTACTCATCAACCAGTTGAGCATTTTGCCGCGCTACGCGCCATTCCAAACTTGCATGTTATTCGCCCAGCAGATGCCAATGAAACTTCCGTTTGTTGGTTGGAGATTCTAAAACGTAATAAACCAGCTGGAATTTTGCTCTCAAGGCAGAATCTACCGGTGCTACCTGCAAATGCAGCGGGTGTGGCCAAAGGTGCTTACGCAGTAAAGCCAGTAAATAGCCCAAAGATCTCCATAATTGCGACGGGTTCTGAAGTTAGCGTGGCGCTTAAGGCTGCCGAGAAATTAGAGGCTGATGGAATTACCACCCAAGTTGTCTCTGCTCCATGTTTAGAGTGGTTAGCCGAACAAACTTCTGAATATCGCGAGTCGCTCTTACCTAAGAGCGCATTAAAGGTGAGCATAGAAGCTGGCATCGCACAAGGTTGGCGCGAATATGTTGGAGACAATGGCGTCATCATTTCGTTAGATCACTTCGGAGCCTCAGCATCGGCTGGGAAATTATTTGAAGAGTTTGGCTTTGGTACAGATGCGGTAGTTGCAAAGATAAAGTCTGGTTTATGAGATTAACTGATCTATATAAAGCTGGGACCAGCACTTGGTTAGATGATTTATCTCGCGCGGCGCTTACTACTACCCTGCCAGAGCGAATTGCCCGACAAGAGGTCTTTGGCGTAACTACCAATCCAGCAATCTTTCAAGCTGCGATCACCAAAGATGCCAGTTATAAAAGCGCAATTGCCGCCAATAAACATCTAAGTGCGGAAGAGATTGTAGAAATTCTAACCACCGAGGATGTGCGCGAAGCTTGCAAATTATTTAGACCAATATATGACGCCACAAATAGCGTGGATGGCCGAGTAAGTATTGAGGTAGACCCTCGACTAGCGCACAACACTGCAGAGACTATCGAACAAGCTAAGCGACTCTGGTCGATAATTAATCAACCAAATCTAATGATCAAAATTCCAGCTACTCGCGCGGGATTGCCAGCTATTACTGAAGTAATCGCATCTGGAATTAGCGTAAATGTAACTTTGATTTTTTCATTGACCAGATACGCCGAGGTAATTGATGCTTATCAAGTAGGTATCAAAAGATGCGCCAATCCAAAGAGCGTGCATTCAGTTGCTTCCTTCTTTGTAAGTCGAGTAGATAGCGCGATTGATAAATTACTTAATGATGACGCACTTAAAGGTAAAGCAGCCGTCGCAAATGCACGTTTGGCTTACGAACTCTATTTGGAAAAATTTCAGAACTTTCCACATAATCATCAGCGCCCACTTTGGGCATCAACTGGCGTCAAAGATCCGGCCTATCGCAATACTCTGTATGTAGATTCGCTAATCGCGCCAAATACTGTAAACACCATGCCGCCAGCTACTTTGGATGCAACTATCGCAGCTGAGGTAGAGGCACAGGACACAATTAGCCAGAATATCGAGAGTGCCAAAGCCGAACTTTTGGCACTTGCTGAAGCTGGAATCGATTTAGTAAAAGTTACTGACGAACTTGAAGCTGATGGCGTAGAGAAATTTATGGCCTCTTGGGAAGTTTTATTGGCAGAGGTTGAGAAAGCAAAGTAATGATCAAATTAGCTGGGAATTTAACTGCAAAAATTGATCGAAGCAGTGAGTTATACAAGAAGTTAAACATGGCAAATGCCAGATTAGCTAAGAAAGATAGCTCGCTCTGGGGCGAAGCGGCAAAGGCCGAAGCTGCAATCAGACTTAATTGGGTGGATTTACCAGAAAGCTCTCGCGAATTACTACCAACACTTGATGCGCTTGCCGCTAAATATAGAGGTAAGGAGCTGGTGCTCTGCGGAATGGGTGGATCCTCTTTAGCTCCAGAGGTTATCGCCGGAACTTACAAGAAGAGCGCCTTTATCTTCGATTTAACTGATCCTAATTATGCGGCTCATATTTTAAATAAAGATCTAACAAATTCAGTGGTGGTGGTAAGTTCTAAATCTGGCTCGACTATCGAGACCGCTTCCCAAAGATCTGCCATGGAAAGTGAGCTAATTGCGCAAGGGCTTGATCCAAAGGCGCATCTGATTTTTGTAACTGATCCAGGGTCGCCATTAGACAAAGAGGTGCGCGCAAGTGGCTACACCGTAGTAAATGCCGATCCAAATGTAGGCGGCAGATTCTCTGCGCTAAGTGCTTTCGGTTTAGTTCCGGCTGCGTTGATGGATGTAGACCCATCAATACTTCTAGATAGCGCGGCGGCTCAGAGAAATGAACTGCTCAAAGATTCAAATGTTGCCATTGATCTTGCATATCTAATGTTTACCCAAGCTAAACAATTTATCGCTTTTGCAGATGCTCCTGAGATACCGGGGTTATCAGATTGGATTGAGCAATTAATTGCCGAATCCACCGGCAAAGATCAAAAGGGTCGCATCCCAGTAGTACTTGCTACCGCCACTGAAGCCATTGCTTCTAAGCAGATGCTAATTACCTTTGATACTGGCGGAGATTTAATAGTTAATGGCGACTTGGGTGAGCACTTTATTACTTGGGAGTGGGCTACCGCGCTACTTGGTGTAGCGCTAGAAGTTGATCCATTTAATCAACCAAATGTGACTGAAGCTAAGAATGCAACTTCAGAGTTACTATCTGAGTGGAATAACAAATTACCAGCTCTGCCAGCAACCGAATCACCAAGTGAAGTCTTAAAGAATTTAGTTAAAAATACTGATGGCTATATCGCGATTCTGGCTTATCTTGATCGCAAGGATGATGTTGCGCTGCTTGAGTTACGAAGAATCCTTGCAGAGAAAAGTGGTAATCCAGTTACCTTTGGTTGGGGTCCAAGATTTCAACACTCCACCGGTCAATTTCATAAAGCTGGCCAACCAAATGGCTCTTTTTTAATTATTACCGCAGATTCAAATCAGGATTTTGCAATTGCTGGCAAAGAGTTCACCTTTCAAACATTGGTGATGGCCCAAGCGCTAGGTGAATATCGCGCGCTAGGTGCAAGAAAATACCCGGTGGCTAGATTGCATCTAACCAACCGGGTATCAGGAATCTCTGAAATTTTAGCCGCAGCTAAAGCGCTTTAAGAGCTACTCGTCTTCTCCGCGTAACTTCTTTAAAGCATCCTCGAGAATCTTGGTAGCTTCTGCTGGCGTGCGACGTTCCTTAACATAAGCAAGGTGAGTCTTATATGGCTCATTCTTAATTGGTGAAGGTGGATTGTTTTTATCTTGACCTGCTGGAAAACCACAACGAGGGCAATCCCATTCTGCTGGAACTTCAACGCCCTCTTCTTGTGCGAATGATGGACGCACTTCATGTCCATTTGCGCACCAATATGAAACTACAAATCTTTCAATGGCTTCTCCGCGTTCGGCTTCGCCCATTGGGCCGGCGCCAACACGGCTACCGCGAATTGCACTTCCGCCGGCCATTATTTAAGCACCAGGCTAAGCGCGACTACTCCAGCAAACCAAAGTCCGCCCACCACAATTGTGATGCGATCAAGGTTACGTTCTACAACTGAACTTCCGCCGTAGGTTGATGAGACTCCACCGCCGAATAGATCTGATAGTCCAGAGCCTTTGCCCTTATGTAGAAGAACTAGCAGAACCATCAAGATGCTAGTAATAACTAGCAAGATTGATAGAGCTAAAACCATTTTGTTTCCTTTTTTAATTTACTGTAGGGGGTAAATCTTAGCGTGAAGAGCTAGGAAGCTTGGACCGCATAGAACTTGGCAATTTTCGCGAATTTCTCGGGATCTAGGCTCGCGCCACCGACCAAAGCGCCATCCACATCCGGCTGTTTCATGATTTCAACGACATTGGATGACTTTACGGAGCCGCCATAAAGAATGCGGCACTTCTCTGCGATTTCATCTGAACCAATCTCAGACATTGCTTGGCGGATTGCTGCGCATACCTCTTGTGCTTCTTCCGGGGTCGCCGTCTTGCCAGTGCCAATTGCCCAAACTGGTTCATAGGCAATCACAATCTTCTTCAATTCAGGCTTATGGAAACCTGCAAGGCCTACTTTTACTTGAGCAACAACATGAGCTACATGAGTTCCGGCTTCGCGAATTGAGAGTTCTTCGCCAACACAGAAGATTGGAGTAATTTCATTATCCAATGCCGCTTTAATTTTCTTATTAATTAGATCATCGCTCTCATGATGAATTGAGCGTCTTTCTGAGTGGCCGACTGCCACATATGAGCAGCCAAGTTTTGCCAACATCGAACCAGAGATATCGCCGGTAAAAGCGCCACTTGACTCTGGAGATAAATCTTGTGCGCCATATTGAAGTCGTAACCGATCTCCATCTACCAAGGTTTGAATAGAACGAAGATCAGTAAAAGGAGGAAGGATTGCAACATCAACAGCGTCGTAATCCTTATCAACTAATGAATAGACCAACTTCTGGGCAACTGCAATTGCTTCTAGATGATTTAGATTCATCTTCCAATTTCCGGCCATTAATGGTTTACGCATTTTCTTCTCCTTTTAAAAACCCAAAGCCTTAAGGCCAGGAAGTTCCTTGCCTTCTAAATATTCAAGGGATGCTCCGCCGCCGGTTGAGATGTAGCCGAAATCGGAATCCGCAAAGCCCAATTTGCGAACTGCAGCAGCAGAATCTCCGCCGCCGACAACTGAGATTCCTTGAACCTTTGTTAAGGCTTCTGCAACAACTTTTGTTCCGTTTGCAAAGTTAGCGAACTCAAAGACACCCATTGGGCCATTCCAGAATACCGTCTTGCAACCGACTATTTGCTCAGCAAATGCCTTTGCTGATGCTGGTCCAATATCTAGCCCCAATTGATCTGCCGGAATGGCATCGGCACTAACTAATGTTGGTTTAGCATCTGCCGAGAATTCTGGTGCCACCACTATATCTGTTGGCAATAGCAACTTCACGCCATTTTTCTCTGCAGTTGCAAGTAAACCTTTTACAGTTTCGAGCATCTCATCTTCGCAAAGTGACTTTCCGATCTCATAGCCTTGTGCTTTAAGGAAGGTAAAGAGCATGCCACCACCAATTGCAATAACATCAACTTTGCCAAGCAAATTTTCGATCACTGCTAACTTATCCGAAACCTTTGCGCCACCAAGTACCACTCCGTAAGGGCGCACTGGATCAATGGTTAACTTCTTTAATACTTCAACTTCCGCTACCACTAAGACGCCGGCTGCATTTGGAAGCAACTTAGGTAGGTCAAATACTGAGGCGTGTTTACGGTGAACCGCACCGAAACCATCTCCAACATAAACATCAGCAAGCGCCGCTAATTGTTTGGCAAATTCGGCACGCTCTGCTTCATCTTTAGAAGTCTCTGCAGCTGCGTAGCGGATATTTTCAAGAAGCAGAATCTCCCCTGCTTTTAGCGCAGCAGCTTTTGCTTGCACCTCTGCATTAACAACGGTGGCGACAGATTCGAATTTGATTTCACTTCCAAGTAATTCACCAAGTCGCTTGGCAACCGGCGCTAGAGAGAGTTCTGGTTTCGCTTCGCCTTTTGGGCGACCCAAGTGCGCCGCGATAACTATTGCCGCGCCACCTTCTAGTAGCGCTTTGATTGTGGGAAGCGATGCACGGATGCGACCATCATCAGTAATAACGCCTTCCTTCAGAGGGACATTTAAGTCGCAACGAAGGAAGACGCGCTTACCTGAAACTTGCAAATTTTCTAATTTATTTACACTCGCCATTTGAAATTAAAGACTCTTACCAACTAGACCGATTAGATCTACTAGGCGGTTTGAGTAACCCCATTCATTGTCATACCAAGATGCAACCTTTACAGTTGAACCGATCGCCTTAGTTAGGCCGGCATCGAATATTGATGAATGTGGATCAGTAACAATATCTGAAGAGACGATTGGATCTTCGGTGTAAGCCATAATGCCCTTAAGCGGACCTTCTGCAGCCTTCTTCATCGCCGCATTAACCTCTGCAGCGGTTACCTCTTTAGCAAGCTCGACAGTCAAATCTGTAATTGAACCTGTTGGAACCGGAACGCGCAGTGCGTAACCATCTAACTTGCCCTTAAGTTCTGGCAGCACTAATGAAATTGCTTTAGCTGCGCCGGTTGAAGTTGGAATGATATTTGTAGCGGCCGCGCGAGCACGACGTAGGTCCTTATGTGGGAAATCAAGGATTACTTGATCATTTGTATACGCGTGAACTGTGGTCATTAAGCCGCGCAAGATGCCAAACTCTTCGTGCAGCACCTTCGCAAATGGAGCTAGGCAGTTGGTGGTGCATGATGCGTTTGAGATGATGTTGTGCTTAGCTGGATCGTAAGCGCCATCATTTACGCCCATCACAATGGTGATGTCTTCATCTGTTGCAGGCGCAGAGATGATTACTTTCTTGGCGCCAGCTGTAATGTGCTTCTGGGCATCAGCAGCCTTAGTGAAAATTCCGGTCGATTCAACAACTACCTGTGCGCCGACGCTAGCCCAACCAAGTGCGCCTGGATCGCGCTCTGCAAAAACTTTAATAGTCTTGCCACCGACAGTGATTGAACCTTCGCCAGCAGTAACTTCAACTGGAAGGCGACCTAAAATTGAGTCGTACTTAAGTAGGTGTGCAAGTGTTGAGGTCTGAGTTAAATCATTAATTCCAACGATTTCAATATTTGGATTGTTTAGCGCAGCTCGGAAGAAATTACGTCCGATACGGCCGAAACCGTTAATGCCTACTTTGGTTGCCATGAAAATGCCTTTCGCATGAAAAAACCCAGGTCGGGTGTAAATCCACAACGCCGGGGTACTTGCCTAGCCTATCGCAGGCTAGATGTTTAATTAAGTAAATCCGGTGAGAGACCAGCCTCAGTATCAGGAATTCCAAGCTCTCTCGCACGCTTATCCGCCATAGCAAGTAAGCGGCGAATGCGACCTGCGATTGCATCTTTGGTCATCGGTGGAGTTGCAAGCGATCCGAGCTCTTCAAGTGAGGCCTGTCCATGATTGATGCGAAGTTCACCTGCCTCTTTTAAGTGATCCGGAATTGTTTCGCCGAGAATTTCCATGGCACGTTGCACGCGTGCAGATGCTGCAACAGCGGCACGTGCACTTCGTCGCAGATTTGCATCATCAAAGTTTGCTAATCGATTTGCAGTTGCGCGAACTTCTCGGCGCATCCGACGCTCTTCCCAAGCCATCACTGATTCGTGCGCACCAAATCTGGTAAGTAGCGCACCAATTGCATCGCCGTCGCGAATTACTACTCGATCTACTCCGCGAACTTCGCGCGCTTTTGCCGAAATTCCAAGTCGACGCGCTGCGCCGACTAATGCCAACGCAGCCTCTGGACCAGGACAGGTAATTTCAAGTGAAGATGAACGACCAGGTTCGGTTAAAGAGCCGTGTGCAATAAATGCCCCGCGCCATGCAGATTCCGCATCACAGATGGGACCATTTACAACTTGTGGTGGCAGACCGCGAATAGGGCGATTATGAGAATCAACTAAGCCAGTCTGTCTTGCCAACGCTTCGCCATCTTCAATTACTCGAATTACATATCGTGAACCTTTGCGAATTCCAGATGAAGAGATGACTGCCAGATCTGATTCATGGCCATACAGATCTGAAATATCTTTTCGAAGTCTGCGCGCGCTCTGCGCTGCATCTAATTCAACTTCGACAACAATCTTTCCAGCTGCGATATGTAAGCCGCCAGCAAAACGTACAAGCGCCGAAACTTCTGCCTTACGACAGCAGGGTTTCGTAACTGGAAGACGAGATAATTCGTCTTTTAAACTTGAGGTCATTGCCATACGAGGAGTTATTCAACCCTATTCGCGTCAAAAATGTGGCGGAAAATTGAATTTAATTTTGAAATATCATGATGAATCGCACCAGGAGCGCGTCTTACATCACTAATAATTAATTTCCCACCAAAACCTTCAACCACTGCTTCAAGGTTCTGCTGATCGCGCAAACCTGATTGGTCAGCAATTACATAATCAAAGCGAAGCGATGGCGCATAATCGCTAAGCAGTTGTAGATGTTCTTGCGGGGTGTAGCCAGCAAATTCATCACCAGAGATTGATGGATGTGCATCTAAATTTAGGAGAATTATTTTCTTGGCACTGCTTGCGCAGATTGCATCGCGTTGGGCAGGCACCATTAAATGCGGCAATACCGAGGTAAGCCAAGAACCTGGCCCCATAGTTATGAAATCTGCAGACTCTATTGCGCGAATTGACTCTGGCCTTGCCGGTGGATGCTCTGGAATTATTCGAATCGACTCAAGGCGACCTTTTGCAGTTGCAACCTCTTTTTGACCGCGCACCACAATTCGGCCAACGCTAGTTTTAAAGGTACCTTCAATATCTAATGGTTGCGCCGCCATTGGCAAAACTCTTCCCACCACTCGAAGCAGAGATCCAACACGATCGAGTCCTGCCACAAAATCACCATCGCGATCCCAGAGCGCGGTTAATAAAAGATTACCAACGGTATGCTGATTTAATTGTCCTTCGCTAGTGAATCGATATTGCAAAATTTCAGCCCAACTTCTACCCCATTCATCATCTGAACAGAGCGCAGTTAGCGCCATTCTTAAATCACCAGGTGGCAAGATTTCAAATTCTTCACGTAAACGTCCACTTGAGCCACCGTTATCCGCTACTGTCACAATCGCAGTTATTTGATGTGTTAACTGGCGAAGTGCGCTAAGTGTTGCTGCTAGTCCATGTCCGCCACCTAAGGCCACAACTTTTGGCGTAGAGAAATCTAATTGGCTCATGCCCGATTATTCTCTACCAACATCTCTATGAACTGCATGCGCTTCGATTTCAAATTCACCAAATTTTCCAGATAATTGTTTAGCTAGCTCTTCAGCTATTGCAACGCTTCGATGTTTACCACCAGTGCAGCCAACTGCCAGAGTTATATATTTCTTACCTTCGCGTAGATATCCCGCGCTCATCTGCTTTAGTAGATTTGAATAATTAGAGATGATTTCGCTAACACCTGCCTGTGAAAGTACATACGAACTAACTTCAGCGCTCTGCCCAGTCTTAGGTCTTAGCTCTGGTTCCCAATGTGGATTTGGAATGAAGCGGCAATCAAGAACTAAATCTGAGTCCACCGGAATTCCGTATTTATAGCCAAAACTTAAGACATTTATCCGAACTCCAGTAGCGCCATCGCTTTTGAAAAATTCATTTATGCGCTTCTCTAATTGATGCACATTCAAATTACTAGTGTCAATTACTTGATCCGCATCGGCGCGAAATTCTTCTAATCTGGCGCGCTCTTTTGTTATGCCATCGACAATTCGGCCACTGCCCTGCAATGGATGTGGGCGCCTGGTTGATTCAAATCGCTGTACCAAGGCTTGATCCGATGCATCTAAAAAGAGCATTCGATAATTAATTCCGGCGCAACGTAGCTCTTTTATCGCGCTACTTAAATCATCAAAATATTTGCCGGTACGAACATCGACCACGACCGCAATTCGAGGTGCATCAGATGCCTGGGCTAGCCCAAGAAGTAGTGAAGGCGGCAAGTTATCGACTACATACCAACCAGAATCTTCTAAAGCATGCGCAACAGTTGATCGGCCAGCGCCGGACATTCCCGTTAGTAATAGCAATTCATTGCTCATGACGACATCTTCCAATACCTGTCAAGCATCATGAATCTCGCCGGTCTCCATATCGACCGCTACTTGGGAGCTGCTCAAATGAGCGCTAATTGCTTCTGCCAAACGTGCACCGATTCCCGGAGTTTGCGCAATATCTTCAAGTGAAGTTTTCTTTATTGCAGAGACCGAACCATATCTATCAAGTAGCGCTGCTCTTCTAGTTGGCCCTAAATCCTCAATCTCATCTAGCAAAGACTCCAACATAATTTTGGAACGGCGAGAACGGTGGAAAGTAATCGCAAAGCGGTGTGCCTCATCTCTTACTCTCTGTAATAAATATAGCCCTTCGCTATTTCGCGGCAGAATAATTGGATTTGGATTTTCCGGAAGCCAAATCTCCTCTAACCTCTTTGCAAGTCCTACAACTGCAATATCGGTAATTCCTAATTCAAGTAAGGCTCGCTCAGCGGCCGCAACTTGTGGCGCTCCGCCATCAACCACAATTAAATTTGGTGCGTATGCAAATTTACCTGCGATTTCACCAATCTCAACGTTTTGATCTGAGATCCAGCGCTTCATTCTCCGAGTAATTACCTGATGCATCGCTCGGGTGTCATCTTTCGCACTCGCAGTTTCGATAATAAATCTCCGATAATCGCTCTTCTTTACCTGACCATCTTCGAACACCACCATAGATGCAACCACGGTGGTGCCAGAGGTATTTGAGATATCGAAACATTCAATTCGAAGAGGTACGCTATCTAACGCCAGTGCTTCTTGGACTTGGGTTAGCGCTTTACCGCTTACCGCAGCATCATTTGCTCGCTTTGATAAATATTGAATTAAGGAATATCGAGCATTTCGTTCTACCGTCAGAGAAAGTTCTAATTTCTCTCCACGTTGCGGAATCCGAATCTCTACCTTGGCGCCGCGAAGCTTTGAAAGAAAGTCAGACAAACTAGCTTCAACTTCTCTATTTATAACTAATTCTGGTGGTAGTTCTTCTTCACCGTAAATAGAGACCAGCAATGGAGTTAATTCATCTTCGCCTTCAAGTATCTCATTCTGATTTAAAATCCAACTTCTTGAACCGCGGATGGATCCTGCGCGTACTTTAAAAATAGATGCCGCAGTATGTAGCCCTTCGGTATAAAGAGAGATTACATCTGCATTTAAAGTTTCAGAGAGCGCTGCATCATTAGATTCTTGCGCAGTATTTAAAGCATTTACCTGATCTCGTAGTCGAGCAGCTCTCTCAAATTCTTCATTTGCGGCAGCCTCTGCCATCTCTTTCTCTAAGATCGCAATTAAATCTGTATTGCCACTTGATAGAAATTTATCCAATTTCTGCGCCAATGTTTTATGTTCCGCTTCTGATACCCAGCCAACGCAAGGTGCGGCGCATTTTCCGATATCACCTAGTAGACACTGACGCTTAGCAGCTTTAGCTCGCTCAAAATTACCAGCAGTGCAACTTCGAACTGGAAATACTTTTAATAGCGTGTCATGAGTGGTACGAAGTGCCCAAGCTTGAATATAAGGTCCGTAATATTTAATACCCTTGCGCTTCTCTTGTCTGGTAATAAAGAGCCGCGGAAATTTATCATTAATGGTAAGCGCTAAATATGGATAAGACTTATCGTCTCGGAATCTAACGTTATAAGGCGGCTTAAATTGTTTGATCCAGGTATATTCAAGTGAGAGCGCTTCTACTTCACCGCTAACAATGGTCCAATCGCACCTGACTGCTTCAGAAACCATTCGATCCGTACGTTCTGCTAACCCACTTTGAAAATAAGAAGAGAGCCGGCTCTTTAGATTAATAGCCTTACCGACATAGAGAACTTGGTCGGCTTTATCGAAGAAGCGATAAACACCTGGTTCGGTTGGGATATTCTCTGGGCGAAAATTTGCAGGCATCGCAGTATTTATTTCTTCTTACTTGGTTTCTTTGAAACTTTCCGATTAGACGCAAGAATCTCTGTTACAAATTTACCGGTGTAGCTACTTGCAACTTTGGCGACCTCTTCAGGCGTGCCCTCTGCAACTACCGTGCCACCACGGAAGCCACCCTCTGGGCCCATATCGATAATCCAATCTGCACTCTTAATTACATCAAGATTATGTTCGATAACTACGACTGTGTTTCCGGTATCAACCAAACGATTTAATACCACTAACAATTTACTTACATCTTCAAAGTGAAGTCCAGTAGTTGGTTCATCTAAAACGTAAATGGTTCTGCCGGTAGAGCGTCGTTGCAGTTCGGTCGCAAGCTTTACTCTCTGCGCTTCGCCGCCAGATAGAGTTGGAGCTGACTGACCCAGACGAACATAACCCAATCCGACATCACAGAGCGTCTTTAGGTATCGTGCGATTGTTGGTACTGACTCAAAGAATTGGTGCGCCTCTTCGATTGGCATATCTAACACATCAGCAATGGTTTTACCCTTGTAATGAACTTCCAACGTCTCTCGGTTATATCTAGCTCCGTGACAAACTTCGCAAGGAACATAAACATCCGGCAAGAAGTTCATTTCAATTGTAATCGTGCCATCCCCTGAGCAGTTTTCGCAGCGGCCACCCTTTACGTTGAAGCTGAACCTGCCTTGCTGATAACCACGAACCTTTGCTTCGGTGGTCTCAGCAAAGAGTGCGCGGACCTTGTCAAAGACTCCGGTGTAGGTAGCTGGATTAGATCTTGGGGTGCGGCCAATTGGTGATTGATCAACGTGAACGACTTTATCTAAACTATCAATACCAGAGACAGTTCTGTGTCGACCTGGTACTTGTCGAGCGCCATTCAATTTATTGGCAAGCGCTATATAGAGAATGTCATTTACTAAGGTTGATTTACCAGAGCCAGATACACCAGTAACCGCAACAAATAATCCAAGCGGAATCTCAACATCAATATCTTTGAGGTTATTCTCTTTGGCGCCTTTAACAGTCAATTTGCGTTTTGGATCAACTGGGCGACGGATACTTGGTATCTCAATCGCTTTGCGCCCAGAGATATAAGCGCCGGTAATAGATTCTTTACTATTAACTAAATCTTCGTATGGACCACTAACTACAACTTTGCCACCATGCTCGCCGGCACCTGGCCCAATATCAACAATCCAATCTGCAGTTCGAATTGTCTCCTCATCATGCTCAACCACAATCAGCGTATTTCCAAGATTTCGTAATCTGGTGAGAGTATCAATTAGGCGTCGGTTATCTCTTTGATGTAATCCAATACTTGGTTCATCTAATACATAAAGCACCCCCACCAGACCGGATCCGATTTGAGTTGCTAATCGAATGCGCTGCGCTTCACCGCCCGATAAAGATCCTGCGGCGCGAGATAAAGTTAAATAATCCAGACCCACATCTAGTAAAAAGCCCATTCGTTCGTGGACTTCTTTTAGGACTCGCTCCGCAATTTTAGCTTCGCGCGCATTTAACTTAATATTTTTAAGGAAATTTGCGCAATCATCTAACGACATCTCGCAAACTTCATAAATTGACTTACCGCCGATGGTTACTGCAAGTATCTCTGGTTTTAAACGTGCACCTTTACAGACTTGGCATGGGGTCTCTCTCATAAAAGATTCATATTTATCTCGAGCATAATCGCTATCAGTCTCACCATGTTTTCGTTCAATGAAAGGAATTACACCTTCGTATCCCGTGGCATAAATTCGATCTCGACCGTAGCGATTCTTATATTTAACTTTTAATTCATAGTCATATCCGTGAAGTACCGCTTCTTTTGCTTTTTCCGAGAGTTTCTTCCATGGCGTATCAAGTGAGAATTTCAAATCTTTCGCTAGAGTTTCTAGTAGGCGCATGAAGTATTCGCTACCGCTACTTGATGACCAGAGTGAAATCGCGCCATCATTAATGGAGATGGAATCATCTGGAATTACCAACTCTGGATCAACCTCTAATTTATTGCCAAGGCCAGTGCACTCAGAGCATGATCCGAAGGGTGAGTTAAATGAGAAAGATCTAGGCTCCAACTCTTCGAAAGAGAGAGCGCAGTCATGACAAGCAAGATGCTCAGAGTAAGTTAGCTCCTCTTTATCTATGACATCCAGAACCACAATTCCATTGCCTAGCTTTAGCGCAGTTTCTATCGAATCGGTAATTCGAGATTTTGATTCTGGCTTTACCTGCAGTCGATCCACCACAATTTCAATCGTATGCTTCTCTTGTTTCTTAAGCTTCGGTGGTTCCGCTAATTGTATTACGCTACCGTCAACGCGAGCTCTTGAGAAACCTTGCGAAATTAACTCTTGCCATACATCTGCAAACTCGCCTTTTCGTGCACGTACCATTGGTGCTAAAACTTGAAATTTAGTGCCGGTAGGTAAATCTAATATTTGATCAACGATTGCTTGCGGCGTCTGACGTGCCACCTCTTTGCCGCAATTTGGACAATGTGGTCTACCAGCTCGCGCAAAGAGCAGACGTAGGTAATCGTAGACTTCGGTAATTGTTCCCACCGTCGATCGAGGATTTCGATTGGTAGATTTTTGATCTATAGATACTGCCGGAGATAAACCTTCAATGAAATCAACATCTGGTTTATCCATCTGCCCTAAGAATTGGCGAGCGTAGGCTGAGAGTGATTCTACGTATCTGCGCTGACCTTCAGCAAAGATGGTGTCAAAAGCAAGTGAGGATTTTCCCGAGCCCGAGAGCCCAGTAAATACCACTAAGGAATTTCGTGGCAGTTCGAGTGAAACATTCTTTAGGTTATGTTCGCGCGCTCCGCGAACTACCAACTGCTCTGCCACTTACTCCGCCTCTTCCATCGCTCTAAGCTCTCGCTTTAAATCTTTAATCTCATCACGCAAACGTGCTGCTAATTCAAATTGCAACTGCGCTGCAGCGCTTTGCATTTGATCGGTGAGCGACTCTATCAATGCAAGCAACTCTTGTCGTGGCAAACTTACTAGCGACTTGCTATGTACGCCTATAGCTGGTGCCTCGCTACGTTTACCTCCCAATAACTTCTGGGTATCTTCCTCTTCTTTGGCAATTAGCTCAGTAATATCGGAAATCTTCTTACGAAGCGGTTGCGGATCTACTCCAAGTTCGGCGTTATATGCAATTTGTTTAGCTCTACGACGATTAGTTTCATCGATTGCTTTCTTCATGGAATCAGTGATGTTATCGGCATACATATGCACTTCGCCCGAAACGTTACGTGCGGCACGACCAATGGTCTGGACTAATGAGGTAGCCGAGCGTAAGAAACCTTCTTTATCCGCATCCAAAATAGAAACCAGAGAAACTTCAGGTAAATCCAAACCTTCACGAAGTAAATTAATACCAATTAAAACATCATATTCACCCAAACGAAGTTCACGAAGTAGCTCTACTCGGCGCAAAGTATCCACCTCCGAATGCAGATAGCGCACCCGCACTTTTCGCTCTTGCAAATATTCAGTCAAATCTTCGGCCATTTTCTTAGTCAAAGTTGTAACCAGGACGCGTTCATTTCGCTCAGCTCGCAAATTTATCTCGCCCAAGAGATCATCAATCTGGCCACGAACTGGCTTTAAAACAATCTTTGGATCAACTAAACCAGTTGGGCGAATCACTTGTTCTACAACTTCACCGCCACATTTTTCTAACTCGTACTTTCCAGGAGTTGCAGAGAGGTAAACCTTCTGCCCTACTCTCTCTAGAAATTCTTTAAATTTAAGTGGTCGATTATCCATTGCACTTGGCAATCTAAAACCGTGTTCAACCAAGGTACGTTTTCTAGAAGCATCCCCTTCGTACATCGCGCCAATCTGCGGCACGGTTACGTGGCTTTCATCAATAACCACTAGAAAATCTTCTGGGAAGTAATCAAGTAGGCAATTAGGCGCACTACCCGGTTCGCGATCATCTAAATATCTTGAGTAGTTTTCGATTCCGCTGCAGAAGCCAAGTTGCTGCAACATTTCCATATCAAAGGTGGTACGCATCCTAAGGCGCTGCGCTTCTAACAACTTTCCTTGATTCTCAAACTTGGTTACCTGCATCTCCATGTCCGCTTCAATTTCTGCAAGTGCGCGCTTCATAGTTTCCGGTCCGGCTGCATAATGAGTAGCTGGGAAGATGTACATCTCATTTTCATCTCGGATGATTTCACCGGTCAATGGGTGCAAGGTGGTGATCCGCTCAATTTCATCACCAAACATTTCAATGCGCACTGCTAACTCTTCGTACATAGGAATAATTTCGATGGTGTCGCCGCGAACTCTAAATGTGCCACGTTCGAACGCTAAATCATTTCTTTTATATTGAATATCTACAAATTTACGGAGCAGTGAATTTCTTTCAATCTCTTCGCCAATTCTTAAGCGGACCATTCGATCTACATATTCTTGCGGGGTACCCAGACCATAGATACAGGAAACGGTAGCCACCACAATTACATCTCTGCGAGTTAATAAAGAGTTAGTGGCTGAATGTCTAAGGCGTTCGACCTCCGAGTTAACTGAAGAATCCTTCTCAATAAAGGTATCGGTTTGAGGTACGTATGCTTCCGGTTGATAGTAATCGTAATAACTTACAAAGTACTCCACTGCGTTATTTGGCAATAACTCTCGAAATTCATTTGCTAATTGGGCTGCCAGTGTTTTGTTATGTACCAACACTAAGGTTGGGCGTTGTAACCTTTCGATTAGCCAAGCGGTAGTCGCGGATTTACCAGTACCGGTCGCACCTAGCAAGACCACATCTTGTTCACCGGCATTGATACGCCGAGCTAACTCTTCTATCGCCTCCGGCTGATCTCCAGCAGGTTGATAATCAGAGATTACTTCAAATGGAGCAACCCTTCTTTGTAAATCAGTTACCGGGCGCATTCAACTGATCCCAGAGCGCTTCGACCTTTTGAAGCAGCTCCTCTTCGGTGCCGCTATTTTCAATCACTAAATCTGCAATTGCTTTACGCTCAGCGCTACTTGCTTGGCTAGCGATACGTTTCTCGATTTCAGAGATATGCAAACCACGCTCTCGAAGCCTGGCAACTCTGGTTTCGATTGGCGCTTCGACAGTAATTACATAATCAAATTTGTCTTTAGCATTAGTTTCAACTAGTAATGGAATCTCATATATGAGAATCTCATCTTCGGAAAGTAATTTACGAGCCTCCGCCAAGCCATTCTGAACGAAGGGATGAATAATACCTTCAAGAGCCCTGCGTTTATCTGGGTCAGCAAAAACAATGTCACCTAAACCACGGCGGTCTATATCTCCGTCCTTCAAGATTGAATCGCCGAACTCTGCGACTACTGCATCAAATCCAGCGCTACCGCGTTCAATTGCTTGTCGCGCAAGTTGGTCCGCATCTATTACCTTGGCACCTAGTGAATTGAAGTAATTGCCGACCATTGATTTACCAGCACCAATTCCGCCAGTTAGGGCAATTACCTTCATGCGCGAAATCCTATCTAACGAATTTGCAATAAAAATGGCCTGCGAAAATTCGCAGGCCATTTGATGTTATTTGGTTACTCAGCAGGTGTTGCATCAGCAGCCTTCGCTGCTTCCTTCTGAGCTTTATGAGCCATGAAGCGTGCTTGAGCTTCAGAGTATTGACGCTCCCACTCTTCACGCTGCGCTTCATATCCCGGCTTCCACTCTTGAGCATCCGAATCGAATCCTTCTGGATAGATAAAGTTGCCTTCGGCATCGTAACGAGCGGGCATACCGTATTGAGTTGGATCAAATGCTTCAACTTCGATTTCAGCGCCTTCGTTTGCTTGCTTTAGAGATAGTGAGATACGACGACGTTCTAGATCGATATCGATAATTTTTACGAATAGCTCATCGCCAACTTGTACTACCTGCTCCGGAATTTCAACATGGCGCTCGGCAAGTTCAGAGATATGAACTAGGCCTTCGATACCTTCGTGAACGCGGATAAAAGCTCCAAATGGAACCAACTTAGTCACTACACCTGGCACCACAGTATTAATTGTGTGAGTACGTGCAAATGCCTGCCATGGATCTTCCTGGGTTGCCTTAAGTGAAAGTGATACACGTTCGCGTTCAAAGTCAACTTCAAGAACTTCAACGGTTACTTCATCACCAACTTCAACCACTTCTGATGGATGATCTATGTGCTTCCATGAAAGTTCAGATACGTGAACTAAACCATCAACCCCACCGAGATCTACGAAAGCGCCAAAGTTTACGATTGATGAGATTACCCCAGTACGTACCTGTCCCTTTTGTAGTTGGTTCAAGAAAGTAGTGCGTGACTCTGATTGAGTCTGTTCTAGATAAGCGCGGCGAGATAGCACCACGTTATTGCGATTCTTATCTAATTCAATAATCCGAGCTTCGACAGTTTTGCCGATGTATGGAGAAAGATCGCGAACGCGACGCATTTCAACTAATGATGCTGGAAGGAAGCCACGTAATCCGATATCAACAATCAGACCACCCTTAACAACTTCAATAACTGTTCCAGTTACTACTTCGTCGCGCTCCTTCTTGCCTTCGATTTCGCCCCAAGCCTTTTCGTATTGAGCGCGCTTCTTTGAAAGAATTAAACGGCCTTCTTTATCTTCTTTTTGAAGAACAAGTGCCTCGATGTTGTCTCCAACCTTGACCAATTCATTTGGATCAACGTCGTTACGAATAGATAATTCGCGAGATGGGATTACACCCTCTGTCTTATATCCGACGTCTACTAGAACTTCTTCGCGATCTACCTGGACAATAATTCCAGATACTAAATCGCCGTCATTGAAATTTCGGATTGTGCCTTCGATTGCGGCAAGAAAATCTTCTGCTGAGCCAATATCGTTAATTGCGATTGATGGCTTATTTGATGTGGTCAAGATACTCCGTAGGGATAGTTAGTAGTGGGAATGAAGATTGATGGCTTCAAAATTCAACTTGCGAAGGGCAAGGTTACTTATCACCTGCTAATAAGGGCAAATCAGCTCGTTATTTTTACTTTTTGCCCTTTGAATTAGGTTAGATTACGCGTGTAATGAAGCAATATCTTGATCTTTTGAAGATTCCGTTAGCCCGTAAGCTCTTAATTGCCGCTACCCCGGCTCGCATGGCCTACTCAATGATTAGCCTTGCGATCTTCTTCAAAACTGAGAGAACTCTAAATTCGATTCCACTTGCAGGTCTGGCAATTGGATTAAATGCGCTAGCTGGTTCATTTACTGCCGGTATTCGTGGAAATGTAATTGATAAGTGGGGCCAGAAATGGCCAATTCGAATTTTGGTTCCAGGTTATGCGATTGGAATTATTCTGCTAAATATCGCTTCTACCAAAACTGAGATTTTAGTTTGGGCATTTGTACTTGGAATCTCAGCGCCACCTATTAATTTATCTGTGCGACCTCTTTGGAAGCAGATAGTTCCTGATGGCCAAGTAAGAAGTGCTTATGGTTTAGATAGCGCAGTAATGAATGGCGTGGGAATTATTGGCCCCGCACTTGCCACCACCATCTCACTTTCAGATCATCCCGGATACGCCCTTGGCACTTGTTCCGCGTTAATGATCATCGGTGGCATCGCACTTGAATTTACAATTAATCACCGTAATTGGTTTACAGAGAAGAAAGATCCGAACGAAGCAAAGCTTTGGAAAGTTCCCGCAATTCAACTATTAATGATTGAAGGTTGCTTTATCGGGCTTGGCTGGGGTTTCTTTGATATTGGAATTCCAGCTTTCGCAACTCTAGAAGGGGTACCTCATCGCACGGCATGGCTTTTCTCTATTATGAGCCTCTGCAATTTAATTGGCGGTTTGCTTGCAGGGCTTGTTAAGAAGCGTCGCTCTGCTTATCTAACAATGCGCCGGACATATCTAGGTTGGTTTATCTTCTCATTGCCACTTTATTTCACATATCCAGATTGGTCGCTGGCGGTCGTTGGTGCTTTACTTGGTTTCACTGGTGGCGCGTTACAAGTTTTCTATTTTGAGGTACTGGATGCAGTAAGACCAAAAGGCAGCGCAACTGCATCTCTTGGATGGTTATGGACTATTGAAGGTTCAATGGCAGCACTCGGTAGCGCGCTAGGTGGTTGGGTTGCCGAAGCAGTCTCACCACAAGCCTGCTTGGGAGTAACAACTTTGATGTTAATTACTGGTTATCTGATTTTAAGTTTTGGCCGTAAGAAATTTACTGCAGCGGATGTAGTTTTAGCGAATTAATGTTCCGCCGCGTGCCAACTGCGACCATGTCCGATATTTACTGAAAGCGCGACCTTCAATGGATATGCAGCGCCCATCTCTTGCTTAACTAATTCAATCAGCTGAGGCAGTTCGGATTCTATATATTCAAAAAGAAGCTCATCGTGAATCTGTAATAGTAATCGACTCTTTAAATTTGCTGCTTTCATTGCCTGATCTACTCGTAGCATTGCTAATTTGATGATATCTGCTGCGGTTCCCTGTATCGGAGCATTCAGCGCTGCGCGCTCGGCAATCTCTCTTTTAAATTTATTTTCGCTCTGCAAATCAGGTAAGTATCGCCTGCGCCCCATGAGCGTTTCGGTGTAGCCATCATGCTTCGCTTTTTTGACCACCGTCGCCAAATAATCTCTAATACCCCCAAAACGTAGGTAGTACTTCTCCATTAAGGCGCTTGCTTCGCCTGGCGTGATATCTAATTGCTGCGAAAGGCCGAAAGCACTCAATCCATATGCCAATCCATATGACATCGCCTTTATTTGGCGACGCATCTCTGGATCTACCTCAGTTGATTTAACTCCAAAAACTAGCGAGGCCACTGTTGAATGTAGATCCTCACCGGAGACAAATGCTTCTAGTAATTTTTCATCTTCCGCTAAATGAGCCAAGATCCGCATCTCTATCTGGCTGTAATCTGCTGTGAAGATGCCATCAAATCCTTTACCTGCGACAAAGCCATCTCTAATTTTCCTACCAAGTTCACTTCTGATCGGAATATTCTGCAAATTAGGGCCAGTAGAAGAGAGCCGTCCAGTTGCCGCGACAGTCTGTTGAAAATGAGTATGGATCCGACCATCTGCTTGAACTTCATTTAATAAACCTTCAACAACACTTTGTAACTTACTTGCCTCGCGAATTTTAAGTAAGGATTCGAGGACCGGGTGTTTAGTCTGCGCAAATAGCCATTGCAAGCTCTCCGCATCCGTGGTGTATCCAGTTTTAATCTTCTTAGTTTTAGGTAATTTCAGCTCATCAAAGAGCACTACTTGTAATTGTTTAGGTGAGGCCACATTAAATTCATGCCCAGCTGCTTTAAAAGCCGCCTGGCTTTGCGCATGCACTTCATTTTGCAGATCTGCGTTCTGCTCTTTGAGTGCACCCTTGTCTATGGCAACTCCGAAGCGTTCCATTTGAGCTAATACCACCGAGACTGGAATCTCAAGTTCTGTGAGTAATTTCTGTGCACCTCGTTCGATTAGCTCTGATGTTAACTTCTCGCGCAACGCAAAGAGTGCAGCAGCTTTGTTTGATAGCGAAGAATCCGAGAAACCATATCGTTCCAATACATCATCAATTGAATTGAGGCGATTACCGGGATCAATCAAATATGCAGCTAACGCGGTATCAAAGACCACGCCATTGAAATCTATAACTCTGGCAAGTGATTTAAAGTCATGTGAGATCTTTTCTATTTTTGGATCCACTAACCAAGAGCCAATCTCATCAGACATCACTAAATAAACCTCTGATTGCGAAAGCGCTACCGCGTATGAACTTAGCCTTTCATCTAATAGCTCAAAGATAAATCCAATAGTTCCAGTGAAACCAGCTAATTTGGCGCTCACCTCTTCGGGAGTGGAGAATTGAATATCCAGAGTTGGCGAGGTTTCTGCCTTAGCTGGCAACTTAGCTAAGAGCGACTTAAATTCAAGTTTTGAAAATATAGTTCTTAATTGATCTGCATCAAATGATTCCCAACTTAAATCTGAGAGCGCATACTTAATTGGTACATTTGAGACTAAATGCGTTAATTCGTGGTTACGCAAAACGGAATCGATATTTGCACGAAGTGAATCACCTACCTTTCCACTGACTTCATCGATTTTCGCAATTAAATTCTTAAGCGACCCAAATTCCACAATCCATTTTGCCGCGGTCTTCTCTCCTACACCTGGAATTGATGGCAGGTTATCGGAGGGATCTCCTCGTAGCGCTGCGAAATCTGGATACTGCTCAGGTGTTAATCCATATTTCTCTACCACCGCATCTGGTGTCATGCGCGCCATTTCAGAGACGCCCTTCTTTGGATATAGAACCGTAATCTGCTCGGTTACCAATTGAAAACTATCTCTATCGCCAGTACAGATAAAAACTTCGAAGCCATCGGCAACCGCTTCTCTTGAAATTGTCGCGAGTAAGTCATCTGCTTCATAACCTTCTAATGAATATTCATTGATCTGCATCGCTTTTAGAACTTCATGAATTAAAGAAATCTGGGAACGAAACTCTTCTGGAGTCGCGCTACGAGTGGCTTTATATTCTGGAAATTTCTCGGTGCGAAAGGTTTTTCTTGATACATCAAATGCCACCGCGATATGAGTTGGCTTCTCCTCTTTAATGAGCGCCATTAGCATATTTGAGAAGCCATAAACGGCATTTGTGTGTTGGCCCGATGCGGTAGTAAATGCATCTAACGGAAGCGCAAAAAATGCTCGATATGCCATTGAATGGCCATCAATAAGTAGGAGTCGCTTCACTCGATTATGTTATCTCTGTTATGTTTTGAATATGGATTTCATGGAACTTTTAAACGGTCGTGGCCAAGCTGCTTTAGATGAGAAAATGGGTATCAAAATTCTTGAAGCAACTCCTGAGCGATTAGTTGGCACGATGCCAGTTGAAGGAAATACGCAACCACTTGGTTTTTTACATGGCGGCGCAAATGTGGTCCTGGCAGAATCGCTTGGTTCGATTGGTACCTGGTTGCATGCTGGTCCAAATCGCAGAATTGTCGGCGTTGATATAAATGCAACTCATCACAAAACTGCTACCAAAGGAGTAGTGACCGCAATTGCCACTGCAATCTCGCTTGGTAAAACTTTATGTAGCTACAACATTGAGATTACAAATGAAGACGGGCAGCGCACCTGCACTGCCCGTATTACTTGTTTGATATTAAACGATTAATAGATTTCGTGAGCTCCAGTTCCAAGATAAGCTGACTTAACATGTGGATCGTTTAATAGATCCTTAGCATTTGCTTCCTTGGTAATCTTTCCGATTTCTAAAACATATGCACGATGTGCGCGACTTAGTGCTTGCTGAGCATTCTGTTCAACCAACAAAATTGTTACGCCTTGTTTATTAATCTCTGTAATGATTCGGAAAATATTTGCAATCATCTGAGGTGCAAGTCCCATTGATGGTTCATCTAGCAAAAGCACCTTTGGTCTTGACATCAGTGCTCGGCCAATTGCCAACATCTGTTGCTCACCACCAGAGAGAGTTCCGCCAGCTTGGCTAGCGCGCTCTTTCAAGCGTGGAAAGAGCGTATAAACCTTATCCAGGTCTTCACTCATTTCGGCTTTACGATCTTTGCGATGGAATTTACCCATTTCAAGATTTTCTAACACCGTCATGCCAGGGAAAATTCCTCGACCTTCTGGAGCTTGTGAAATACCTAAATGCACTCGTTCGTGAGCCGGCATCTTAGAGATGTCTTGCCCATCGAAAATGACCTGGCCGGATGAGACTGGACGTAGTCCGGAGATAGTTTTTAGAGTTGTAGTTTTACCAGCACCATTAGCGCCGATCAAAGTTACGATTTCGCCCTGATTTACAGTTACCGAGATTCCTTTAATGGCTTCGATTTTTCCATAAAATACGTGCAGATCTTTTATTTCAAGACGCATCTTCTGGCACTCCTAAATAGGCTTCAATAACCTTCGAATCATTTTGCACAACGCTAGGTAAGTCATCTGCAATTTTCACACCAAAGTCCAGCACCGCTACGCGATCAGAGATGCCCATGATTAGTGACATGTCGTGTTCGATCAGCAGCACTGTATAACCAGCATCACGTATCTTCTTGATAAGTGATGCTAACTCAACTTTTTCAGCTGGATTAAATCCAGCTGCTGGTTCGTCAAGAAGTAATAACTTTGGATTGGTTCCGAGCGCACGCGCGATTTCTAAACGACGCTGCACACCATAAGGAAGATTTTTTGCTAGCCGATCTGAGTACTCATCTATGCCAATAAATTTTAGAATTTCATGCGCACTTTCGCGATTTTCACGTTCTTCACGGCGAGCACGCGGTAATCCAAATAAAGCACCAACTAAACCACTTCGTTTGTGAACATCTGTTGCAGCAATGACGTTCTCGAGAGTGGTCATATCGCCCCATAAGCGAATATTCTGAAAGGTGCGAGCTACTCCTAATTTGGTAATTTCAAAGCGTTTTTGCTTTGAAATTACAGTTCCATCAAAAGTAATTGTGCCGCTTGTAGTCTTGTAGACGCCAGTTATTACATTGAAGACTGTGGTTTTGCCAGCGCCATTTGGTCCAATTAGCGCCAGAATTTCACCTTTTTTTACATCTAAACTGACATCGTTGATTGCAGTTACGCCACCAAATTTCATGATTACATTCTTAAGCGATAGAAGTGTTTCGGACATTAGGCAATCCCTTCCTTCTTCACAACTGCTTTTTCACGTTTCTTGCGAGGTAATAATCCATCTGGACGGAAGTTCATAACTACCACCAAGACCACTCCGAAAACTAGCAAACGTGCATCAGAGATGAAACGAATACGATCTGGGAGGTAACCCAAAATTGTTGCACCCACAATCACGCCCCAGATATTTCCAATACCGCCGAAAACAACACACGCAAGTATCAGAATTGAAACGTTTAATGTGAACATTTCAGGTGCGATAAAGAGATTTTTCGATCCATATAGAACTCCAGCTGCACCACCCACTGCTGCGCCTAATGTAAATGACCAAATCTTGTATTTCAGAGTTGGCACGCCCATGAGTTCAGCGGCATCTTCATCTTGACGAATCGCTTCCCAGGCACGTCCAGGTCGACGAACGCTTAGACGACGTATCATCCAAATCGTAAGCAAAATCATTACAACTACAACCCAGAAGAAAACTTTTTGATCGTCTAACTGAAACTTTAGTGGACCAACGTTTGGA
>JBJTCN010000080.1:0-12365 GCA_046091905.1 Candidatus Nanopelagicaceae bacterium
AAGCGCGTGCTTGCAGTTGAAGATACTTCAACAACTGGCGGATCAGTATTGACTGCAGTTGAAGCGCTTAAAGAAGCTGGCGCGATTGTGGTTGGCGTTGCAGTAATCGTAGAACGCGGCGCGGCACCAAAAATTAAAGAAGCCGGTCTTGAATACCGCGCGGCTTATCAATTATCTGATTTGGGTCTTAATTAATTTAGCTTAAATTTCGTTTGGTATTTGTCTCTTTAATCACTTCGATTGCAACAGGCACCAAACTAAAGATAATAATTAAACCAATAATTGGTAGTAGATATTTATCTACACTTCCTGAGATTTTATCTCCCAGAAAAATTCCAAGACCGATTACCGATTCCGTCCAAAGTAGCGCACCAATCACGTTATAAGTAAAGAAAGCGCGCGCTGGCACCTTCACGATTCCGGCTAGTGGATTAATTAGCGTACGAATAAATGGAATATAGCGCGAAAGAATTAGCGCCTTACCGGTTCCGTATTTACTTAACCATTTCTCAGTAGCTTGTACGCGACGCTGATTAAAAAATCTGCCATCTGGGCGATCAAAATACTTTGGCCCAACTTTGGCGCCAAACCAATAACCAACTTGCGATCCCACAATTGCCGCAATCGGTGCGCCAATTAATAGCGCGGCTACATTTAAATGCGTTCCTAAAATCTCTTGCGCAGAACTTGATGCTGCGAGCCCTGCGATGAAGAGCAGTGAATCTCCCGGAAAGAAGAGGCCGATCAAAAGACCAGTCTCCGCAAAAATAATTGCCAGGACCCCGATTAGCCCCAAGGTAGTTACGATGGAATGGGCATCGAAAAGATTGGTCATGCGTGAAGCCTAAACAAAAAGCCACTATTTAAGTAGCATTCCTAAGTGCCAATTCATCTTTGCAATGGTGGAACTTCCCTAGTGCTAAACCAGGTCGATGAGACCTTAGAAATCGCGCATTGGGGCCAAGCATTGCCATCAGTTACCGATGCTTCGCTGCTTGCTACCAAGCGCGCAATTGCACACGGTGATTTAGATGTAAATCCACGCAATTTAATACTGCGCGAACATAGCCGCGGCTGGCGTGGGCATCCTGCGCTTCGTGGACATCGCGCCGGTAAATCAGTATCTAATTACTTTGCACTTACCAAACATGAAGCAAGTAAAGATTCTTTAACTGCGCACTTCGAGGATAAATTAGCCGGGCTAGAAATTGAAATTAATTACAATCTGGATCAATTTGGAATTCTCACGGTACAAAGCACAATTAAGAATGTTGCAGAGGGAGATTATTACTTAGAGCATCTCTTAAATTGGTTGCCACTTGCACCGCAAGCAGATGAGATTTTAGATTTTTATGGCCATTGGTCTAAAGAGCGCCAAATGCAACGCCGTCCACTTGACTATGGTTTAACTTCTAGAGAAATTTTTGAAGGTCGCACCGGACATGATTACACCATCACTCAAATTGCCTTAAATAAATCGACCAATTTCCGTTGCGGCGAAGCTTGGTCAATGGCCGTTGCTTGGAGTGGTAACAACATCCATCACGTAGAAAAGTTAATTGACGATAATCTTTCAATTGGCGCTGGTGAATATTTATTACCTGGTGAAATTATTTTAATTAAGGGGCAGAGCTACACCACTCCAAAGGTAATTGCCGCATATTCAGGCGAAGGTTTAGATGGTTTAACTAATCGTCACTACGGACATATTCGTGCGCGCGCTAAACATCCAAAGAGTCCTCGCCCGCTAACTTTAAATTTATGGGAAGCGGTCTACTTTGATCATGACTTTGCCAAACTATCTGCAATGGTGGGAAAAGCGTCTGAAATTGGCGTAGAACGTGTGGTTCTAGATGATGGCTGGTTTGGTGCGCGGCGAAATGATCGCCAAGGACTTGGTGATTGGGTAGTCAGCAAAGAGGTCTGGCCAAATGGTTTAAAACCGCTGGCAGATTTAGTTAATTCAAAGGGCATGCAATTTGGATTGTGGTTTGAGGGCGAGATGTTGCAGCTTGATTCCGATCTATATCGTGCACATCCAGATTGGCTATTACAAGAACCAGGGCGAATGCCAGTCTTTGGCCGCGCGCAACAAGTTTTAGATTTAACTAAACCCGCTGCTTATAACCAAGTACTGGAACAAGTTGATGTAGTTTTGAAATCTTGCAACATTTCTTACATCAAATGGGATCACAATCGATCAATTTCAGATCCAATTAGCGATGGTCGCCCAGCGGTACATAATCAGACTAATGCAATTTATAACTTGTTTGATGAATTAAAAAAGCGCAATCCAGGTTTGGAGATTGAAAGTTGCAGCTCTGGCGGTGGACGCATTGATTTAGGAATGATCGAACATGCAGATCGCTTCTGGACTTCAGATCAAAATGATCCACTTGAGCGCCAAAGTATTCAACGATGGACTGCAATGGTGATTCCACCAGAACTTTTAGGTACGCATGTTGGTCCAACACATGGACATCAAACACATCGCACTGCTGATATTCGTTTCCGTGTTTTAAATGCGCTCTTTGGCCATGCCGGAATTGAATGGAATATCCTGGAAGCAACCGAAGCAGAGCAAGCTGTATTAAGAGATTACATCGCCTTTTATAAAAAGTATCGCCAATTAATTCATAGCGGCAATATTTCGCGCGCAGATGTCGGCAATGCTTATCTTTACGGCACCATCGCGCAAGATAAATCCGAAGCACTCTTTACCTATATGCAATTAGCTACGGCAGATGGCTTTCTCTCTAAGAGCGCGCAGCTTGCGGGCCTAGATCCAAATCGGACTTATCGGGTAAAAGCCATTGGACATTTAAGTTCCGACGATTTGATTCAACGCAGCTACCCAGGTTGGTGGCCAGAACTAGCGATTTCCGGCGCAGAATTAGCCACTTTTGGCCTTGAGATGCCAGGGCTTCGTCCGCAACAAGGGCTGCTCTTGCACCTTTCCGCAATGTGAAAATAATTGAAATATCCTAGAAAACCACCCCTTTTAGGCGTAGTTTCGACTCACTAGTTTTACTAATCGATCGAAGTGGCTAGTAGAAAAGGAAGTTCAATGACGAACGAAAAAAGCGTTTCACGACGTTCCGTTCTAAAAGGCGCAGCTGTTGGCGGCGTCGGACTTGCAGCAGGTGCAGGCTTACTTGCAGGATGTAGCAAGAAAAATACAGATCCAGTTACTTTCACAGTTCGCGGTACCAGCGAATCTGGCATCAAGATTGCACAAGCAGTTAACGATGCATACACAAAGAAGACTGGCGTAGAGATCACACAGCAAGCAGTTGAATCAGATCCATTCCAAAACGGTATTTCACAATACCTACAGGGAACTCCTGACGATGTATTCGGCTGGATGGCTGGATGGCGTACCAACTTCTACGCATCACAAGGTCTATTCCATGATGTTTCAGATAACATCAAGAATCTTGGCGATCAACTAACCGCTGCAGTTGTACAGGGTGCTACAAATCCTGGCGACAGCAAGCAGTACATCATTCCAACAACTTACTATCCATGGGGACTTCACTATCGCAAGTCAACCATGCAAGCAGTTGGACAAGATCCAGAGAATATTGCAACTTGGGATGACCTAATGAAGGTTATGGAAGCTACCAAGAAGAAGGGCCTAGTCGCTTACCCAATGGGTAATAAGGGCGGTTGGGAAGCAATGGGTACATTCGACGTAATCAACGCACGCGTTAATGGTTACCAGTACCACATCGATCTTCTAAACGGTAAGGCAAAGTGGACTGATGCAAAGACACTAGAAACATTTAAGTATTTTGCAATGTTGGTTCCTTATATGAATGCTAATAAGAATGACATCGAATGGGATGGCATGCGCGATCTTCTACTACAGAAGAAGGCTGGCGTAATGATGATGGGTTCTTGGTTCGCTAATGATTTCAAGGCTCAATCACAAGAAGATTACGACGATCTATGGATCGTGCCGTTCCCAGAAATCAATCCAGAGTTCAAGCGCGATTCAATCGATGCTCCTCTTGATGGTATCTGCGTTGCTGCAAACAGCAAGAATCCAGATGGTGGCGCAGGACTTGCAGAGTTCTGGGGTTCAGAAGAGGGAATGATTGCTGCGCAAGGTGCTGGCGATACTTCTCTATATGTAAACACCAAGATGGATACCTCTTCATACGATGCATTCAACAAGCAGAAGCTTGCAGTTCTTGCTGAAGCGAATAACATCATGTTCTTCCTTGATCGCGATTGCCGTAACGATTTCGCATCAACGGTTGCAGGTCCAGCACTTCAGAACTTCTTGAAGAATCCAAAGGATGTCAACAAGATCACTGAATCAATGCAACAGCAATGGGATGCGCTACCAGCACTTTAATTAGTGTTGCATAAACGCTATATTGCGCTTTGTGAAGACGACGGCCACGAGAAAAAAATCTCGTGGCCGTCGTGCTGCATTCTCTAAACAAGATCGTGCAACGTTAACTGCTTTTGTTGGAGTGCCAACATTCCTGCATATTGCAATGATTTGGATTCCAGCGTTAATGACCGTGGCGCTTTCATTTACCTATTGGAATGGTATTCAGTTATCCAATATTCGTTGGGCCGGTATCAATAATTACATCACCATCTTTACCAAGACCCCAGTTTTCTGGCAAGCGTTATGGCATAACGTCATTTGGTTAATCTTCTTTAGCGTAGTTGCAACTCCACTTGGCGTATTGCTGGCATATCAGATTGATCGCAAAATTCGCGGCCATAAGATTTATGAATCCATTTATTATTTACCAGTTGTACTTTCACTTGCCGTAATCGGAATCATCTGGCAATTCATGTTAGGCCCAGGTGGATTTTTACAAGGCATCATGGGTCGCGGCATTGAAAATGCGATTCCGATCTTTAGTAATGACAAAATCAATACTTGGGTGATTCTGGCGCTAGCTTCCTGGCGCCATATCGGTTACATCATGCTGCTTTATTTAGCGGGGCTAAAGAGCGTGGATCCTTCACTTCGCGAAGCGGCATCCATTGATGGTGCTACCGAATGGCAGGCCTTTAAGCGCGTGATCTTTCCGTCCCTGGCATCGGTTAACACCATCGTGCTGGTTATTACCGTGATTGATTCGCTGCGCGCCTTCGATTTAATTTACATAATTTACGGAACCAGTACTGGTTGGCCGATCTTAGGCATGTTGGTCTTCCAGAATATTTATGGCCAATCCGCATCCATGCTGGGCGCGGCCTACGCTGTGGTGCTCTTGGTTTTAAGTATTACCCCAATTATTTTCTACTTGCGCACCGTATTTAAGGAAGAAAAATGACGGTCATCGATAAGAAATATAAGAATGCGCAGAAGCGTAAAGATGCCTTTATCTCTACCTTTATCGGTTTCTTCGCCTTTGTCTGGTTATTTCCAATTCTTTGGACCATCTGGACTTCGCTACGTCCATATCAAGACATTATTGAAAATGGCGTCTTTAGCTGGCCAAGACATATAAATCTTTACAACTACTTCGAAGCCTTCCGCTTGATGAATATTCTGCGCTACTTAGCAAATTCATTTATCGTGGCGATCCCGGGCGTAATTCTGACGCTCTTCTTTGGTTCGCTACTTGCTTTCGTAGTTACCCGCTACTCATTTAGATTCAATTTATACATGTTGCTGCTCTTTACCGCCGGCAACTTGCTACCAGTGCAGTTGGTTTATGCACCGTTATTTAAGATTTATATCTGGATCGGTGATTTGGTCGGCAATCGCACCGTGCTTTATGACAGCTACTGGGGTTTGATTTTAATTCACGTAGCTTTCCAAGTCGGATTTGCTACTTTCGTACTCTCTTCTTACATGAAGACGATTCCAAAAGAGATTAGCGAATCTGCCATTGTTGATGGCGCATCAGTATTTACCCATTACTGGAGGGTGATCTTGCCGCTCTTGCGTCCACCGCTAGCTGCACTTTCAGTATTGATGACGACTTGGATTTACAACGAATTCTTCTGGGCGATTGTGTTGATGAAGACCGATGCCAAACGCCCAATTACCGCTGCTTTAGGCCGCCTACGCGGTGAGTACATCACGGACTTTAATATGTTGGCCGCCGGCGCCATCATGGCCGCGCTACCTACCTTAATTATTTTCTTTTTAATGAAGAAGCAGTTCGTATCTGGTTTAACAATTGGCTCAACAAAGGGTTAAGCGCTAATGGAAAATATCTGGAATAGTCCAGAAACTTCATCTGTAAATCGTCTGCCAATGCTCAACCTGGAGCATCCAACTTATCTTTCATTAGATGGCACCTGGAACTTTCAATTAATCGCAAATCCCAGCGCGCCACTTGGCAATTGGCAGAAGTTAAATGTGCCCGGGCTATGGACCATGGTCGATGGCCAGCAACCATTTGGCGATAAACCAATCTACACAAATACTCAGATGCCATGGGATCATTTTGCGCCAACTGTGCCTGAAGATAATCCAACTGGAATTTACGAACGCACCTTTAATCTAAGTGAGAATTTAGTTCATAAGCGCGTGGTGCTTCAGATTGGCGCTACAGAATCTGTGCACATTCTGTACATCAATGGCGAAGCCGTTGGCGCTGGCAAAGATTCACATTTAGCTTCCGAATACGACCTTACTAATTTTGTTAAAGCCGGCGAGAACACCATCCGTATCAAAGTTATCAAATGGTCTGATGCCACATACATTGAAGATCAAGATCAATGGTGGCACGGCGGAATTTCTCGTAGTATCAAGTTGTATTTCACCGACCAGGTATTTATCGAACGCCTTTATGCCACACCTACTCTTTTAGCCGACAATAAAACGGGCAAATTAAATATTCGTGCGCACATTAATTCAATTGATAACCAATCATTTGTAAATTACAAATTACAAGCGCGCAGTACCGGTAAATCAAAAGCTAAAGCCGAAGCTAAAGTGATTCAAAAGTCTGCACCCAATTGGACCGAGAAAACCATCGAAGAATTTGAAGCGGGCAAAGATTTCTTCCAAGCTACTTACTGGGATGGAAATATACCAAAGGCGGCCAAAGCTGCATGGCTCGCTACTGAATCGATCATTCCGGGGCCACTGGAATTCGAGGTAAAACTGCCAGTTTCGCCTTGGTCTGCCGAATCCCCAACTCTTTATGAAGTTGAATATGTACTTACCAATCCAAATGGCAAGGTAGTTCAGACTGCAACTCAAAAGGTGGGTTTTCGCCGCGTAGAAATCAAAGGCAATGAGCTATTACTAAATGGCCAACCAATTATTTTCTACGGCATTAATCGCCATGATTTTAATAAGCGCACCGGCCGCGTAATTAGCGCAGCTGATTACCGCGCAGATTTAATGGCGCTAAAGGCTAATAATTTCAATGCGGTGCGCACTTCGCATTATCCAAACGATCCAGTCTTTTTAAGCTTATGCGATGAGCTTGGTATCTATGTAATCGATGAAGCAAACATTGAATCCCATGCTTTCCAAAATTTATTATGTGATGATCAAAAGTATTTATCGCAATGGGTAGATCGAATTGCGCGCATGGTTCAGCGCGATATTCACCATGCATCTGCAGTGCTTTGGTCTTTAGGTAATGAATCTGGCGCGGGGTTAAATCATCGCGCTGCCGCTGCATATGTGCGCAGCTTTGATCCAACTCGCCCACTTCATTACGAAGGTGCGATCCGCGGTGATTGGACCGCTAACTTTGATTTATCCGATGTGGTCTGCCCAATGTATCCAAGCATTAGCGCAATTGAAAGTTATGCAAAGGCAATCAAGAGCGGAAAACGCAAAGCGCAAACTTCGCGCCCATTAATTATGTGCGAATACACCCACGCGATGGGTAATTCCAATGGCACGTTAAAAGAGTATTGGGGTGTCATCCACAAATATAAAGGCTTGCAAGGTGGATTTATCTGGGAGATGTGGGATCACGGACTTGATCAAACACTTCCAGATGGCACCAAGCGCAGTGCATACGGTGGTAATTATGGCGAGAAGAAACACGATGGCAACTTTGTCTGCGACGGTATGTTCTTTCCGGATCGGACCCCAAAACCTGCGATGGCGGAATTCAAATACTTGGCCGCGCCAGTTTTTTTCAAGCAAGTGGGCAAAACCAGCGGTAAATACCAGTTATTTAATAAGTTCTTCTTCATTGATTTAAGCGGCTACAAACTTCGTTATGAAGTAACCGTAGAAGGCGAAATCACCGCAAAAGGCAACCTCAAGCTGCCGGCAGTTAAGCCACGAAAGTCTGCAAATATTTCAGTGCCTGCTAAAGATTTAAATAGCGCCGCAACTGGTGAACGCTTCTTAAATTTAATCCTAGAAGATAAGAGCGGCCACGAAGTTGCCTGGGAGCAATTTGCAATCACATCCAAGAGCGCAGCAAAGCCAAAAGTCGCCAAAATTGTCGAAACTGGGTTAATTGGTTTTGATATCCAAAGAATCGTTAATAAAGATGGCACTTTGCAATTACCGCAGCAACAAGCAGCCCCTAAGTTAATGCTCTGGCGCGCACCAACTGATAACGATGCCATTGGCACCGCAGGACACAAATGGAATAACTGGGGATTGCGCGATCTAAAGGTTGCCGATTGCAAAGTTAAATTCCAAGGCAAGAAGGCAATAATCACGCGCACCTGGAAGACTTCTAAAGGTATTGCAGTTAAGCATCTACAAACCGTAGAAAGCATTGCGGGCCAAATCAGAATTACCGATGCGGTTACACTTCCAAAGCAATTAAATGATGTCGCGCGTGTAGGAATTAATTTTGAAGTCAACGGCTTACTAAATAATTACACTTATTTTGGCGTCGGTCCACATGAGACCGTGCCAGATCGCGCAATTGGTCGCGTTGGTAAGTACCGCTCATCCGTTTCAGATTTGATGACCGATTACATTAAGCCACAAGAAAATGGTGGCCGAGTTGGCGTTCGTTGGTTTGAGCTTCGCGATATTCATGGCAAAGTCCTACGCATCGAATTAGATAAACCACGCATGGTCACTACATCTCACGTGCGCAGCGAAGATCTAGCCGATGCCACCCACAATGTTTATGTAAAACGAAGTGGCACCACCGTGATCACAATTGATGCTGCACACCGCGGAGTCGGCACTGCATCCTGCGGCCCAGACACCCTGGATAAGTACCTGATCCGCCCAGGCCTTCATAAATTCACCTGGACCGTATCGATTATCTGACCGACCCCTTAGGCCCCCTGGGCGACTTCAAAGTACATATAAGAGGTATAACTTGCCCGATTCGCGCCTTTCCCCTCATACTTACGCCGTAACGCGCTCGCAAGAGGAGAAGCGGCCAAGGTCCCCACGGGACCGGAAGCGATTCACCTGATAAAACAGGAGAAGAGCGCCCAACTCCAACGAAGGAGCAAAACCCATGCGAGCTTCTAGCTCACTTGTGCAAGTAACCGGGTCAAATCTGGCCTATGTATATATCGTCCTAGCAATCTCATTAGCAGCACTTGGCGTCGCCGCAGCACTTCGCGCGCAGGTACTCGCAAAAGCAGATGGCACCGACAAGATGCGCGAAATTGCGCAAGCAGTTCAGGAAGGCGCCGCCGCATACTTAGCGCGCCAGTTCCGTACTCTTGCAGTATTCGTAGCAATCGTATTCGTTCTACTTTTCGCTCTCCCTGGCACAACTGAAATCAAAGTTGGCCGCTCAATATTCTTCCTTGTCGGCGCAGGCTTCTCTGCATTCGTTGGCTACCAAGGAATGTGGTTGGCAGTGCGCGCAAACGTTCGCGTTGCCGAAGCTGCTCGCCAGAAATCATCTGAAGGCGCAGTCCAGATCGCATTCCGCACCGGTGGCGTTGTAGGTATGTTAACTGTTGGCCTTGGCCTAGTTGGCGCCGCAATCGTAGTCGCGGTCTATCGCGAAAATGCACCAAGCGTGCTTGAAGGTTTCGGTTTCGGCGCAGCGATGCTCGCGATGTTTATGCGCGTTGGCGGCGGTATCTTTACTAAAGCTGCAGACGTCGGAGCAGACCTGGTTGGTAAAGTTGAAAAGAGTATTCCAGAAGATGATCCACGTAACGCGGCAACCATTGCCGATAACGTTGGCGATAATGTCGGTGACTGCGCAGGTATGGCCGCTGACCTATTCGAATCATATGCAGTAACACTTGTTGCCGCACTTATTCTTGGTAAAGCAGGCTTCGGAGATAGCGGACTTATCTATCCACTTATCGTGCCAGCAATCGGAACCATCACTGCAGTATTAGGAATCTTCCTAACTCGCATGCGCAGCACAGATAAGTCTGCAATGCAATCAATCAACCGTTCATTCTTCATGACCGCGATTATCTCTGCAGTGCTAACTGGCCTTGCTACATTCACATATTTACCAGCGAAATTCAGCATGTTAACTGGTCTTTCTGAAGATGCGATCGCCGCAGCAGGCGATAGCAATCCACGCATCCTTGCTTGGGGCGCAGTATTAATCGGTATCGTTTTAGCAGCAGCTATCCAATTACTAACCGGCTTCTTTACTGAAGTTGGCAAGCGTCCAGTTAATGACGTTGCCGCATCTTCAAAGACTGGTGCCGCAACTGTAATTCTTTCCGGTATCTCAGTTGGTTTTGAATCAGCGGTATACAGCGCAGTATTAATTGCAGCTGCAGTATTCGGTGCATTCTCATTAGGACAAGGTGTAATCACATTATCCCTATTAGCAATCGCGCTCGCAGGTACCGGCTTACTTACAACCGTAGGCGTAATCGTGGCTATGGATACCTTCGGCCCAATTTCAGATAACGCACAAGGCGTTGCCGAAATGTCTGGCGATGTTAAGGGCGAAGGCGCACAGATTCTTACCTCTCTTGATGCAGTTGGTAACACCACAAAGGCGATCACTAAAGGTATTGCCATCGCAACTGCGGTACTTGCGGCTACTGCGCTATTTGGCGCATTTACCGATGCCATTAAAGAAGCAGTTATCGAAGCTGGCAAGAACGCAAGGCACTTGGCAGAACAATTTAACGGCGTGCTAAACGTTGCAGATCCACGCAACTTAGTTGGTCTAATGATCGGTGCCGCAGTGGTATTTATGTTCTCTGGTCTTGCGATCAACGCTGTATCTCGCGCAGCTGGCGCAGTGGTCCAAGAAGTTCGCCACCAGTTTGAAAAGCACCCAGGCATCATGAAGGGCACTGAAAAGCCAGAGTACGGCGCAGTTGTAGATATCTGCACCCGCGATTCACTCCGCGAACTTTCAGTTCCTGGTGTTCTTGCAGTAATGGCACCAATTGCAGTTGGTTTCGGCCTTGGCGTAGGCGCACTTGGCGCATACCTAGCTGGCGCAATTGCAACCGGTACTTTGATGGCGGTTTTCCTTGCTAACTCAGGCGGAGCTTGGGATAACGCAAAGAAGATGGTCGAAGATGGCAACCACGGCGGCAAGCACTCTGATGCCCACGCGGCAACAGTTGTAGGCGACACCGTTGGCGATCCTTTCAAAGACACCGCTGGCCCTGCAATCAACCCTTTAATCAAGGTTATGAACTTGGTTGGTCTTCTAGTTACTCCACTAATCGTGAAGCTATCACTTGAAGATAAGAGCACACTTTCAATGGCTATCGCTGCAATTGCAACCTTCATCATCATCGGCGGCCTTGTACATAACCGTAAAAAGTCAACATCGATCGCATAGTTGTAATGTCCGAGCGTGTGAACCCCGTGCATAAGTGCGGGGTTCCTCGCTTAGATATGCAAGATGGAAATTGGTTCTTTAAACATAAACCAAATAGAGAATTTAGGAAATGGCAGCGACTAAAAAGAAAACCGTAAAGAAGGCAGCGAAGAAGTCTGCCCGCAAATCGGTCAGCGCTGCGCCAAAAGTTCGTCCACCCTTCGATGGCAACTTCAAAAAACTAGTAATCGTTGAGTCCCCTGCCAAAGCACGTAGAATCTCCGATTACCTTGGCGATGAATACATCGTCGAAGCATCCGTCGGCCACATCCGCGACCTGCCACAACGCGCCGCCGACATCCCTGCCGAAGTAAAGAAACAAGCTTGGTCCAAAGAAGGCGTCGACATCGAAAACGATTTCAGCCCCCTATACGTCATCAACCCAGATAAAAAAGGCAAAGTCTCAGAACTCAAAGCACTGATGAAAGAAGCCGACGAACTAATCCTGGCAACGGACGAAGACCGCGAAGGTGAAGCAATCGCTTGGCACTTGGTCGAAACCCTCGAACCAAAAATCCCAATCAAGCGCATGGTCTTTAACGAAATCACCAAAGAGGCAATTCAAAAAGCAGTCCACGAAACCCGCGACCTCGATTATCACTTAATTGACGCTCAAGAAACCCGCCGCGTACTAGATCGCCTCTACGGCTACCGTTTATC
>JBJTCN010000081.1:0-32857 GCA_046091905.1 Candidatus Nanopelagicaceae bacterium
TCCTTACCCAAGCGGGCAAGATCATCTGCGCGCTGCTCTGAGTTTAGGCTGGAATCAAACATTATTGGCCAATGTTAATGCTAATTAAGTAAAGTTCCCATGTGATTTACATCGGCGCTCTTGATCAGGGAACCACCAGCACTAGGTTCATCATTTTTAATGAGCTTGGCGAGATTATTAGTCAGCACCAAATGGAGCATCAACAGATTCTTCCGCAATCAGGTTGGGTAGAACATGATGCAATGGAAATCTGGCAGAACACCTTAAAAGTTATTGAAGGAGCGCTTACAAAAGCCGGTATCAAAGAGCAGGAGCTCTCCGCTATTGGAATTACAAACCAAAGAGAGACCACGGTTTGCTGGGATCGAGAGACTGGAATTCCCATTTCAAATGCCATTGTTTGGCAAGATACCCGAACTGCAGAGTACCTAAATCAATTTCCAGAGCAGGTTAAGTCAACCATCACATTAAAGACGGGAACTCCTATCGCCCCTTACTTTTCTGCAAGCAAAATGGCATGGATTTTGCAGAATAAAGTAAGCAATACTGCAAATATTGCCTTTGGAACTATCGATTCCTGGCTGCTCTTTAAATTAACTGGAGTATTTGCCACCGATGTTTCAAATGCTTCTCGCACTCAATTGATGAATTTAGAGAGCCTTGATTGGGACGATGAGTTATTAAGTATCTTTGGAATTAAGCGGCAGTGGCTTCCTGAGATTAAATCTTCATCTGAAGTTTACGGAATGACCGGTAGCGGTGTACCAATTGCGGGAATTCTTGGCGATCAGCAAGCAGCTATGGTTGGCCAAACTTGTTTTGAAAAAGGTGAATCAAAAACTACTTACGGTACGGGTAATTTCGCACTAACTAGTACTGGAGATAAGTTAGTCCGCTCTAAACATGGCTTAATCACAACGGTTTTATTTAAATTTGGAGCTGCGCCGGTTCAATATGCGCTTGAAGGTTCGGTAGCAGTAACTGGGTCTGCAGTTCAATGGCTTAGAGATCAACTAGGATTTATAAATTCGGCTACGGAAGTGGAAACTTTGGCAGCCTCAGTTCCAGATAATGGTGGCGTTTACTTTGTGCCAGCCTTTTCCGGTTTATTTGCGCCCTACTGGCGAAGCGATGCTCGGGGCGTGATTGTTGGATTAACTAGAGCAAATACTAAAGCGCATATAGCAAGGGCTACCCTGGAAGCAATTTGCTATCAAACTAAAGAAGTCATAGACGCCATGGAAGCCGACTCTGGTATCAAATTAACTGAGATGCGCGTTGATGGAGGAATTACTAACAATAAACTTTGCATGCAGTTGCAATCTGACATTATGGCGATTGATATTGTAAAACCAGTTATCACTGAAACAACTGCACTAGGCGCTGCATTTGCGGCGGGACTTGCAGTAGGAGTCTGGGAAAGCACCTCGCAAATCAAGAAGATTTGGAAACGTGAAGCTACTTGGAATTCCAAGAGTGATGCGAATTGGCGCTCAGTTGGATACCAGAAGTGGCGTGATGCAATAACGCGCACATATGACCTTGCTTGAATGAAGCACTAAGATAGCTAACTATGGAACTACGTGGCGTAATCCGTACTGATCGTGAAATGGCCGATGGCCGAACGATTAGGTATTACGACAGTAAACCAACGCTTAGAGATGCAGTAGATCAAAGACCCAAAGAGGAACAACCTGGAATTGGCGAATTGCGCCTTGATCCTCTAGTAAATGAGTGGATTGCGATTTCAGCACATCGCCAAAATCGAATATTTCTACCCCCTAAAGAGCTCTGCCCGCTTTGCCCAACTACTAGCGCTGAACTTTTGACAGAAATTCCTGAAAGAGAATATGAAGTTGTAGTTTTTGATAACCGTTCACCTTCGCTTCGGCCACCACTAGGTGATTTTGGACTTCCAGATTATGCCGGTCCCGAAACAGATATGGGCAAAGCAATTGGTAAATGTGAGGTTATCGTTTTCAATTCTGATCACGGACAATCTTTCTGTAATCTCTCGCTTACTCAAGTCCGAACACTGTTAGAGGCATGGCGAGATCGCACTGATGAACTCTCGAAAGCTCCTTATATCCGCCATATTGCGCCATTTGAAAATCGAGGCGAAGAGATAGGCGTAACTCTGCATCATCCGCATGGGCAGATATATGCATATTCTTATTTGCCACCACGCATTGAGAAAATGTTAACCGCGGCAGAGAAGTACAAATCTGAATTTGGCAAAGTGCTATTTGATGAAATCTTGAAGCGCGAGCTAGCAGATAAGGTAAGAATAATTTCACAGAACGAGCACTGGATTGCATATGTTCCTTACGCAGCTAGATATCCATTCGAAATTCATGTCGCACCTCTAAAACCTGTTGCAGATCTAACTGAACTATCCGAAGCGCAATGCGACTCATACCCTGCTATTGCACTAGAAGTCATGAAAAGACTTGATGGAGTATTTGGAATTTCAATGGCCTATATCGCAGCCTGGCATCAGGCACCGGTTCGTGAAGGTAGGGATTTACTTAGACTGCATTGGCAGATTACTTCAGTGCGTCGCGCTCCCGGAAAATTAAAGTATTTAGCGGGTTCAGAATCTGCAATGGGTGCCTTCATTATGGATGTAACCCCCGAACAATCGGCTGCGCAACTTCGTGAGGTAAAACTTTGAGAGTTTTAGTGACAGGCGGTGCCGGTTACATTGGCGCAACCGCTGTCGCTATGCTTCTAGATGCCGGCTATGAAGTAACAGTGCTTGATGATTTAAGTACTGGACATGCAGATTCGATTCCAGCGCAAGCCAAATTTGTAAAAGGTTCCTTACTCTCTGATACGGACTTAGAAAATGCTCTTGCTGGTTGCGATGCAGTGATGCACTTTGCCGCAAAATCATTGGTGGGCGAATCGGTAGAGAAACCAGATCTCTATGAACAAGTAAACGTAGGTGGATCTAAAACGCTTTTCGCAGTAATGAAAACAAAGGGCATCAACAAGATTGTGCTCTCTTCCACTGCCGCAACTTATGGCGAACCAAAAAGAGTTCCCATTGCAGAAAATGATGAATCTGCACCAAGAAATCCTTATGGTGCAACAAAATTAGAGGTAGACCGAATGGCCGCGCAATCAGAATTCTCAGCCATCTCCCTTCGATATTTCAATGTCGCAGGAGCTCTTAAGGCTAAGAATGGCTGGTTGGCAGAGCGTCATAATCCAGAAACTCATTTAATTCCAAATGTTTTACGAGCTACCCAAGCTTCACCAGTAAAGATTTATGGCACCGATTGGCCTACTAAGGATGGTACTTGTATTCGTGACTACATACATGTGGTGGATTTAATTGATGCACATATTAAGTCACTTGAAAATTTGCCTAATGGCAAGCATGAAATTATTAATTTAGGTTCCGGGGATGGTTACTCCGTAAAACAAATTATCTTTGCAGCTGAAAAAGTAATTGGCTCAAAAATTCCCGCGGTAGCAAGCGAACGCCGTGCTGGCGACCCAGCTGTATTAATTGCCGATATCTCTAAAGCTAAGAGTTACTTAAGTTGGCAGCCAACACGTGGCATTGATGAGATGGTTATGGATACTTGGAATTCAATTAAATGAGTTTTAAAGAAGTTTTTGGACACAAACCGGATGTAGTTGCGGCAGCCCCGGGTCGCGTAAATGTTATCGGAGAGCATGTTGATTATTCAGATGGATTTGTGCTGCCTTTTGCAATTTCAAATCGCACTACTGTTTCGATAAAGAAGCGCACCGATAAAAAGATTCGCCTTGCATCTGCGCAGCGACAATCATCAATATTTGAAACCTCAATTGATAATTTAAAACCTGGTGCAGAAGGAAAATGGGAGCGATATCCACTCGGGGTTATTTGGGTTTTGGGCATTTCAAGCGGCTTAGATATATTTGTAGACGGCAAAGTTCCTTTGGGTGCAGGACTTTCATCGTCCGCGGCCTTGGAATGCAGCACCGCGATTGCGCTTAATTCACTCTTTGAATTAGGCCATAATTTGCGCGATTTAGCGCGCTTAACGCAAAGGGCTGAGAATGAATTTGTAGGTGTGCCTTGCGGAATTATGGATCAATCAATCTCATTGATGGGTAAAGCTGGGCATGCGCTGCTACTAGATTGTCGAGATTTAACAACCAAGTTAGTGCCTATGGATCTAGCAGCATCTGACTTAGAACTATTAATCATTGATACTCAAGCGCATCACTCACTGGTAGATGGCGGTTATGCAGAGCGTCGCGCAGCGTGCGAATCTGCATCGAGCAAACTCGGTAAGTCAATGCGCGAACTTACCCTTGCAGAATTAGAAACCAATAAAGCGAAACTCACTGAAATTGAATTTCGACGCGCTCGTCATGCCGTGACCGAGATTGCTCGAGTCTTGGAGTGCGTATCCGCTCTGGATAATAAGAATTTTGCAAAAGTTGGAGAGTTAATTAATCATTCACATCTCTCACTACGTGATGATTACAACGTCTCCTGCCCAGAGTTAGATCAGGCGGTTGAGGCTTCACTTGCTGCGGGCGCAATTGGTGCCCGAATGGTCGGTGGCGGCTTTGGTGGAAGTGCAATTGCGCTGGTTAGACGTTCTGATGTAGAAAAAACCAAACATGCAGTGACTAGGGCGTTTATTGAGAGAGGCTTTAAAGCGCCACGATTCTTTGAATCTATGCCATCAGATGGTGCACAAATACTTTAAGTTAATTAAATTAATTAACTGGAATTACAGAGATAACCTCCACGCCACCAATTGCATTTAGAACTTGGACTAAATCCTCTGGGTCATTTCCTGGAACCGCCACCGTAATATCGTCATAGCCTTTGCCATCTTCACTCTTGACCACTACCAATCCGCGAATATCTCCACCTGCAAAGCCAATTGCAGAGGCCACTGCTCCTAGCGAGCCGGGACGATCAGGAAGCGTGATGTGTAAACGAAATAGCGCCATGAGTTAATTGTACTCATAGCGCTATTTTTAATTTCCAGCTGATTTAGCTGCATCAACTGCTAGGAGCTGAACCTAATTTCACGCTAAATGTCTTGGTGCCACCTGTTGGCATCTCGACGATAACTGAAACTGTGGTGCCAGGTGCATAGGAGCGAATTTTTACGATTGCGGCAACTTCATCGGTAATGCGCACGCCATCAATTGATCTGATTACTGCGCCAACTGGAATGCCAGCTTTTTCTGCGCCTTCACCAGCGCTTAATTTGCCGATTCTTGCACCCACGCCTGTGTAGGTGGTATCAAAGTAAATACCAAGTACTGGTCTAGTTGATTTACCAGTATTAATAAATTCATCAATTGTGCGTTTTGCTTCCGAAATCGGAATTGAGAATCCAAGACCGATAGATCCTGAAGTACCACTTGAAAGGGTCGCGATTGCAGAATTGATACCGATTATTTGAGCGCTGCTGTCTAATAACGCACCACCAGAATTACCTGGATTAATTGCGGCATCAGTTTGAATTGCATTCACATAGCTCTCTTGCCCAGTTGAACCAGTGGTAACCGGACGATTTATAGCCGAGATAATGCCGCTCGTTACAGTTGAAGCGAGTCCAAGTGGAGAACCAATTGCCACAACTGGTTGGCCAACTACAAGTTTATTTGAATCGCCAAGTGCGAGTTCTGGCAAATTACCTTTCCCAATTTTTATTACCGCTAAATCATAATTACTATCGCGGCCAACAATTGATGCGTTATATTGATCGCCATTATTTAATTCAACGGTAAGAGTGCCGCCAGTTGAAGCAGCAAAATCTGCAACCACATGGCTGTTAGTTACAATCCAACTGTTCGAAGAGTTAGATTTATAAATCCAGCCAGAGCCAGTGCCGCTTCCGTTATAAAGACGTTCTTCTATTGAGACCACACTTGGTCCAGCTGCAGCGGCAATTGCTGCAACATCGATTGAGTCGGCATTAATGGTGGTGAGCTTCTGCCCATTTGGACATGCGCCATTTTTCGCAAGATAAACAGCGTTTGTTGAGGTGCTAACGCAGGTCTTACTTGAAGTGGTAAGTGTTGGTGCAGCATTTGAAATTCCGCCCACGAGAATTGCGCCCGCTGCAAAGCCGATGCCAACTTTCGTGGCTGTGTTTTTGAGAATGTTCATGCCTAAAGAATGCACATATAACCTAAAAAATTCCTGAGAATTTAGTTAAGCAAAAATTACATATTCGCCAGAAATTTTGACCTTTATTTTAGGTAACGGCCTTGGAGCAGGCGCATTTAAGACCTTAGCGTTATTAAATGGATCATATGCCGCGCCATGACAAGGGCAGATTAATTGCTTAACCCCACGTGAGTAATCCACAACACATCCCTGATGGGTGCAAACTAACGAGTATGCAAAGACTCCGGTCTTAGTTCTAAATAGCATTGCAGGAGCACCATTTGCTTTAAATTTGAAAGATCCGCCCACGGGTAGGCGCTCTAACTTCACGATCTTCTTGCTCTCGCTTCCATCTTTGCCTTCACTATCAGCTCTTGCAGAAGGGAAGAATTTTCCGATACCGATTAATCCACCTGAAAGTCCAAAGACGCTTGCAAGTCGCATGATGCCGCGGCGATCCATATTTAAATCAACTCTCCTATTTACGGAATGCAAAATAAAGAAGTACGTTAGCCACATTACCGCATAAGCGGTATCACTACCAAGAAAATATGGTTGGACGTGAAAAGTTACGGTTAGCCATAAACCAACTGAGGTAAAGAAACCCACAAATGCCGCAAAGCGCGGCACAATAAATAAGATGGTTGCTAAGCCGGTTGCGAACTCTGCAAACATGATAAGAATTCCAGCGAGCGTTGCATGCTCCAAGGATGAATTCAAAAGTGAACCAAGTGGTGAGATATCAATAAAGCCACGAATTTGATTTCCAATGTAATTATTCGCGGCCGGATCTAGAAATCCCGGGTCAGTTGCCTTGTTCCATCCGCCGTAAATCCAAGTAATCCCTAGCCAGGCGCGCAAAATTCTGGTTGCCACGCTCTGGGCTTTCCAAGAAGCCACCACTGTCTTTGGGCGATAAGCCATGGGCAAAAGAGTAATACCTCAATTAGAAGCTCCCTGACTTGGACTCGAACCAAGAACCTGCCGGTTAACAGCCGGCTGCTCTGCCATTGAGCTATCAGGGATTGCTGCGAGGGCAAACTCTACAACAAGGTCGCAGTAGGTAAAAATCGCTATTTATGCGAATTAAAAGGAGCCCAGGGCCTTTTCGCGCAAGGCGCGACGTTGAGATTCCAGATTTACTAATTCCGTAAATAAGCCTTCATATTCGCCATCGGTTGGATTGACGCGTTGCAATTTTGATTTGGCATCAGCAATTGTGCGCGATAGCGCTACCTCATGTAATCGAGCAATGATTGATTCCACATATCGATCTGAAATTTCACCATCGGCGCGGATTGGTTCGACAGATAATTCTGTAAATAGAGACTTTAAATCTTCATTCTCAATATTTTCTAACTGCGCGCCAGCTTCGATGGCGCCGCGCATTGCTTGATATGCCGGATGCGAAAATGAATTTGCGGGTAGCTCATTCCATCCCGTTGTTAAAGTCGGTACTTGTAACTTAGCTTTTAATACTTCACGCTCTAAAATTAAGGTTGGTTCTTTAGGATCTGGTCGCCAATTTCCAACTACTGGTTCGTTTTTTACTGCGACTCCCCTGCCCGCAATTTGAGTCACTGCGCTTAACACTGGATCAATATCCATGCCCAACCAAAGCGCTAATTGCTTTACATACTCTGGTCGCAAAGCTTTATTCTTAATATTTGCCACCATTGGTGCAGTGTTGGTCAACGCGTTAACGCGACCTTCAGCAGTCTGTAAATCGTGCTTCTTTAATTCTGTGCGGATTGCAAATTCAAAGAGAGGAATTCGGCTAGCGATTAAATCTCGAAGTGCGGCATCTCCATGCGCCTGACGTAATTCGCAAGGATCCATTCCGCTTGCTTCTACGGTTACAAAAGTTTGTGTTACAAATTTCTGATCATCATCGTAAGCTCGAAGCGCTGCCTTCTGACCGGCAGCATCTCCGTCAAAGGTAAAGATCACTTCGCCGCGGAAGGCATCATCATCCATAAGTAAATTACGCAAGATTTTGATGTGATCATCGCCAAATGCGGTTCCACAAGTTGCCACTGCAGTGGTTACGCCAGCTAAATGTGCGGCCATGACATCGGTATAGCCCTCAACAACTACCACTTGGCGCTTACTTGCAATCTCTTTCTTGGCTTTATCTAAGCCATAGAGCACTTGGCTCTTCTTATATATCGGAGTTTCTGAGGTATTTAAATATTTAGGACCTTGATCATCTTCAGCTAATTTACGTGCGCCGAAGCCAACTACATCGCCGGTGATATTTCGAATTGGCCAAATTAATCGATTTCTAAATCGATCGATCATGCCCTTCTGCCCCTCTTTTGATAGTCCGCCAATTTCCAGCTCTTCGCCAGTAAAACCTTGGCCACGTAAATATTTGGTTAGCGCATCCCATTCATCTGGGGCATAACCAACGCCAAAACTTTCGCAGGCTGCCCGATCAAATCCGCGATTGAGTAGAAAATCTCTACCCACCTGTGCGGCTGGTGAATTTAACTGCACCGCATAAAATTTCGAAGCTGCTTCGTTAGCTGCAATTAATCGACTCTTAAGTCCAGGCTTGTAATCACTGGACTTGCCACCTTCGTAAGTCAATTGATAACCAATTCGGCCAGCTAATTTCTCAATGGCTTCTACAAAGGAAATATGTTCGATATCCATCAAGAACTTGATGACATCGCCACCTTTGCCACAGCCAAAACAATGGAAATATCCGCGAGAGAGCGTGACATGAAAAGATGGCGACTTCTCATCATGAAAAGGGCACAAACCCTTCTTCTGGTCTCCACCTGCTTGTTTAAGTGGCAAGTAATCATTTACTACTTCATCGATACGTACATTTTCGCGGACATACGCCACATCTTCGTTACGAATCATCCCACTCATGAGGACAACCTAGCGTGTAAGGCATACGCAGCAGGATCTGTCAGGCTGGCGACTTGATCGATAATTACGCGCAGGCGTGGCTCTTTGGAGTTGTGCCAAGCATCCAGAAAAACGGTATCCAAAACTTGTGACCCGGCAGCTTGGATCATCTCAACTAATTCGTAAATCACTTTACGCTGCTTTGCATAACGGGCCTGCGCTTCTGGGGCTTGAATTAAATAGAAGGCGCTGATTGCCTTTAATAGCGCTACTTCTACTAATTGCTCGCGTGGAATTACTAAATCTGCATCGAATCTCTTCAGCTCACCAGCGCCATATTTATCCCTGGTAGCAATTTCAGAGTGCAAGACAAATCTGCCGATTAATTGGCTAGTGGAATCTTTTAACCGCGCCAAATCTCTATGCATTCCATCAAATTCTTTAGGCCAGCATGATAATTTCTGTAATCTCTCAAGTGCAGCGTCGGTTTCGGCCTTACTACTTTCTAAATAACTCCGCTCCATGATTTGGTGAATTTCAGAGAGATCACTTTGAATCTCAGGCACACTTAATTGACTTGCCACAATTGCATCTTCAAAATCATGAACTGAGTACGAAACATCATCTGACCAATCCATAATTTGCGCTTCAAAAGTTCTTTGATTCTCTGGCGCACCTTCACGCATCCATCTAAAAATTTCAATATCGTCTTGGTAGACACCAAATTTCTTAGAATTTACCGTAGCACTCCAAGGATATTTGGTGCAGGCATCAAGTGCAGCTCTAGTTAAATTTAAACCCACACTTCGTTCGCCATCATAAGTCTTCGCTTCTAAACGAGTAAGAATACGAAAAGTCTGTGCATTTCCTTCAAAGCCGCCGATATCTTTGGCAACTTCGGCCAACGCAGTTTCGCCATTATGACCAAATGGAGGATGTCCTAAATCGTGTGCTAAACATGCGGTATCAATTAGATCTGGATCTGCGCCAAGAGAAGCACCGAATTCTCTACCAATTTGTGCGCACTCCAATGAGTGTGAAAGTCGAGTTCGTTGAAAATCATTCTCCCAAGGAACTGCTACTTGCGTCTTTGCGGCTAAGCGACGAAGTGCAGCAGAGTGAATCAACCGTGCACGATCGCGCATGAATTCGGTGCGCCCCGGACGTTTCGCCGGTTCGGTTATGAATCGTTCGCTATCTCGTGGTTGATACACGCCAATTAGCCTAGTCCGATAGCGGAAAGTCCAGTACTTTCCAAATGGTCACTCACGTGAATGCCTAACTTTTCCAAGGTGCGATACGCAATATATGCGCTGCCTTCACGCCATAAGTAATGTAGCGATGAATTATTTAAAGAATAAGGGCCGCTACTAACTGGTGAACAGCCTGCTTTGATCCCTAAATCCTCAGAAATATATGTGACTCGCTTGCAATGATAAGGATCGGTAACAATCACAATGTTATCGACATTAATTTTCTTAAAATATTCGGTGAAGGCTTTAACACTTTGAATCGTATCTCGACCTTTTCCAATTTCAATTGCGTTATTGCGGGGAACGCCATTTTGAATCAACCAAATCCGTCCTGCCCGCGCTTCGGTATAACGATCTCCTGGTGCGCCTGCGCCAATAGTCACAATCTTTTTTACTAATCCCGCATCGTAAATTCGTTTAGCTTCAACCAAACGCGCTTCGAGCGCATCACTTGGCCTGCCATCATATTGAGCAGCTCCCATCACAACTGCGTAATTTGCTGATACCACTTTTGGATAATGTGCCGCAAACCAAACCTGGCCATAGAAGAAAGCAGGAATGCCAATTACCAATAGAAAGAAGAGCGAAATGGCACGTCGGATTAACTTAAACATTTGTTTTTCCTAGCCACCACTAAAAGCATCTTCTAATTCCAAGTGAACTAACTCATCAGGATCTTTTAACCAGCCATCTGGAAGTGTAGGTGGACGACCATGGCTAGTGCGCCCACGTGGTTTCTCTCCTACCTCTTGTGGGTAAGGCTGATCTTCCAACATATTTAATAGTGACCGAAACTCTTTTAACGAACTAATCATCCCGAATTGGCTTCTTAATTCGCGTGGGACTCTAAAGCCTTTTAGATACCAAGCCATATGTTTACGTAAATCTTTGCAACCGCGATCTTCGGATTCGAAGTATTCAACAATTAGCTCGCCATGGCGAAACATAATTTCGCGAACTTCAAAAAGTGTTGGTAAATAACGCTCTTGGCTACCATTAAAGGAATTAACTAAATCCTTAAATAGCCAAGGTCTGCCAAGGCATCCACGTCCAACAACTACGCCATCGCATCCCGTCTCTTGGACCATTCTTACGCCATCTTGCCCTGACCAGATATCGCCATTGCCCAGTACCGGAATTCCGCTAGGGCGTAAATGCTCTTTTAATTCTGCGATTGCAGTCCAATCTGCTTTGCCTTCATACATCTGCGCTGCTGTTCGCGCATGTAGCGCCACCCAAGTGACTCCTGCTTGAACCGCGGAATCGGCAGCTTCTAGAAAAGTTTTATGATCAGAATCAATACCAATTCGCATTTTTACCGTTACCGGAATTCCGAATGGTTTCGCCACTTCGACAGCGTTTTTTACAATACTTGAAAATAGTCGGCGCTTAAATGGAAGCGCCGCGCCACCACCTTTTCGAGTTACTTTCGGAACTGGGCAGCCAAAATTCATATCAATATGATCGGCTAAATCTTCTTTACCAATCATTTCAACAGCAGCGCGCATTACATTTGGATCGGTTCCATAAAGTTGCACACTTCTTGGCCACTCACCTGGACCTGGTTTCATTAATCGAAATGTCTCTTCGCGTCGCTCAATTAGAGCGCGCGCAGTAACCATTTCAGAGACAAATAAACCCGCACCTTGTTCGCGACAGAGTTGTCTAAAAGGTGCATTGGTAATCCCAGCCATCGGAGCCAAAACAACTGCAGGATCAACCTGATAGTTGCCGTCTCTAAGTGGAAGATTTAGCAGCCGAGTAGCTTCGGTGCTAGCCATGATTCAACCTGATCAATCGCGACGCGTGTTTGTGCCATCGTGTCGCGTTCGCGAATTGTCACAGCATGATCATCTAATGATTCGAAATCTACCGTGATACAAAATGGCGTACCAACTTCATCTTGGCGACGATAACGTCTTCCGATAGCGCCAGCATCATCGAAATCAACGGTCCAGTTTTTACGTAATTGGGCAGCTAAATCACGCGCTTTTGGAGAGAGATCTGCATTCCGAGAAAGCGGTAATACTGCAACTTTGATTGGCGCTAAGCGATGATCAAGTTTCATCACTGCACGCTTCTCCATTTCGCCTTTGGAATTAGGCGCTTCATCTTCAGTGAAGGCATCCATTAAGAAGGTTAGCGTTGCGCGATCTACACCAGCTGCTGGTTCAATTACATATGGAGTCCAGCGTTCATTCTTCTCTTGATCAAAGAAGGAGAGATCTTTTCCGCTTGCGGCTGAGTGTGCCTTCAAATCAAAATCAGTGCGATTAGCGATACCTTCTAATTCGCCCCACTCGGTTCCAGAGAATTCAAATTTATATTCAATGTCTACGGTGCGCTTTGAATAATGTGAAAGCTTCTCTTTTGGGTGTTCATAAATTCGAAGTCGATCCGGATTAATTCCTAAATCGGTATACCAAGATAAGCGAGTATCTATCCAATATTGATGCCACTCTTCGTCGGTGCCTGGCACTACGAAAAATTCCATCTCCATCTGTTCGAATTCTCTAGTTCGGAAAATAAAGTTTCCTGGAGTAATTTCATTGCGGAAAGATTTACCAATCTGTCCAATTCCAAATGGTGGTTTCTTGCGCGCAGTTGTCTGAACTTGATCGTAATTAATAAAGATGCCTTGGGCAGTTTCTGGTCGCAGGTATGCAAGACCGCTCTCATCCTCTACTGGCCCTAGGTAGGTTTTTAATAATCCCGAGAATTGTTTTGGAACGGTAAATTGCCCCTTGTTTCCGCAGGCCGGGCAATTAACCTCTTCAAGTGAATTTGGTAGACGCTTATGTTTTGCTTCGAATGCCTCTTCTAGATGATCAGCGCGATAGCGCTTATGGCAGGAAATACATTCCGTTAGCGGATCAGAGAAAGTAGCTACGTGTCCTGAAGCTTCCCAAACTTCTCGCGCCAAAATTACACAAGAATCTAAACCGACTACATCTTCTCGACCTTGCACCATTGACTTCCACCATTGGCGTTTAACATTGTTTTTCACCTCTACGCCAAGTGGACCGTAATCCCATGATGCGCGAAGTCCGCCATAAATTTCTGATGATGGATAAACAAATCCTCGGCGCTTGGCGAGGCTGACAATATTCTCTGAACGATCTGTGGCCATGTGAATCTCCCATCCGGCTGGCTGTCGGCGGTGCTAGCGGCTTGCTAGACCATGCGAGAAGTCTAGAGCACGCTGGATTGAACCCTGGATTACAAATGAAAATGATAATCATTTCTATTTTTGTGGTATTGTATAGGCATGAACATAGCCATCATTCTTGCCGCTTTAACTGCTTTATCAACATTCGCTGGAGGTGTTTTGGCACTTAAAGCCAAAGATCGCCTTCACCTAGTGCTCGGTTTATCAGCCGGTCTACTTTTGGGCCTTGTTGCTTTTGACCTCCTCCCAGAAGTCTTTGAGCTCGGAACGCAAGAGTTTCTTCATGCACCAGTTGTTTCAATCGCTTTGATTGCTGGCTTCTTTCTTCTCCATTTCTATGAGCGAATTTTTGGTTCACATGAGCCAGCTGAATCAGATTACGGACATGATCATGAGCACTCGCATAACTTCACTGGAGCTCTTGGCGCAATAGGAATGGGTGGCCATGTTTTCCTAGATGGCCTTGCACTTGGTGTCGCTTTCAAAGTTAGCTCTGATTTAGGACTTGCCGTATTTATCGCGCTACTTGTTCACGCTTTCAGCGATGGTCTCAACACCGTTGCATTCTTAATCAAATCTGGCTACTGGGGAAAGAAGAGTATCGGTTTGCTCGGAGTTGATGCACTTGCTCGCGTGTCGGGTGCGGCGCTAGGTAGCACTTTGGTTTTGAGTGACAACTTGATCGCTAATTATCTTGCAACATTCTCCGGAATCGTGATCTACCTTGCTACATCACACATCTTGCCAGAGGCACATTCACGACACTCTTCTAGATGGACCATGGTTGCCACAATTACTGGTTTGTTGATTATGTGGGGCTTGGTTGCATACTTACATGAATAAATCAGACCTTAAGTTGATCGCGGTTCTTGAGCGTACTGGCGGCTTCGCTAGCGCTCAAGAGCTGCATCAAATCCTGCGTAGAGAAGGCGATGGAATCGGCCTAACCACCGTATATCGCGCTCTCCAATCTTTGGCAGGTGACAAGATTGTTGATCTTATGCGACGTGAAGATGGTGAAGCAATTTATCGCTTGTGCGGGAATACCCATCACCACCATTTAGTGTGCAAGAGCTGTGGCGACACCGTTGAAATTGAAGGCGGAGCGATTGAAAAGTGGGCCAAATTAATGGCTGAAGAGTTTGGGTTTCGGGACGTGGGTCATACAGCCGAAATCTTTGGAATTTGTTCTAAGTGTTAAGTCATGGGTGACTTTAGAGGAATTCCTACCTGCGCATGTCCTGCATGTGGCTCGCACTTCCTAGAAATAACAGCTTCATTTAGCCCAGATACATATGAGATAGAAATGTACTTACTGGACAACGCACGATGTGCAATCTGCAAAGCCTACTTAACCGCGCCAACTCCTATCGATCACCCTGCTGCATAAGTCTTTCTGTTAGCTCTTCAACATTGAATCACTACGCTTTCCCGAATCTACGATTTCTTGAAGCGTATTCCTCAATAGCTTTCCATAATGTTCTGCGGTCTGCGTCTGGCCAAAGCACATCGAAAAATACCAATTCGGCATAGGCAGATTGCCATGGCAGAAAATTACTTAGCCTCTGCTCCCCAGATGATCTAAGAAAAAGATCTACATCTGATGGTAACTCTAGATATTTAGCGAAGCTCTTTTCATCAAATTTCGAAACTTTTCCGCGTTTGAAATCTCGAGCCATATCTTCCGCCGCTCTAACAATTTCAGCACGACCGCCGTAATTAACGCACATATTTAAAGTGAGCACTTTATTCTTTGCGGTTAATTCTTCCGCTTCTAATAATTCATCTACTACAGATGACCAGAGCTTCTTCTCTTGCCCAACCCAGCGAATCCTTACGCCCAATTCATTCACTTGATCGCGACGGCGACGTAGCACCTCTTTATTAAAGCCCATCAAGAACTTAACTTCTTCAGGAGAGCGCTTCCAATTTTCAGTACTAAATGCATAGGCACTTAACTCTTTAACGCCAATTTCAATAGCACCTTCGACCATATCAAATAGCGGTGCTTCGCCTGCTTTATGTCCTTCGGTGCGGGCCAGACCTTTATTGCGCGCCCAACGACCGTTGCCATCCATCACGATGGCTACATGTTTTGGGATTTGTGATTTATCAATTTCTGGTGGTTTAGCGCCTGACCAATGTGGTTCTGGTTTGCGATGTTTCATATTCGCTCCAGGATCTGCAGACTTCGTAAACCTCTTTCAAGATGCCATTGGAGGTAAGCTGCAATCAAACCATTTGCTTCCCGACGATTGCGCAATTCACTTGCCATCGCGCACTCCCAATCACCACTTATTAAATCTGACATTAATTTTAAAGTTTCTACGGCTGGCGTTGCTGATGCGCTAGGTCTGCAATCTGCACATACCGAACCGCCACCGACTAAAGAGAAGTATCTGTGCGGCCCTGGTGCATCACATTTAGAACAATTAACCAAAGATGGTGCATACCCGCCAACTGCCAATGAACGTAAAAGGTAAGCATCCAAAATCATCGATGGATCATATTTATTATCTGCCAAAGCCTTCATAGCGCCAGTTACCAATTTAAATTCTTGTAAAGCTGGCTCATGTTCGTGAGAAGTAAATCGCTCTGCCGCTTCCAAAATTGTTCCGGCAATGGTCCAGCGTGAATAATCATCAGTTAACGCTTCACCGTAGTTATAGATTGATTCCACTTGTGTGACAGTGTCGAAAGTGCGACCGGTATAAAGCTGAATATCTACATGCGAACCGGGTTCGAGTCTGGCACCAAATTTAGATTTTGTGCGACGCACGCCTTTGGCTACGCATCGATCTCGACCATGTTCGCGAGTTAATAAAGTGATGATGCGGTCTGCTTCGCCCAATTTCTGGGTGCGCAGCACAATAGCTTCATCACGGTAGAGACTCACAACGCAAAGATAACCAATGAAAGAAAGAAGTTAGCGAATTGCGCGGTTAATCGCGCTGATAATCGCCTTTAGCGATGCAGTTGTGGTGTTTGGATCGATGCCAACGCCCCAGAAGACATTTCCATCGATAGCACATTCCAGATATGCCGCCGCTTTGGCATCGCCACCAGCAGAGAGCGCATGTTCGGAGAAATCTAGAACTCTCACATCAACGCCATATGCAATTAATACATTGCAGAATGCTGAGATTGGTCCATTACCCGTGCCCTTTAAATCTTTCATCTCTCCACGATCGGTAATTCTCACTTCAATCTTTACATCTTCATCAAGTGATGAGTTGGTGGCTACGCCTTTTAATCGGAAGCGACCCCAAGGTGCAGTTTCAGTTGGCAGATATTCATCTTCAAAAATTTCCCAAAGTTCATTTGGAAGTACTTCGCCACCTTCATTATCGGTTTTAGCTTGCACTACTTTGCTAAATTCAATCTGCAAACGTCGAGGTAGATCTAAATGGTGTTCGGTCTTCATTAAATATGCCACGCCACCTTTGCCGGATTGGCTATTAACACGGATCACCGCTTCATATGAACGGCCAATATCTTTTGGATCGATTGGAAGGTAAGGAACGCCCCAAGTAAATTGATCGACCTGTTTGCCAGCAGCTTTGGCATCTTTTTCAAGATGATCAAAACCTTTCTTAATTGCATCTTGATGTGATCCGCTAAATGCGGTGAAAACTAAATCTCCGCCATATGGATGGCGCTCAGGTACCTTTAATTGATTGGCATATTCAACAGTGCGTCTAATCTCATCAATATTAGAGAAATCAATCTCTGGATCAATGCCATGACTCATTAAATTTAAACCAAGCGTTACCAAACAGACATTGCCGGTGCGTTCGCCGTTTCCAAAGAGCGTGCCTTCGATGCGATCTGCGCCAGCTAAATAACCAAGTTCGGCCGCAGCTACACCAGTACCGCGATCATTATGTGGATGCAGTGAGAGCACCACCGAATTTCGACGATCTAAATTTCGGCTCATCCATTCAATGGAATCTGCATAAACATTTGGCGTGGCCATTTCAACCGTTGCCGGCAGATTCATAATGCTCTTCCACTCAGGAGTTGGCTGCCAAATCGCATTTACGGCATTACATACTTCAAGTGCAAACTCTAATTCGGTTCCGGTGTAAGACTCAGGTGAGTATTCAAAAGAGACATCAGTACCTTTAACTGAGTCCACCATTGATATGCATAACTCGGCACCATCGGTGGCAATCTTTTTGATGCCCGCTTTATCTAACCCAAAAACTACTCGGCGTTGCAAAGTAGAGGTTGAGTTGTATAAATGCACGATTGCGCTTTTAGCACCTTTGATAGATTCAAAGGTGCGTTTAATTAGCGGCTCACGCGCTTGAGTTAAAACCTGAATTAATACATCATCAGGAATTAACCCCTCTTCAATAATTTTGCGGACAAAATCAAAATCAGTTTGAGATGCTGATGGAAAACCTACTTCGATCTCTTTATAGCCCATCTGAACCAAAAGATTAAACATCGCCAATTTGCGCGGAGTATCCATAGGATCAATCAAGGCTTGATTGCCATCACGTAAATCAACGCTGCACCACTTTGGTGCTTTACTCATCTGCTTAGTTGGCCAGTTGCGATCATTTAATCCTGTCGGCCCAAGTGGCATGAAAGCGGAATAACGTCCAAAAGACATCGGACTTGGTTGCTGATTTGGAAAATTCATTTTATTTGCGGCTCCTGTTTTGTTTGCGGTTATTTTTTCACCGGCAATGCAAAACACACCGCGACGGGATAGGCCGGTTAGTTGGCCCCGCCACGGCGGCTAAGTAGAAGTAGTGCGCGCATCGTGTGGTTAGTTTAATTTAGAGAACTGGTAAATGTCTATCTAGTTCAAATGCTGATACTTGGCGTGCATATTCGGCCCATTCCGCCTTTTTATTGCGCAAAACATAATCAAATACATGCTCGCCAAGGGTCTCTTGAACTAATTGGCTCTGCTCCATAATCGCAGTAGCCTCATTGAGATTCTGCGGCATCTCTTTGGCTGGATAGTTATCAGGTAGCTCTAATTCCTTTGCCACTCCATCAAGACCAGCTGCCAACATCACTGAAAAAGCTAGGTATGGGTTGCACGCCGAATCTGGCGCTCTAAATTCAATCCGAGTTGAATTCTCTTTCTTTGGCTTAAACATTGGCACTTGAATTAAAGATCTGCGATTTGATGGGCCCCAGTTAATTAGATTTGGCGCTTCTCCGCCACCATGTAATCGTTTATAGGAATTTACCCATTGATTAGTAACTGCGGTGATCTCTGGAGTGTGTTTTAAAATTCCAGCCACAAATGAACGGCCGGTCTTTGATAAATTGTAAGGAAGTCCGCCATCGTAAAAAGTGTTAATGTCATCTTTAAATAACGATACGTGGGTATGCATTGCAGAACCTGGATATTCGGTAAATGGTTTTGGCATAAATGAGGCATAGAAACCTTGTTCTAGCGCCACCTCTTTTACTACATGGCGGAAAGTCATGATGTTATCTGCAGTCGACAACGCATCGGCATAACGAAGATCAATCTCTTGTTGACCTGGTGCACCTTCGTGATGGCTAAATTCAACCGATACGCCCATCGCTTCTAACATAGTAATTGCGGCGCGACGGAAATCATGGCCAATCATGTTTGGGGTATGGTCGAAATATCCCGCGTAATCAACTGGTTCTGGGCGCTTTCCTGGTGTTGGTGGCTCTTTAAATAAAAAGAATTCAATCTCTGGATGAATATATGCGGTGTAACCCATCTGGCTTGCTTTAGCCAAAGTTCGGCGTAGCACCTGTCTTGGATCTGCCGGCGATGGTGAACCATCTGGCATCACAATGTCGCAGAACATTCTGGCTGCACCTGGCGCTTCAGTTCTCCAAGGCAGAATTGAAAATGTATTTGGATCTGGTTTTGCCAACATATCGGATTCAGTTTGACGGGCATAGCCTTCAATCGAAGAGCCATCAAAACCAATACCCTCTTCGAAAGCTGCTTCAAGTTCAGCCGGAGAGATGGCCACAGATTTTAAGAATCCAAGTACGTCGGTAAACCATAAACGTACAAATCTAATATTGCGCTCTTCAACGGTGCGCATTACAAATTCGATTTGTCGGGAAGTCATGCCAAAAGCCTACGAAATCAATGTTTCATTCATGTTAAAGGTTTAAAGCTATTAGCGCTCTTTCCAGCGGGAGGTCACCGGCAAACGGCGATCTTTACCGAATGCACGCGCAGAGATCTTGGTTCCAGGTGGATATTGACGGCGCTTATATTCGGCCCGATCCACCAAGGTAATTACCCGATTCACTAAATCATGGCTAAATCCGCTCGCGATTAATGAGGCTGCACCTTCATCTTGATCTACATATCTAACTAATAATTGATCTAGTAATAAGTAATCCGGTAACGAATCTGTATCTTTCTGATCTGGGCGCAGCTCTGCAGATGGTTCTTTGTCAATTGAATTTACTGGAATCGGCGGAACTTGATCTAAGTAGATCGCCAATTCATTTCGCCATCGGGCAAGTTCCCAGACTTGGGTTTTATAAATATCTTTTATTGGCGCAAAGCCACCAACTGCATCGCCATACATTGTTGAATATCCAACTGCTAACTCTGATTTATTACCGGTAGCCAGCACCAAGTGCCCCTCTTGGTTGGAGAGCCCCATCAAAGTTGTGCCACGAACTCGCGCCTGCACATTCTCTTCTGCTAAACCTGTTAGCCCTAAATTACTTACGAATTCATTGACCATTGGTTCGATTGGAACAATCCGCAAATTAAGTCCGGTGCGTCGCGCCAAATCTTCAGCGTCTAAAATGGAATGTTCGGATGAATATTTACTTGGTAGGCCTACGCCAAAAACTTTCTCTGGACCGAACGCATCTACTGCTATTGATGCCACTAGCGCTGAATCGATGCCACCAGATAAACCAAGGACTACTGATTTAAAGCCATTCTTATTTACATAATCTCGTAGCCCAGCTTTAAGCGCTTCCCAGATCTCTGCTAGATCATCTTTGCGCTGCGCGATACCGCCATGCATCGTGCCTTCAATATTTAGATTTTCCTCAGTGATAATTACATCTGGATTTGAGCTACGTAGCGGCAGCGATAAATCATGAATCGCTAATTGATCTTCAAATTGTTTGGTGCGCATCAAAACTTCACCGGAGGCATCGACCAGAATGGAATCTCCATCAAATACCAGATCATCCTGGCCACCGGTCATATTTACATAACAGAGCGCAGCGTTAAATCCGCGAGCGCGGGTCTGTACTAGCTCTAACCGAGCATCATCTTTATTTCGCTCATATGGAGAACCATTAGGAACTACCACCAGCCCAACATTTCGCTGCGCTAACTGTGCAACTGGGCCACGGTTCTGCCAAATATCTTCACAGATCGCAAGGCCCACATCCACTCCATTAATTCGGACTACCACCGACTTCTCGCCCGGCACGAAATTTCGAAATTCATCGAAGACACCGTAATTAGGTAGGTGATGCTTGATATATCTAGCTTTAATTTCGCCATTATGAATTACCGCTAGCGCATTCTGTGGCGCGCCAACTGGCTGACCCAATTTATCTACCGCACCATCAATTTGATCTAAATACCCGACCAACATCACCAATTGGCCAAATCCGCTATTGGCAACGCGCTTTGCCAACTCTGAAATCGCGATCCGACTGGCATTTCTAAATGATTGGCGTAGCGCCAAATCTTCAACTGGATATCCAGTCAACACCATCTCTGGAAAGACCAAGAGCTGTGCGCCAGCTTTATGTGCCAGCGCTGCTTGAGTGACAATTAAGTCGCAGTTGCCATCGATATCGCCCACAGTCGGATTGACCTGGGCCAATGCAATTCTCAAGTTTCCCGTCTGATTGCCGGTGCTCATAATTCAAGAGTACCCTTTAGCCACCGGGTGACAAATTTTCTTTGCATCCAGGAAAGGCGCCAGCGTGACTACCATTAAAGATTTAGCCGAACTTAAAAAACGCGGCCAGAAGTGGGCGATGCTCACCTCTTATGAGCAGATGACCGCGGAAATTTTCGATGAAGCTGGAATCCCCGTGCTACTAGTAGGTGACTCGGCTGGGAATAATTTTCTTGGCGAGCAGAACACCATCCCAGTTACGGTCGATCAATTAATTCCATTGACCCGCGCGGTGGCTAAATCAGTTAAGCAGGCGCTAGTAGTTGCCGATCTACCTTTTGGTTCTTATGAAGCAAGTGCGGAGTTAGCGCTCGCAACCTCAATTCGCTTCTTTAAAGAAGCTGGTGCACATGCCGTTAAATTAGAGGGCGCACATGTTGATCAGATAAAGAAGTTGGTAGGTAGCGGAATTCCAGTTATGGGCCATATCGGGTTGACCCCGCAAAGTGTCCATCAATTAGGCGGTTTTAGAGTTCAAGGTCGCGAAAATCCAGAGGCGCTAATTGCCGCAGCAAAAGCGATTGAATCAGCTGGCGCATTTGCAATTGTCTTAGAGATGGTGCCAAGTGATTTAGCGCTTCGAATAACTAAAGAGCTCTCAATACCTACGATCGGAATTGGCGCAGGAAATAGCACCGATGCCCAGGTGTTGGTCTGGACCGATGCCTTTGGACTGAATTTAAATCCACCGAAACTGGCACGGAGCTATCGAAATCTTCGAAGCGAACTATTAAGTGGTGCTAAAGAGTTTGCCCGCGATGTCGCAACTGGCGATTTCCCTTCCGAACGCGAGAGTTTTAAGTAACCTCCCTTTGTGAAGAGTCTGACCAATAGATTTAGCAGGCGATTTAGCAAGCAATTTGCCATTGATCTCTCGCCCTTAAAGCGCTACCCAGACTTTCGCAATCTCTGGTTGGCCGGATTAATCTCCTTCTTCGGCACCATGATCACGATGGTAGCGCTGCCCTATCAAATAAAAGAGCTGACCAATTCCTATGTAGCGGTCGGTGCAATTGGAGCAGTGGAGTTGATTCCGCTAATCGTCTTTGGGCTCTACGGCGGGGTCCTTGCCGATCGTTATGACCGGAAGAAATTGATCTGGCTCTCTGAAGCTAGCGCTCTGATCCTGGTCGGCGGGCTGCTACTTAACTCTTTAAATGATTCGCCAAATCTTCTGATCATTTACATTATTGCCGCCCTCTTCTCTGCCGTCGATGGCATCCAAAGACCAAGCGCCGGAGCGATCTTGCCAAGGTTAGTTAGTCACGAAGATCTACCCGCGGCAAATGCATTGATGAGTTTACGTTGGCAGTTAGGTGTTATTTTGGGGCCAGCAGTTGGCGGTCTGATAATTGCAACTTACTCAACATCATTTGGATTCTTAATTGATGCAATAACTTATTTAATCTCACTTTATTTTCTAGCCAAAGTTAGAAATATTCCAGCGACGGAAAAGTCTGAAAAACCAGCTATTTCCGCTCTTTTTGAAGGGGTCCGATATGCCTTTGGTCGCAAAGATTTATTAGGAACTTATTTAATTGATTTAGCGGCGATGTTCTTTGCGATGCCAAATGCGCTCTTCCCATTTTGGGTCGATCAATTAGATGCTAAATGGTCACTTGGGCTCTTCTATGCCGCCGGAACTGTCGGTTCTGTTCTAGTAACTTTGACATCTGGATGGACTCGAAGTTACCGGTGGCATGGTCGGGCAGTTACCTGGGCGGCAATTGGATGGGGCGTCGCAATTGCCCTTAGTGGAGTGGTCCATTCGGTATGGGCAGTGCTTTTCTTCTTAGCCGCAGCTGGTGCATCGGACATGGTCAGCGCCCTCTTTAGAAATGCGATTTGGAATCAAACAATTCCTGATGAACTTCGAGGTCGATTAGCTGGAATTGAATTGATCTCTTACTCGGTTGGGCCGCTAATGGGTCAGATGAGAGCGGCAATGGTGGCAACTGCTACTTCGCTATCGATTTCGGTAACTTCCGGCGGGGTTATGTGCGTCATTTTCGTCGCGCTACTGGCCAGTTTGCTGCCAACTTTTCGCAAATATGACGTTCAAACCAATGAATTTGCAATCCGAGAGCGGGAAATCCGCAAAAATCGGGAAAATTTTTGAAAAAAACTAGAATTTTCTAGAAAATTTTCCGAAATTATCGAATTCTTACTAGTAACCATAAGAAAAATAAAAAATAAATTTGCGACACGCACTTGATTAATAATCACAAAATGTTTGTGATATTTGTATTTACCTGTAAGACTTCTCCTTGAAAGAACTGGTAGACGGATCCGGTTCAGTTCGATAGGAGAAATACGTGGCAGCACGTAAGAAGGCAGCAGCTAAGAAGGCTGCTCCAAAGAAGCGCCGTAAGAAGGCAGCTGCTAAGCCAGCAGCAAAGAAGGCAGCTCCAAAGCGTCGCCGTAAGAAGGCAGCAGCTAAGAAGGCAGCTCCAAAGCGCCGTAAGAAGGCAGCAGCTAAGAAGGCAGCTCCAAAGCGTCGTCGCAAGAAGGCAGCAGCTCCAGCAGCAGCTCCAAAGAAGCGTCGTCGCAAGAAGGCAGCTTCTAAGTAATCTTCTGATTACGTTTAGAAAAACCCGCCACTTTATGTGGCGGGTTTTTCATTTGCTAATTGTAATTACTCGTTAAATTCTTTACGTAGATTGCGTTCTACCTTTTCAAAGATCCCTACGATATTTGCTTGATCTGCTTTATTAATTTGATCAATAAATCTATTTCGAATGCTGGCCACATGATCTGGAGCAGCCTTAACTATCGTGTTCCAACCTTTAGTAGTCATGACCGCCCAAGTGCCGCGTTTATCTGAAGCGCACTTTTGACGTTCGACCCAACCTTTGCCCTCCATATATTTAATGCGATGTGAAAGTCGGCTGCGAGAGAGAATGGTCTTCTCTGCCAGATCTGACATTCGAAGTGAGCGATCTTTAGCATCAGATAGATGAACCAGTATTTCATAATCAGAAAGCGATAGGCCATGGGTGGCCAAATCCTCATCGAGCGCTTCTAGCATTCTTCGACTAGCCACAATATATTTACGCCAAGCACTCTCTTCTGTCGGAGTTAACCATTTGGCGCTCTTGCTCATGAGGGTATCCTAAGCCAACTATCTACAATCGTTGAATCTTCAACTATTCCGCCAAATAAGGAGCTTCATGAAATCTGGAATCGATAAGAGCCTCTTTGACGCCCAGGTCCGCCCACAAGATGACCTATATAAATTTGCAAATGGCGCATGGCTATCTACCCATCAGATCCCTGAAGATCGCAGCAACTCTGGCGTGACCTACGAGCTCTTTCTGCAGGCCGAAGCCCAGGTGCGCACCATTATTGAAGGCGATCAAGGCAAGATTGGCCGGCTTTATAACTGTTTTATGAATACTGACCAAATCGAGGCAGATGGCATAGAGCCTATAAAAAAGAATCTGGCTAAAGTAGCTGAGATTGTCGATGCCAAATCGCTAATTGCCACTATTGCCCAATTAGAGATTTACGGCGGCCCTGGCCTCTTTGGTGCATTTATCTACCCTGATGTTGGCAATTCAACTCAATATGCTATTTATATTTACCAAGGTGGGCTATCGCTACCTGATGAGGCTTATTATCGCGAGGAGCAATTTGCTCCAATTCGCGAAGCCTTTGTAGCGCATGTTAAGAAGATGTCAGAGCTCTCCAAAATTGCAATTGACGCAGATGCGCTTTTGAAATTAGAGACTCAAATCGCCGCTTTCCATTGGGATCAAGTAAAAGATCGTGATGCCCTGGCCACATATAACAAGATGAGTTTTACCGATTTGCAGAAGTTGACTCCCAATTTCGATTGGCAGCTCTACATCACCGCAGGGGAAATCCCGGCGGAAAAGTTTGCAGAAATTGTGGTTCGGGAACCATCTTTCTTTGAAGGGTTATCAAAAATCCTGGGTGAATTTGATGCGCAAAGTTGGCGTAACTGGCTTCGTTGGCAGATTCTCTCTAGCGCCGCGGGCTATCTAAATGAGGCTCTGGTCAATCAGAATTTTGCCTTCTACTCCACTACTTTGGCTGGCACTCCAAAGATTCGCGAGCGCTGGAAGCGCGCCATCTCATTTGTAGAAGGTGCGCTCGGTGAAGAGATTGGAAAAGAGTATGTAAAGCGCCATTTTCCTGCCGAGTCCAAAGCGAAGATGAAGGTTCTGGTACAGAACTTGCTCAAAGCTTATGAAATCTCTATCAAAGAGTTGGATTGGATGACTGAGGAAACTAAAGTTAAAGCTTTAGAGAAATTAGGAAAATTCAACGCCAAAATTGGCTACCCTGATAAATGGCGCGATTACAGCGCACTTGAAATTGTCGATGATCTGCATACCAACTTGGCAAATATCGCAAAGTTCGAACGCGACTATGAGCTAAATAAATTGGGTGGGCCGATCGATCGCGACGAGTGGGGCATGACGCCGCAGACCGTTAATGCTTACTACTCTCCTGGGTTGAATGAAATTGTCTTTCCCGCTGCCATGTTGCAACCACCATTTTTTAACCCCGAGGCTGAAGATGCCGCAAACTATGGTGGCACTGGAGCGGTGATTGGCCATGAGATCGGCCATGGCTTTGATGATCAAGGCTCTCAATATGATGGTGATGGCAATTTAATTAATTGGTGGAGCGATATAGATCGAGCAGAATTCGAAAAGCGAACTGCTGATCTAGTTGCACAATTTAACGAGCTCTCACCTACGGCAGCGCCAGATGTAAAGGTAAATGGCGCATTCACATTGGGTGAGAACATCGGAGATTTAGGTGGCATGAATATCGCAATCAAGGCCTACCAACTATCGTTAAATGGCGCCGAGGGGCCAGAGCTCGATGGTTTAACTGCGATGCAGAGGTTCTTTATCTCTCATGCCCAAGGTTGGCGCCGGTTAATTCGCCCAGAAGCAGCGCGATTAAGAATTGCAACTGACCCACACTCTCCTGATGAGTTACGTTGCAATCAGATTGTGCGAAATCTCGATGAGTTTTATGAGGCCTTTGAAGTTACCGAAAGTGATCAGCTCTACCTAAAGAGTCGAGTGCGAATTTGGTAATTTTGGCAGCGGTATCTTTGACCCTGTGAGTTTTAATTTCGAGATAAAGAAAGAGGTTGGCGCTGCCCGCGTTGGAGTTATCTCGACCCCGCATGGCCAGATCCAAACCCCTACCTTTATACCAGTTGGCACTAAAGCCACTGTGAAATCGGTACTTCCAGAATCAATGCGCCAACTTGGCTCGCAGGCGATTTTGGCCAATGCCTACCATCTATATCTACAACCTGGGCCAGATATTTTGGATGAAGCCGGTGGCCTCGCCAAATTTATGAATTGGGATGGCCCAACTGTTACCGATAGCGGTGGCTTTCAAGTGCTCTCACTTGGCGTGGGCTTCAAAAAAGTCTTAGCTATGAATGCAGATACCTTTCGCGCCGATGATGTGATTGCCGATAATAAAGAGCGTTTGGCACATGTTGATGATGAAGGGGTAACGTTTAAATCCCATCTCGATGGTTCGATGCATAGATTTACCCCAGAAATATCTATGCAGATTCAACACAAAATTGGTGCAGACATTATCTTTGCATTCGATGAATGCACCACTTTGCATAACACTCGTGGATACCAGAAGAAGGCGCTTGCCCGTACTCATGCTTGGGCGATTCGTTGTTTAGATGAACATAAGCGGCTTACCGAACTTCGTCATCAGAAGCCATATCAAGCACTCTATGGCGTAATTCAAGGTGCGCAATATGAAGATTTACGTCGCCAAGCCGCACAAGAACTTGGCGCGCTGGAATCCTCCGGCATTAAATTTGATGGCTTTGGTATTGGCGGCGCGCTAGATAAAGATTCGCTGGGCACCATTGTTCGTTGGGTCAATGAAGAGTTGCCAGTGGAGAAACCAAAACATCTACTAGGAATTGGCGCTCCGGAAGATCTCTTTGTAGGTGTAGAAAATGGCATCGATACCTTTGATTGTGTATTAGCTTCCAGAATTGCGCGCACCTCTGCCGTCTACACAATGGAAGGCAGATTCAACGTCTCAAATGGTCCACATCGCCGCGAATTCTTCCCTATTGATGAGAATTGCGATTGCTACACCTGCCAGAACTACACCCGCGCCTATTTAAATCACCTCTTCCGCGCCAAAGAGATGGTGGCGGCAACTTTAGCCACCATTCATAATGAACGATTTATAGTCCGATTGGTAGATCAAATGCGCGCCTCATTGTTAGATGGCACTTTCCAAGATTTAAAACGTGAATTCCTAGGGCGCTACAAACAAAAATCTGGCCAAGCTAGCGATTAAGTGCTTGCTTAATTAGCTCTGGATTATCGCTAATTAAAGTATCTACGCCCCACTCCGCTAAGCGCTTGGCAACCTCTGGATCATTAACAGTCCAGACATACATCTCTTGTCCGCGAGCATGAACCTGCGCCACCCACTCTTTGGTAACTACCTTCCAATATGGCGCGACCACATCTGCATGAAATTTAGGGACGAAATATTTCTTCTCTAATAGTTGCACTTTGCGCCCTGGGAAATTTCGCATCCGCCAAACCGCCTTTGGATCAAAGGACATAAAACTCATATCAATCTTTGGCTGCAACAAAGATAGCTCTTCTTTAAGGCGTTTCTCTAATAGCCCTTTAAATTTCTGCGGATGCTTAGTTTCAATCAAAACATCTTTGCCAGCATCCATTGCTATCTGCATGAATTCAGTAAAGAGAATTGGCTGTGGGGTGGCTTTGCTAATTTGGGACCAAGTCATTTCATGCACATCGCCACTCATGTTGGAGGTGCGATCCATGGTGTCATCGTGCCAACAGAATAGTTTTAAATCGCTAGTTAAGTGAAGGTCGCATTCAAAGCCATCACTTACTGGGATTGCATTTACATATGCTTCGCGACTCATCTCAGGGTATTTAGCTGAATAGCCGCGGTGGGCAATGACTCTGGTCATTTTCGAAGCCTAGCGATGCGCTCTCTGGCAAACTTCTGACTTGGCGATTCGTGTCCCAAAATGGCGCTTAAGAACTCCAGAATTACTCTAGCTAACTTCAGCCAGATGCTGCCCCGCTTCTTTAAGCCCAGTAGCGCGCGATCTCGTGGATCTAAAGTGGCTACCGCTGAATTTGCGAATATAGTAAATGGGATCAAACCCAACTTACTAAAGGGCGGTTTCATAATAAATTTCACGACATCCAAAGTGATCTCATTTGCCATTAACTCTTTCTGGCGAAACTCCTCTAGTTTTGCTTCCAGTTGAGCCACAGATCTAGGTGCATCTAGAAGTCCTAGCGGGACTGCGCTCTCGGCCCACTCCTTTACATATTGATCTGCGGAAGTTTTAAACTTATAACCGAGCATTTCATAAGTCTTTAAGAAGCCATCTGTAAATGCGCAATGCACCCACATTAAATACTCACTCTGCTTGGCTGCATAATCATGAAGCTGGCCATCTTTACCTAAATAATTTCCGGTAACACGTGAGTGCATTTCATTAACGCGCTTCGCCTCTTTCTCAATAAATTCCTTAGCACCAAAAGAGGTAATAGTTAACCATTTAGTAGTTCCAGCTAATCTTCCCAGCGGATCTTCTTTATATCTGGAGTGCTCGGCTACTCCCGCGAGCGCCGCTGGATGCGCAGCTTGTAATAGCAGCGCCCTGATTCCGCCCACAATTGTTGAGACACATCCATGAACTTCCCAGACGGCAGATTCTGGAGCGAAGTAACCTTCATCGTCACCTTCGAGCATCTGAAACGCCCACTTAGGGGTGCCATCTTTTGAACCTGAGACCACTTCGCGAAAACGATCTGCAAGTGGTTTGGTTAATTTAAAATTACTTAAATCTGGCACTAGCGAATTATTGGCTATCCATTAAACTTTCGCTATGACGCAGGACATCTACGCCGCAGAAGCGAAGGCAAAATGGGGCGATACCGCTGCATATAAAGAGTCCCAGCGTCGAATAGCTGGATATTCAAAAGAAGATATCGCAAAGGCCCAAATGGCCATGCAAAGCGCCACCGATATGGTGCGCCAGGCAATGCTTTCTGGGCTGCCAGCAGATAGCGAAGCTGCCATGTTCGGTGCGGAAGCCCATCGCAAATCAATCAGTGATTATTGGTATGAATGTAATTATGAAATTCATAAGGGACTTGCCACTATGTATATAGCTGATCCTAGATTTACGGCACATTATGAAGCTCAACAAGCAGGTCTAGCTAAATATATTCATGATGCCATCATGGCAAATGCGGCAAAGAACGCTTAACAAACTTTAGTAAGTAAGCCAGTAATCCTTCATATATTTTTCGCCCTCATCGCAGAAGAAGGTAACCACAGTTTCCAAGTTATGTTCTTCTTTTAACTTTTTAGCCGCAATTAGATGAGCGCCTGATGAAGGGCCGACAAAGATTCCGTGAGTTCTAGCAATGCGACGCATCTCTTCGATTGAATCATGGGAATGAATATGCACAAAGCCATCAATTTCGTGTTCATGGCGTTTAATAATTCCAGGTACAAAGCCATCAGAGATACCTTCGATTAAATGTTTTTCAACTTCGCCGCAGGCAATAGTGCAGGACTCTGATGGTTCTAGCGCATAAATCTCGCAAGCAGGATTAACCGCTTTAAATGCTTTGCCGACTCCAATAATTGTGCCGCCGGTACCGACGCCACCTACTACTAGCTCTGGTTTTGAGGGAAGTTCTTTCAGGATTTCCTGCGCCAGCCATTCGGTGTTCTCGTTTACATTCCACTCATTATCAAATTGCTGTGGCGCAAAGTAACCTGGCTCTTTGCCCAAACGGCGGCACTCTTCTAGAGCTTCATTGACATGGAAATCACCAATAGTGCGAACTTCAGCGCCAAATGCCTTTGAAATCGCTACACGCTCTTGTGAGAGCCCAGTTGGCATGACTACCAACATCTTGTAACCCTTAACTGCCGCGACCATCGACATCGCATTGCCAGTATTTCCTGATGAAGCTTCCACAATGGTGTCGCCAGGCTTTAAAAGACCTTCTTTTTCCGCTCTCTCAATCATGTATTTAGCGATACGAGCCTTGATAGATCCAGATGGATTTAAATATTCCATCTTGACCCAAATGCCTTCAATATTAATTAACGGCGTATCGCCGATGGCATCAAGGATGGTCTTCATTGAACCTCACTAATTTGACGCTTAGCTTTTGAAAGCCAGTCAGGATTAATAGTAACTCCCCAACCAGGCTCTGAGGGAATCATTACCTTTCCATTGGAAACTTTAAATGGATTTCCCAAAAATAGCCCTTCTTGCCAAGGGTAGTAATCCGCTTTCTCAATTGAGAACTCTAAATATTTACCTGGATTTGGGATGGCCCCAAGCAAGTGCATAGTGCAAATAGTGACAAGTGAAAGATTGGCGCTATGCGGTGTGATTGGCAAGCCTGCCTGCTTTGCCATCTCAACTACTTTAAGGGTTCGGTATATCCCACCCATGTACATCACATCTGGTTGCAAAACATCAACAGCGCGCATATCAATCATGCGACGCCAAGTAGAGAGATCCCAATCTTGTTCGCCACCGGTTACATCTATATCCAGTGCATCGGTTACTACTTTGGTCTCTTCCAGCTCCCAATATTTGCAAGGTTCTTCAAAATGTGTAATTCCAACTGATTGCAACATCTTGCCAACTTCAATCGCTCTTCTTGGTGAGAATCCAGAATTGCCATCAACTAATTTAGAGATTCCATCGCCTAGCGCATTCGAAACCACGGGAGCTACTTCTTCGGTGCGACCCGGCCATTCGTCAACGTCATTGCCACACTCCGCGCCTACTCTCCATTTGAAAGCATCAAAACCATATTCATCGCGCAATTCAACGAATCGCGCTGCTTCATCTTGCGGAGTGATATCTCGCTTCATAGATGAGGCATAGGCACGCAACTCTTTTGGAGCTCCGCCCAACAACTCAACTACCGGTTTATTTAGCGCTTTACCTTGCAAATCCCAGAGCGCAGTATCTAAGCCAGCGTTCGCTCGACAACGATAACTGCCCGGATATTTATGCTCTTTGGCTTCAACCCGATCCACTAAGCATCCAATGTCGTCCGCAGATTGGCCCAGCACCCAAGGTGCAACTTGACGATGTAGAACTTGAGCCGTGATATCTGCGTTATAGGTAGAAGTTTGGCCCCAACCTTCTAAGCCCTGATCTGTTTTAATCTTAACAAAGCAGACAAATTCATCTGTATAACTTTCAATGGAAGTTATATTTCCAAAATTCATTTTATATTACGAATACCGCAACATTATCCGCTGAAATTTCAACAGAAGTGCCCGGTGTTAATCCTGCTGCATCTTGAGATTCCATCTGCGCATTAATTCGGCTGCCATTTGGAAGGCTGACCATCACGCGACAAATTGATCCCAAAAATGATGTAGCGACAACTTTGCCATCGCCATTCTTATCACTCTTTACAGTAAGCGCTTCAGGTCGAATTAAGGCAGTTCCTTCTCCCGAAGTTACCGAACCTGGCAAAGTCGATAGTTTTGTACCAAATGCAGTGAATGAACCATTGGAAACGTTTACTTTAACTCGATTAGTTAAACCTACGAATTCCGCCACAAACGAGGTAGCCGGGCGGTCATATAACTCAGCTGGTGCCGCAATTTGTTCTAGTAATCCATTTCGCATAACGCCAACTCGATCTGCGATACCAAGTGCTTCTTCTTGATCGTGAGTAACAAACAAAGTTGTGGTGCCGAGCTCCCATTGAATTCTGCGAATTTCATCTCGAAGTTGAGTGCGCACTTTGGCATCTAAGGCCGATAATGGCTCATCTAGCAATAAAACCTGTGGTGAGATGGCTAGCGCACGCGCTAGTGCGATACGTTGCTGCTGACCACCCGACATTTGATGTGGGTAATGATTTGCATGGCTAGAAAGTCCAACTAGCTCTAGTAATTCTCCTGAGCGCTGTCCTCTTTTATCTGAAGCGGTCTTATGCACCTTTAGCTTTAATCCGTATTCCACATTCTCTTTAGCAGTCATGTGTGGAAAGAGTGAATAAGCCTGGAAAACCATGCCCATGTTTCTCTTATTAGGTGCAACGTGAGTGATGTTTTTGCCATCAACGATGATTTGGCCGCGATCTAACTCTTGCAGCCCTGCGAGTGCGCGAAGCGCTGTGGTCTTACCGCAACCTGATGGCCCAAGAAGTGCGACGAATTCTCCCTTGGAGATATCCAAAGTTAGGCCATCAAGCGCTTTCACTTTTCCAAAGTGTTTAGCGATATCAACCAACTGTACATAAGATGAACTCACGCATCTTCCTTTCGTTTATGCCACGTCAACATCTAAAACTTCCTTTTGATTCTTCTTCTGGGGAATCGCTAATAGCAAGATCAATACGAAAATAATTGAGGCTAGGGATACTGCAACTGCGACATTGCCACTGGTACGACCAATCTGGGCAATTACAACTTGGAAAGTCTTGTAATTTAAGAG
>JBJTCN010000082.1:0-12747 GCA_046091905.1 Candidatus Nanopelagicaceae bacterium
GAAGTGGCTAACTTATATGACGCTTTACAGTTGAAACCATAAAACCTGAAATCGACATTATGATAAAATATATAAAACCATTTATAGACAATTGGAATTTAGAGAAAACTATTTGTCGACATAATCATGCACAAATTCAACTGATAAAAGCGTTTTGTCGATTTTTTGTTTTGGCAATTTCCAAGTACGGCCTCACCGTTTTATGCATTGTATTTGCGATTTATCGACAAAATTATAAGTCAGATTATGTACATTCTTAAATCCAACAGTATGACCAAGAAGAAAGGTAAACTCTCGACATGAACTTGAGAGCTATTAGAGGAGCAATCCAGGTGGGTGCTAATACCCCTGAAGAGATCGCCTCTGGAGTCAAAGAGTTACTACCGGCTATCTTGGAGGCAAATGGACTAAGTACCGAAAAGGTGATCTCAGTTCTTCTTACCTGCACCCCAGATTTAAATGCTGCCTTCCCAGCAGCCTCAGCCCGAGAGATCGGCTTTGGCGCAGTTCCGCTGCTCTGCGCGGTTGAGATGGCTGTTCCTGGGTCTCTGCCATTGGTAATTCGTGTAATGCTTCACGCAGAGATGAGTAATGAACCAAAGCACATCTACTTACGCGGAGCTACCATACTTCGTAAAGATATTGCTCAATAAGGTTATCTAAGGCGCTATAAGAAGATGAAGTTAGTTGTAATCGGAGCGGGGCTAATTGGCACCTCTATCGCGCTTGGGGCGAAGCGTGCCGGGGCAGAGGTAGAGCTACTTGATGAGGATGGGCGAGCTCAAGCCCTAGCTAATGATTTAGTCGAATCTTCGAAGGTGGTTGATCCAACTATCGTGGTGATTGCAGCGCCAACTAGCGCGCTTAAAGGTGTAATCGAACGCTACAAAACTTCATATCCAAAGTCGACGTTTATAGATATAGGCAGTACGAAAACTAAAGTTAAAGTAGAAGTCGAAAAAGACTCTGAGTTTGCCAAGAGATTCTGTCCTACCCATCCGATGGCGGGTCGAGAGTTAGATGGGGCAGAGGCCGCGCAATCAGATCTCTTTGTTGGAAAGAGCTGGATTATCACTCCACTTAAAGAGACAAAGGGCGAAGCAATCGCTTTAGTTAAAGAATTAATCGAGAAACTTGGCTCTCGGGTAATTGCGATGAGCCCCGAGGATCATGATTTAGCGGTAGCGGCTATTAGCCATCTACCTCAGATGATCTCATCACTCTTGGCCGCTCAGTTGGTGGGAAAGAGCCCAGAGCATCTAGCTCTAGCAGGTACCGGCGTGCTTGATACCACGCGAATTGCCGGATCAAATCCTGAACTCTGGCGAGAGATTTTAGATTTAAATCGTGAAACCTTACTTCCACTTCTAAAAGATTACCAAAAAGATTTATCGACTTTAATTGAAGATTACGATGTTGCCAAGATCCTTGAAAGAGGACGCAAAGGAAGACAATCGCTACCTGGAAAACACCGTAGCGTTTCTAGAGATTACACCTATCTTCCAGTGGTAATTGAAGATAAACCAAATCAATTAGCGTTGCTCTTTAATGAATGTGCAAAAGCAAATGTAAACGTCGAAGATATTACGATCGAGCACTCTCCAGAACAAGAGACTGGTTTAGTGCTTCTTGCTTTAAGTTCTGAAGGTGCAAAAATTTTAAATCAACATCTAATTGCAGCAGGTTGGCGAGTACACCCGCCACGGTCGGAGAAGTAATGCCAATCATTGTTGCGATGGATGGTCCAAGTGGCGCTGGAAAATCAAGTACTGCTAAAGCGGTAGCAAAGCGCGCTGGATGGAATTATCTTGATACCGGAGCGCTGTATCGTGGCGCAACCTGGTTGGCGATGAAGAATCAGATTGCCAATGCAGCTGATTTAGTTGGTACGCTGCAAGAAGAGAAATTAACTTTTAATCCAGATCCGCTTCAACCAACTTTAAAGTGCGGCAAGGTAGATATTACTGATGCGATTAGAGATGAAGCCGTAACTGCGCAAGTTTCTACATTTGCAGCGATGCCAGAGGTACGTGCAGAGTTGTTAACTCTACAGCGAAAGATTATTAATAGCGCGATGCGCGGAATTGTGGTTGAAGGGCGCGATATCGGAACAGTTGTGGCGCCGCAATCACATTTAAAAGTCTTTTTGACCGCAGATTTAAACGCTCGGGCTAAGCGTCGTGAAACAGAGCTAAACACTGACCAGAATTTGGCCGAGTCACTTGCGATACGCGATGAGAAGGATTCCACGCGTAAAACATCACCATTAGAGCGCGCCATTGATGCCGTTGAAATAGATTCCACAGAGATAAATCTGGAAGAGACCGTTGAATTAATTTGGGAATTGTTAAAGGAGAGACAACTACTTGGATTGCCAATCGTGGCAATTCTAGGTAGACCTAATGTTGGTAAATCTACTTTGATTAATAGATTTCTAGGTCGTCGAGAAGCAATCGTTGAAGATGTTCCGGGAGTTACGAGAGATCGAGTTCGTTATGAATGCGAATGGAATTCGCGCGAATTCATTCTGATGGACACTGGCGGTTGGGAATCGCACCCAGCTGGAATTTCAGTAGGTGTTAGTGCTGGAGCTGAGATAGCAATTGCAGAAGCAGATGTAATTTTGTTTGTTGTTGATGCACAGGTAGGTGCACAGAGTGAAGATGAAGCAATGGTTGATGCGCTTCGTAAATCAAGAAAGAAAGTTTTCCTAGTTGCAAATAAGGTTGATTCCGCGAAAGAGGAATCTGAAGCGCACTCATTGTGGAACTTAGGGCTTGGCGAACCACATTTCGTTACCGCTCTTCACGGTAAAGGTAGCGCTGATCTTTTAGATTTAGTGGTTTCATCCTTGCCTGAAGTTGGTAGCGCAATTGTTAGAGATAACCATCGCAAAGTTGCGCTGATTGGAAGACCTAATGTTGGTAAGTCCAGTCTCTTAAATGCAATTGCCGGTGAGCAGCTTTCGTTGGTAGATGACAAAGCGGGAACCACAAGAGATCCAGTTGATTCGTTAATTGATTTTGGTGGAACGACATGGCGCTTTGTCGACACGGCTGGCATTAAGAAGCGGGCAAATCAAGCAAGTGGTAGCGATTACTACTCAATTCTGCGAACTCAAGTTGCGCTAGAACGTGCAGAGGTCGTTGCTTTAGTACTTGATGCCTCAGAGCCATTAGCAGAACAAGATTTAAAGATCATCAGCATGGTAGAAGACGCTGGTAAAGCGCTGGTCTTGGTTATGAATAAGTGGGATTTAGTTGATGAAGATCGTCAGGTTCAATTAAATAAAGAGTTGGATCGCCACTTAACTCATATCACTTGGGCACAGCGCGTAAATGTGGCTGCCAAGACTGGTTGGCATCGAGATCGTTTAGCGCCCGCGCTTCGAACTGCGCTGGCTTCATGGGAGACCAGAGTTCCGACGGGCAAGTTAAATTCATTTATGGGCGCACTTGTCGGTGCTACGCCACCACCAGTACGTGGTGGAAAACAACCAAAGGTTTATTACGCAACCCAAGCGGGCATTGCGCCACCTAAATTTGTCATCTTTACCAACGATTGGATTGAACCGCCTTACCGGAGATTTATCGAACGTAGGCTTCGAGAGGAGTTCGGATTTGAAGGAAGTCCAGTGCAAGTTTCCGTAAAGGTTCGAGAGCGAGATTAATGTTCACGATTCCAAATCTGCTCTCATTGCTTCGCGGTGCACTGATTCCAGTTTTTCTTACACTGGCAGCAGATGGGCGTGATGGTTTAGCGCTTCTGATTTTGGCAATCGCCAGCCTTACCGATTACTTTGATGGAAAAGTTGCCAGATGGTTGCATCAGGAATCGAAGCTCGGTGCAATTTTGGATCCGATGTTTGATCGCTTCTACATCGCAGCCTCGCTATATGTGCTTTGGGATCGAGGGATTTTCCCAACTTGGCTGGTAAGCGCATTGGTTATTCGAGATCTGATCCTGCTCTTGGTAAATATTGAGTTAAAGCGGAAGCACTTAGCGCTGCTTGAGGTTAATTACATAGGAAAGGCCGCGACCTTCAATCTGTTATATGCCTTCCCACTACTCTTTCTATCTCAGAGTTCGGGTCTACTAGGCAATCTAGGTTTCATATTAGGTTGGGCCTTCAGCGCTTGGGGAGTGGCGCTCTATCTAATAACCGGGCTTTGGTATTTGGTATCTGGAGTAAAAAGTATTAGATTTCCCAACGGAGCAGTTAACCATCGCATTTAGAACAGGGAGTTTAAAGTGTCAAACGTTCCAGGAAATCTGCAATACTCAAAAGAGCACGAGTGGGTAGATAGCTCTGGCGGCAACACGGTAAAGATTGGCATTACTGATTACGCACAAGGCGCGCTTGGTGACATTGTTTACGTTCAGTTACCAAAAGTTGGCGATAGCGTTTCAGAAGGTGCAGTTTGTGGCGAGATTGAATCCACTAAGAGCGTCTCAGAATTATTCTCCCCAGTATCGGGCAAGGTAGTTGCAGTTAACACTCAATTAGATTCGGCGCCGGAGACTTTAAATTCAGATCCATATGGCGCAGGCTGGATTGCTGAGATTGAAATTGCAGCTCCATCAACTGGCTTGATGGATGCAGCGGGATATTCCGCGCTAATTAGTTGAATTCATACCAATTCCAATCAAAACCTCCACTTGACGGTAACCCCTTGAACTCGTTAGGTTGCGCCTCAAGGTTTAGTTAACATCAAAGTTTTTTGAAATTAGGGGTTCTGATGCCAGAGATTGAGTACGAGGTCACCTCTACTATCAATCTAGGTTTGCGATCCGTTGATGAGGCGGATGCGCTTGAGCAGCTAACTGCCGAAGAACGAAATGTTATTTCCCAACTAAATCCAGAATCGGCAATGTTGATAATTCACCGCGGCCCAAATCGTGGCGAGAGATTTCTTCTAGATTCCCCAGATACATCAATCGGCAGATCCAGTGAGAGCGATGTAGTCCTAGATGATGTCACTGTTTCTCGTAAACATGCCAACATTCGTCGCACCGGCGAGAGATTCGAATTAATTGATCTTGGTAGCTTAAATGGAACTTACGTGAATAACAATTCGATTGCTCGTGCAACTTTAACAAGTGGCGATGAGATTCAATTCGGAAAGTTTCATATGCTCTTTGTTCAAAATTCGAAAAACATTTCAAAAATTAGAGAAAAATAATCAGAGAAGAAAATAGGAAATAGGAATAATGTCTGTTCCAGCACGCGCATACTTAAGCATCGGGGAAGTACTAGGAAGACTTCGTGGTGAATTTCCAGATGTAACTATTTCAAAGATTCGATTTCTTGAATCTGAGGGTTTGATTGAACTACAGCGAACACCATCCGGTTACCGAAAGTTCACTACGGCAGATTTAGATCGCTTACGATATGTATTACTAGCACAGCGCGATCAATACCTTCCATTGAAAGTTATTAAAGAAAATTTGGAGGCGATGGATCGCGGTTTAACTCCTGGTAATGGCAATACTGCGCCAGCGCCAAGACTCGGCGTGATTTCAACTGATAGCGATATCAGTGCGGCATCCTTTGCCGAAGGCTCCGAGCTACGTCTCTCTCGTGCAGAGTTACTGAAGGCATCTGGCCTTAAAGACGAGCAGTTAGTTGAAATTGAGAGCTACGGACTTATCGCTTTGGTTGGGCGTTACTACGATGGAGATGCGTTAGCAGTCGCAAAAGTTGTCACAGAACTTTCATCTTTTGGAATTGAAGCGCGCCACTTACGTTCATTTAAATCAGCATCTGATCGTGAAGTTGGTTTGATCGAACAGGTAATTACTCCATTAACTCGTCAAAAGAGCATTGAAGCAAAAGCACGCGCAGAGGAAGTACAGCGCGAATTGGCCTCATTATCTGTTAAGTTACATGCAGCTTTAGTTCGTACCGGCCTAAATCGCTTACGATAAATGAGTTAAAACTATGATTCCGGTAGAGGTAGTTGGGGTTCGAATTGAAATGCCTTCTAATCAACCTATCGTTTTGCTAAAAGAGATCTCAGGTTCCAGGTACTTGCCAATCTGGGTCGGTACCGCCGAAGCCACCGCCATTGCTTTTAGCCAGCAAGGTTTGAAACCTCAACGTCCGCTTACCCACGATCTCTTGGTCGATATTTTAAATAGCGAGAAGATTCGTCTGCGTTCGGTACATCTAACAGAGCTTCGAGATGGCATCTTCTATTCAGAGTTAGTGTTGGTTAATGAAGATGGCCAAGAACAGAAGGTCTCATCTAGGCCTTCAGATGCGGTGGCCTTGGCAGTTAGGGTAGAGGCCCCAATTCTTGCCACCATTGAGCTCTTTGAGGAGGCGGGGATCTCCATTCCAGAGCAGGGCGAAGATGAGATCGAAAAGTTCAAAGAGTTCCTAGATGAGATTTCGCCAGAAGACTTCGTCTAGTAACTCTAAACCTAAACTAGAGGTTTTAAGCGTGTCGCTACTTGGTGGCAACCCAAATCAGTTCTACATTTAGCCAACCCCACAAGTTAGGAAACTTCCCTAAGTGATTTCAAACGAGATGGAAACAATCGGCTATCGCGGCGCGACCGCTTGCTCAGCTGCCGGAATTACCTACCGCCAATTAGATTATTGGGCGCGTACCGGTCTACTTGAACCATCAATCCGTACCGCAGCGGGATCGGGAAGTGCACGCCTTTATGGCTTTCAAGATATTTTAGTTTTAAAGATTATTAAACGCCTGTTAGATGCCGGGGTATCGCTTCAAAATATTCGCACTGCAGTTGAACATCTACGTTCTAAAGGAATCCATGACCTGGAGAAGGTGACCTTGATGTCTGATGGTGCATCTATCTATGAGTGCTCATCACCTGATGAGATCATCGACCTACTTCAAGGTGGCCAAGGAGTTTTTGGCATCGCAGTCGGGAAAGTGGCAGCAGAAGTCGAAGGTTCCCTCTCGATGTTGCAAGGTGAAGTAGATGGCCAGGTAAATAGTGGCGAAGGTAACGATGAGCTCTCAGAGCGCAGGAAGGCGCGCGGCGCTTAAAAAAGAAATATTCTTTCCCCAGTTAAAAGTTAATGGGGGATGAGCGATGACGTTTGCTTCACGTCATATTGGACCAACTGAGAAAGAAATTCAGGAGATGCTTAAATCTCTTGGCTTCTCAAGTTTAGAGGAATTTGTTTCAAAGGTAGTTCCAGAGAGCATCGCAATGAAGAGCAAACTCTCGGATAGTTTGCCTAATGCGTTAAGCGAAAATGAAGCGATAGCAGCACTCCGTGAACGTGCTAATAAAAATAAAGTTTTCCGCAGCGCGATCGGTATGGGTTACTACGGCACCATTACTCCGGCAGTTGTGTTAAGAAATGTGTTAGAGAATCCAGCTTGGTATACCGCTTACACGCCTTATCAACCTGAAATTTCGCAAGGCAGATTAGAAGCTCTATTTGCATTCCAAACTGCGGTCACTGATTTAAGTGCGCTAGATATTGCAAATGCATCGATGCTAGATGAATCAACAGCTGCAGCAGAGGCCATGACTTTGGCACATCGCGCATATAAAGGTAGCGATGATGCGGTATTTCTGGTTGATAAGAATGTGCATCCGCAGACTTTGGCAGTCATTAAAACCAGAGCCAATCCACTTGGATTAAAGGTGGAAACTTTTGATGCTACAAAATATGCAGATCACTCCGGCGAAATATTCGGCGTATTAGTGCAGTATCCAAATACTTATGGCGCAGTCATTGATCATCATGATTTAGCAAAGTGGGCCCATGAGAAGAACGCAACTGTAGTTGCAGCTGCAGATCTCTTAGCGCTAACGATGATTAAAGCGCCGGGAGAGTGGGGCGCAGATGTTGCAGTTGGTTCCACGCAACGTCTTGGTGTACCAATGGGATTTGGTGGACCACATGCAGGATACATGGCAGTTCGTAATGGTTTAGAGCGTTCTATGCCTGGCCGTGTGGTGGGTCAATCCATTGATGTCCATGGAGCTAGCGCATTTCGATTAGCACTACAAACTCGCGAACAACATATTCGCCGCGAAAAGGCAACTTCGAATATTTGCACTGCACAAGTTTTACTTGCAGTGATGGCTGCGTTTTACACAATGTGGCATGGACCTAAAGGTTTAAGAGAGATTGCAGAACGCGTACATTCAATTGCGGCACGCTGGGCCGCTTCGGCACCAAATTCAAATAAGGCCTTCTTTGATACGGTTACTTTTGACGGCAATGCAGTGCAGGTAAACGCTGCATATGATTTGGGAATTAGCGTACGTGTAGTTGATGCCAACCGAGTAAGCGTCTCTTTCGACGAACTTTCCGATGATGCGCTGTTAAATGATTTAGCAAAGGCATTTGACGTAACACTTGTAGCAAAAGGGGAGAGCAGTATTCCCTCCAGCATGTTGCGCACGAGTGATTATTTAACGAATCCGGTCTTCAATACCTATCACAATGAAACGGCGATGATGCGTTACATGCGTACGTTAGCTGATCGCGATTTGGCGCTAGATCGCACCATGATTCCGTTGGGCTCTTGCACTATGAAGTTAAATGCAGCAACAGAGATGGAATCAGTTACTTGGCCAGAGTTTGGGCAGTTACATCCATTTGCACCAGTAGATCAAACTTTAGGTTCACGTCAATTAATCAAGGAACTTTCAGAATGGTTGGTTGCGATTACCGGTTATGACGCGGTTTCATTGCAACCAAATGCTGGGTCACAAGGTGAATTTGCGGGTCTACTTGCGATTCGAAAGTATTTAGATGCCAATGGCGGAACGTCGCGTAATATCTGCTTAATTCCTTCATCTGCGCACGGAACAAATGCGGCCTCTGCAGTGATGGCCGGAATGAAAGTAGTAGTAATAGCCTGTGATGAGACAGGAAATGTCTCGGTCGATGATTTGAAGGCGAAGATTGCGGAGCATCGCGATGCGCTAGCTGCTTTGATGGTTACTTATCCATCCACACATGGTGTTTTCGAAGCTACGATTTCAGAGATTTGCGCATTGGTACATGATGCTGGTGGTCAGGTTTATGTTGATGGTGCAAATCTAAATGCGTTAGTCGGTACTGCGCAGCCAGGTAAATTTGGTGGCGATGTTTCACATCTAAATTTGCATAAAACTTTCTCAATTCCACACGGTGGAGGAGGACCTGGCGTTGGTCCAGTTATTGCTAGAAGTCATTTAGCACCATTTTTACCAAATCATCCATTGGATCCAACCTGTGGTCCGGCTACCGGTCCTGGTCCGATATCTGCAGCGCCATTTGGCTCTGCAAGTATCTTGCCAATCTCGTGGTCTTACAGTGCAATGATGGGCGGCGCTGGATTAACTCGCGCAACTCAAGTTGCAATACTTTCAGCTAATTACATAGCCAAAGCGCTTAATGCCGATTTCCCAGTGCTATACACAGGTGCAAATAACTTAGTTGCGCATGAATGCATTTTGGATCTACGTGAAATTACCAAAGAGACCGGAGTTAGCGTTGATGATGTCGCTAAGCGGCTAATGGATTTTGGTTTCCATGCGCCGACGATGTCATTTCCAGTTCCAGGAACTTTTATGGTTGAACCTACTGAATCCGAGGATTTGACTGAGATTCATCGATTTATTGCAGCTATGAAGCAGATTGCAGTTGAGATTGATGAGGTCCGTAAGGGCAAAGTGGCAATTGAGCAGAGCGCACTTCGACATGCGCCGCATACCTCAAGTAGTCTCTTAGGCGCCGATTGGAGCCGTCCATATAGCCGCGAGGTTGCAGCATTCCCGGGTGGTCAAAGTTCGCCATTAATGGGTAAGAGAGGCAAATACTGGCCAACTGTGGGGCGCATTGATGGCGCGCATGGGGATAGGAACCTGATCTGTACCTGCCCGCCAGTTAGCGACTTTGCTTAAGCATCCATATATTTACTTAACATAACGTAACTTATCGGCGTATATATACGCTCAAACGGGAGCCATTAGCCCCAGTTAAGCGCAGAAATCAGCCTATCCACCGCGGCCCCCAGGCCGTAGCGCTCCTGGAGCTCCTTAATCTGATCCAAGGATTTAGGCCGCTTCGGCAGTTTCAAATCTATCTTTGGTAAAGGTACATCAGTTGCGCATGCAACTAACTTTGGTGCAAAGGCTAAATAATCTTGACCTTCGATAATTTTCTTACGAAGTGATGGCGATAGATGTTCATGCTCTGCCAAAGCTCCAGCAATTGCTTCATCAGCGCTGGCGTAATGTCTAGCAATTAGCGCAGCGCCTTTTTCGCCGATTCCTTTAACGCCCGGCAGGCCATCAGAGGCGTCGCCACGGAAGGTTGCAAATAACCCATATCTATCGCCCGGAATATCGTATTTTTTGGCAATCCATTCTTGATTTACTAAATCGTGATTGCTAATTCCCTTTGCTAAATAAATTACCTGCACATCGGGTTCTGGTTTAACTAATTGGAAGAGATCGCGGTCGCCAGTAACAATTCGAATTGGACCAGGTTCGGTAACTGCATAAGTTGCCATCACATCATCAGCTTCGTAATCATCTGCGCCGACAATAGGGATTCCAAAGGCATCTAAAACATCTAAGAGAATTGGAATTTGTGGGGTTAGCAGATCTGGTTCCTCTTCGCCATCGCCATCTTCTTCCAATCTATTTGTTTTATATTCTGGAAAAAGTTCTACGCGCCAAGTTGGGCGCCAATTTCCATCCAAGCAGGCTACTAAACGATTTGGTCGATACATGGATATTAAGCGCGCTGACATATCTAAGTAACCACGAATTGCATTTACCGGCATGCCATCAGGTGCAACCAGAGAATCTGGCATGCCGTAGAACGCGCGATACCAAAGGGAACCGCTATCTAATAGCATCAAACTCATGCCACACCTCCCAAGTAAATAACCACTCCCCGATCTAAACTTTTGATAGCGGATAAACACTTCTCTCTAAGTTCAGGTTTAGCTCCTGCAACTTGATTTAGTAAATCTATCAACTGTTTAACGGCACTTACAAAATCACCAACGGAGAGCTCTGAATTTCGAAGCACTGAATTTAAACCATGTCCGCCACCCCAGCGAAAGGCCATCCAACTGAAGCCAAAATCGGGTCCTTTCTGTGTCTTTACATCATATTCTTTCTCTAAATTATGTAATCTCGACCAGATCGCCACTACCTCTTTAAGCGCATCTTTCACTTGAGTGTTGGGAATCTTGGCAGCTTCAGGTTTTCTGGATTCAAAGAGAAATACTGATAAAACTGAAGCAATCTCAATATCAGATAACTTATCAAGTACTCCACTTTGAATAGTCTCTGCAATTGCTAAATCAGATTCTGCATAGATTTTTGAGAGCATCCTTCCGGATGGCGTAACTTGATCACTATCAAGATAACCCAAATTAGCCAAAACTTGAGTTACTCGGTCGAACGTTTTAGCGATTACATTGGTGCGATTTTCAACGCGAGCAATAAGCCCTTCATTCTCTCTGATTAATCGGTCTGCTCGCTCTGCAATTCGTGCATGAGCATCGCGATCATTACATGCATGGCATGGATGTTGGCGTAGCGCCTTACGGTAACCAGCAAGTTCTTGCTCTAAGTGTGCTCGCTGTTTGTTATCGATGCGATTTCGTTTTGAAATCAGGACCTCAGCCTGCTTAATTTCTCGTCGCAGTTTGGCATATTCTGAAAAATTTCCTAGATGACAGAGCGTATCTGTTTGATACTCTGAAATTGCATCAGAATTCTTTCTAATTTGTCGATCCAAGCCAACTACAGCGCGGTCGGCCTGAAATTGGGCAAAGGAAGATTTCAACGAATTTCGAGCTCGGTCTCTTCCGTAACGCTCCAACAAGTTTATCGACATGTTGTAGGTTGGAGAGAAGGAACTTCTAAGTGGATAGGTTCGGGTAGCGGCAAGACCTGCCGCAGTTGCCGAATCAACAGTTGGTGACCACATCACCACTGCATTTCCTTCAATATCAATGCCACGTCGCCCCGCTCGCCCAGTTAACTGGGTATATTCCCCTGGCGTAATTGGTACATGTGCTTCGCCATTCCATTTAGTTAATTTCTCAAGGAGCACCGTACGCGCCGGCATATTTATACCTAAAGCTAGAGTTTCGGTCGCAAAGATCGCCTTTAATAAACCTCTTTGAAAGAGCTCTTCTACGCAGGATTTAAATACGGGCAATAGTCCAGCATGGTGTGCGGCCATCCCCCGCTCAAGAGCTGCAAACCACTCATGATGCCCAAGTAGTTCTAGATCTTCAGAACTTAAATTTAATGTGTATTTATTAGCAGTTGCTCGAATCTCTTCGCGTTCCTCAGTACTTGTTAGCCTCAAATTTGCCGCCAAACATTGTTTAACTGCAGAGTCGCATCCTTGTCTAGAGAAGATAAAAGTAATAACTGGCAGCATCTGATTAAACTGCAATTTTTCAATAACTTCGGCGCGGTTCAATCGGCTCTCATCATCGATTCGACCTCGATGCCTCGGAGTTCGAATTCTACGAAGCGCTTCTCGCTCTGTTTTAAATAGCGCCTGATTTACCGATCCATCTTCATTGAAGAGATCTATTAGTCGATTTCCAATTAAAACATGTTGATAAAGCGGCACTGGTCGATTCTCAGAGACTATAACTTCGGTCTGCCCTCTAACCACTTGCAACCATTCGCCAAACTCTTCAGCATTAGATACCGTCGCTGAAAGCGAGATCACCTGCACGCTCTCCATTAAATGAATGAGGACCTCTTCCCAAACTGCGCCGC
>JBJTCN010000083.1:0-8969 GCA_046091905.1 Candidatus Nanopelagicaceae bacterium
TGTTGCTGTCGTACATGCTTGAGTTGACTTTAGCCGTAACCCGATAAACAGAAGCTCCTGATGGTAAAGTTGAGAGAGACGCGAGATCAACCGAGAGATCCCCCGTCTCTGGAATTGAAAAATCCTTTGTGCCCATCGAATCACCCCAGGCATCCGTTACCTCGACATTGACTTTGCCGGATTTTGGGGTCTCTTTTGATTTGCCGTCAGAAGCATCGAGGTATCGATTGAAATAGCCAACATCGAATCGACCTTGATCAACATAAGTGGCACGTAATGTGAGGAAATCCCCTGATTTACCACTTGAGTTCGAGAAAGGTTGCTTGAGCAACCAGACTCCGGGTGAGAGACCGTCAATTTTCCGGTTGCCACTGACTGAATTAAGAATTTCAGCATAATTTTCCGGCGTGAAAACCTGTGAACCTGTTGTTTTCCATCTACTTTTGATTGCATCATTAACTCTAAGGAGCAAATCTTCTCCCAAAACATCGCTTAAGATCTTAAATGCGAGTGTCGCAGAGTCATCGGAATAACTGCGACCTGAGCTTCCGCGACCACCATCCCCATAGTGATATTTGTTGTAATAGACACCGTTTACTCTATCTTCTCCCGTGAAAGCCATTCGGTCATAAACCGAGGTATAAGTTCCATCAAGCAACTTCTCTATTCCGGCAGCATTGACCGCATATCCGACATTCATTTGACGCAACCATTGTGGCCCAAAATTTAAGTCATCCACGCCAAGATCATAAAAGAGATGCGCAGTTTCACGAATGTAACCGTTCACAAAATTGTTTGGAACGTTTAAGTCACAAGTATTGAAATCACCAGGCGTGTACCAACCAGTGTTCGTCGTTGGTTCCCATCCATGCCCTGAACTCTTAGAAGTGTCGTATTTCCAAATCAATTCCTCGCTACCAAATGTAAAAGGAGCTCCCATAACAGAGACTAACTTGGGATATGCCTCGGCGTACATCTTTTTTGCCTGATCATTTCCGCAAGGAATGGTTCCTATAATCGTAAGCACGGGAGTCGGCGAATCTCCTATTGCGGGGAAAGAGAACAAGGACAAGCCCACGAGTATCATGAAAACCGTGAACTTCTTCACGCCATTAAGTTTGTACCAGAATTACCATTCATTCAAGAGATCACCGGCAAGCAAGATTCCAGTTGCTGGGACTTGGCTGGTGCTGTCGCATTTCTGTCGCACGAACAGACTCAAACGCACTGAAAAGTTCTTAATTATCCTAAATCCAACATATGCTTAGTTAGTTACTTTGAGCGTAATAAGCTCAAGGGGCAGTAGCTCAGTTGGTTAGAGCCCCGGACTCATAATTTGGTCGACGTCGGTTCGAGCCCAAGCATGTAGCCGTTTGGCATCTTTTTCGAGATAAGTTGCTTCTAGCAATACTTCGCCATCGGGATCTGGTTCTTCGGAATTCATTTTCTGTAAGCAAATGTAATTTCCAACGCCTTTGTAAATTCCATAAGTAATCTCGCGGCCCAATTCCTTTTCCAGAGCTGGAACAACTGCTGGCAAATCTCTCTCAACTAATTGGCGTTGCAGAGCCAAAGTTGCAGTTGCGATTAAGACTTTACGTCCGTGAACAAGCGATGGAACCAAATACGCCAAAGATTTTCCGGTACCTGTACCAGCCTGCACCATTAAGTGGTGGCGATCAGTGAGCGCGTTAGCCACCGACTCGGCCATTTCAATCTGACCCTCTCGCGGTGCACCACCAATTGCTGCAACTGCCGCATCTAGCGCAGATCGCACCTTTGCAGATAGATCGCTCACATTCTTTGCTGGGCCACCCATAGGGGCACAGTAGCGAAACTCAATGACTTCGCCGCGATAGTCACCGTTAATTAAATCGTATAGGATTTGGCAATTACGAAAGGTGGGCGCGTTTTGACGAAGAAGAACGTGAAACGTCAGTTTCCTAAAATTAGTGAGCTCGCTCCTCTGCTGCGTTTTGCGCTCCCCTCGCTTCCTTCTCGGAAGAAGCGTTTAGCAAAAGCGATAACTATTTGGGATCTTCGCGAAATCGCCAAACGCCGCACACCTACTGGTCCTTTTGATTACACCGACGGCTCTGCCGAATCTGAATTAACGCTAGATCGTGCACGCCGCGCCTTTCTAGATTTGGAATTTCGTCCCAATATTCTGCAAGATGTTTCAAAGGCGTCTCTAGAATGTGAAGTGCTCGGAGAAAAATTTGCCATGCCTGTTGGTATTGCGCCAACCGGCTTTACCCGCATGATGCATACCGAAGGTGAAATTGCCGTTGCTCGCGCTGCTGCCAAATTTGGAATTCCATTCTCGCTCTCAACTTTGGGAACAACGACTATTGAAGATGTGGTCGCCGCATCTCCTGACGGAACAAATTGGTTTCAGTTGTACATGTGGAAAGATCGCGATGCCAGCATGGAGCTGGTTCGTCGCGCCCAAGACGCAGGTGTAAGAAATTTACTTTTAACAGTTGATGTCCCAGTTGCAGGAGCCCGTTTGCGCGATGTTCGAAATGGTTTAACTGTTCCTCCACGGCTAACCGGCAAAACTTTAATTGATGCAATTCCGCGACCTGAATGGTGGATCAACTTTTTAACTACTCCCGCGATCACTTTTGCCACAATGAAAAATTGGAAAGGTACCGTCGCCGAACTACTAGATTTTATGTTTGATCCAACGATGACTTTTGAAGATCTCAAATGGATCCGAAAACAATGGGATGGCCAATTAACAATCAAGGGTATCCAAACCGTTGAAGATGCCAAGAAAGCGGCAAAGTATGGAGCCGATGCGATTATTTTATCCAACCACGGTGGTCGCCAATTAGATCGCGCACCTGTTCCTTTACATCTCTTAGTTGATGTCAAGAAGGAGCTAAAGAAAGATTTAGAAGTCCATATCGACACCGGAATTATGCATGGCGCAGATATTTTGGCCGCGATCGCCCTAGGCGCAGATTTCACATATATCGGACGCGCCTATTTATATGGCTTGATGGCAGGCGGCCAACAGGGCGTCGAACGTGCGCTAACAATTTTGCGCACCGAAATGGTTCGCAACATGAAACTCCTGGGAGTTAGCTCACTTGAAGAACTTGAACCAAAACATGTACGTCTCTTGCCTACAAATGCAGGACTTGGCTCACTACCTAGAGGAAATAAATGAAGATCGCCCGTATCGGAGCCGCAGGGAATGAGAAACCGGTTGTAATTGATGGTAACCATGCAATTGACGTTAGCTTACTCGTCAGCGATTGGAACCGCACTGAACTTGAGAATGGTGGTTACGAGAAAGTTGCTAAGGCAGACCTTTCGACCCTCGTGCGGACTCCCCTAAATGGAGTTCGTTTTGGTTCTCCTGTTGCTCGACCTACAAAAGTAATCTGCGTGGGGCTTAATTACATCGGCCACATCGCCGAGACCGGTGCAGATACACCTAAAGAACCAGTAATTTTTATGAAGGCACCTGATTCTGTTGTAGGACCTAACGATGACATCGTAATTCCACCAAACAGCACTGCTACTGATTATGAAGTTGAACTAGCAATTGTTATCGGAAAACGCGCGCTTTATCTCGATTCGCCAAAAGATTCGGCATCACACATCCTTGGCTACACAATTTCGCAGGATGTTTCCGAACGCCACTGGCAAATTGAACGCTCTGGCCAATGGGTGAAAGGTAAATCTTTCCCAACTTTTAACCCAATCGGTCCGGTAATCGTTTCGGAAGACGCAATAGATGCGCACAACTTGCGCCTATGGTGTGAAGTCGATGGTGTTATGAAGCAAGATTCGAATACCAATGATTTGCTATTTGGAATCGACCATATCGTTTGGTACATCAGCCAATTTATGGAGCTTTTTCCAGGCGATGTAATTAATACGGGAACTCCATTTGGAGTGGGCCTAGGCTTTAAACCACCGATTTATCTACACGCTGGTCAAAAGATCCGCACCGGTATTGATGGAATCGGTGAGATCCAAAATAATTGCGTGGCGTTTCAAAATAAATTACTTAGGTAGATCAAAGATCGCAAGCGTGCTGGTAAAGCCGCCATCAATCTGAATATCCGTCCCTGTTACAAAATCTGACGCGCTAGATGCAAAGTAAGTTGCGATACCTGCAAAATCCGCTGGGGATCCCCAACGACCTGCCGGTGTGCGAGATAAGACATGCTCTGGCAACCCTGGCACAGCGCGTGTAACTGAAGTCATCTCGGTAACAATCCAACCTGGCAAAATAGTATTTACTTGAATATTGTCCGCGCCCCAAGCTGCAGCAAGAGATTTACCAAGTTGCACCACGGCACCTTTGGTTGCGGAATAAACTGGCGCAACTCCTAAACCCTGCACGCTGGTAAGTGAGCCGATCAAAATGATTTTGCCTCCCCCGCGTTTCTTCATCTCAGGGTAGACAAGTTGCGCACAATTAAAAACCGCTTTGAGATTAACATCGATAATCTCATCAACAATCTCATCGGTGTACTCCTCAGGGCGCATCCGGATATTCACACCAGCGTTAGCGATCAAAATATCAATCCCGCCAAAGTCTGCAACGGTCGCTTTAATCGCTGCCACTAAATCTTCGCTGGATTTAACATCTACTTCATAAGATTTTGCTTTTGCACCGAGCGCTGCTAATTCGGCAACTGCGGCGGCGCTCTTTTCGTTACTGCGTGCCCAAATTGCAATATTGGCTCCGGCGGCTGCTAAGCCTTTGGCGCAGCCCAACCCGATGCCACCGTTGCCACCAGTTATTACTGCAACTTTTCCGGTGAGATCAAAGAGTTGGTTAGAGGTCAACGGAAACGCCTGAATCCATTGACTTATAGAGCGCCTCCACCATTTTGAGAGTGCCAATATTGTCAGCAACCGATGCGCGAAGCGGTGCATCGGTCGAGATTGCATCCATTACCGAACCCATAGTTCCAATAAATGCATCAGGGAACCAACGAGTCGTAACTGGATACGGCATCCATCCATCAGTTGGAACAACTTGTGAATTAACTTCTAAAGTGTCCACTCGCCCATTTGGATAGTCATAGAGCAACCCTAAGGTGCCCCGAATCGAACCTCTATCGCCATCAATTCGATATTCAGCGTAGTTATCACCGCCGCGATTTACATGGTTGGCATGAACAAGGGAAGTTACGCCACTTTGATATAACGCCGTTGAAATCGTGCGCGTTTCACCTTTTGGAAACTGACCAGCAGTACGCCCAGCAGCACAAAATACGGTCTTGGCATCACCCAAGAACCAGCGGATTAAGTCATGATAGTGAATAGAGTGCAACATAACTTCTAAGCGCTCAAGATCTTTCGCCCACGGCCAAAGCTCCCAAGGGGTAATCAAATTTACATTGATGGAAAAGTTGCTGACCGTTCCGATCCAACCGAGCTCAACCATTTTATGCGCCGCTGCTACACCTTCTTCAAAGCGCAGTTGCTGATTGACCCCAGCGATGATGCCCGCGTCCTTAGCTTGTTTAACCATCGCCTCGCCAGCGGCAACGGTTGTGGCAAATGGTTTTTGCGCCAAGATATGTTTCTTGGCTGCCGCCACTTGCCCAAAGATTTCAGGTTGAGCCGCCGCCGGAACAGCGATATCTACAATTTCAACTGCTGGGTCACCGAGGAGTTCCGTCAGCGATTTATAAACTGTAGGAATTCCGTGACGTTTTGCCACATCTTCGGCCTTTGCGTGGTCAGTATCAAATATTGCTACGACTTCGAGTCCGGCTTTTTTATATGCCGGAAGATGCGCCCCATCAACAATTCCACCAGCGCCGCAAATACCTATTTTTCGCCTATTTTCAGGCTTTACTTCTAGTTTTACCGCTTCTGCAACTTCTCGAAATTGATCGATCATGATTGTTCCTTGCCTTCAGCTTTTAGGTTTTCTGCTTGTGATGTGCGATAAAGAACAGTCTGCAAGTGCTCGGTGTAGAGAACAAGTTCTTCATTATCTGCGCGGAAAATTTCGTAGCTGACTTTAAAGAGACCCATATTCTCGTACTTCGGAGTTTTCTCTAGCAAGGTGCGCATTCCATAAATTGTGTCCCCGATAAACGTTGGTTTGATAAAGCGCAGTTTGTCGTAACCGTAACTAAAAGTATTGACATTATTGTGGGCAAAAAGTCCAAGTCCATAGCTAAATACCATTGCACCTGGCACTAAGCGTCGCTTGAACAGTCCGTGCTCACGTGCCCAGATATCGTCGCCAACCTATGGATGCATATCAAGAACCAGTGAGTTAAAGAGCATTACTTCGCCTTCAGAGATGGTACGACGAAGCGAACGATCAACTTCGCCTACTTGATAATCTTCATAGAGCTTTACATCCTGATTCCAGATCGGAATTTCATAGCGAGCTTTTGGGTCTGGATTTGGATTTTTCATATCTACTCCTCTTATATTCCGAATTCTTTACGTATCTTCTCGGTATCTTCGCCAACATGTGGTGCGCCTTTAGAGTGTTTAACCGTCCGTCCATCTATGCGCATCGGTGAACGCGTAGTTGGAATAGTGATCTGCGAACCATCTTTGCCTTGGCGCTCTGTCTTTTGCACCATATCTATAGCGTTAAATCCTTCGTGGGCCACTAGCTCCGGCAGAGTTAATACTGGTGCGCACCAAATGTCAGCGGCATCCAAAATCGCTAGCCAATGATCTGTTTCTTCGGTGGCTATCTGGCTGCTTAACGCCATCATGATCGCTTCTTGATCGCTCCACCACGACTTGGGATCTTCATATTTGTCCAAATCGACGCCTAAGAGTTTTCCAAGAGCGGGAATTGGCGTCATAGCTACCGCTAAATAGCCGTTTTTTGTGGGATAAAGGCCGTATGGAGCAGGAAGAAATGCATGCGCCGAATTACCGGCGCCGCGATTGACGACGATATTTGGATCGAAAAGGTTTGCCGAGATTAACTCAAACTGGAGATCAAGCATTGATTCGAGCAGGCTTGATTCAACTCTTCCACCTTTACCGGTGCGCTCTCGTCGCAAAAGTAGGGCCATCACTCCAGATGCTAAATGCGTTGAAGTAAATATATCTGCAACCGCAAGACCAACGGGGATTGGTGGATCACCAGCCCGACCATTTAGCCACGGCAGACCTGAGATGCTTTGCGCTAACAAATCTTGACCGGGACGATCCTTAAATGGCCCTTCAGCGCCGTATCCGGTTGCACTTCCGTAAATAATTCTTGGATTAACTTTCTTTACATCTTCATAACCAAGCCCTAAACGTTCAATTACACCAGGACGAAAATTTTGAATTATCACATCCGCTTTTTTAACGAGCTCCCAAGCTTGAGCCAGTCCTTCAGAATTCTTTAAATCTGCGGCGAAACTCTCTTTATTTCGATTCATGATATGAAATGAAAGGGTGTCCCCATCAGTTTCTAACCCTGCAAAAGCCAGAGTACGACCGATATCTCCGGTACCTGGACGTTCAATCTTTATGACTCGCGCTCCCATATCGGCAAGGCGCATCGCCGCAACAGGGCCCGCTAGAAATTGTGAGAAATCTAGGACCAATATCCCATTTAATGGAAGGTCAGATTTATCCAACGGCGGTTTAGTCGACATGAAAGACTTCTGGAATGCTTGCCCACCATTCGCCATCGGCACGATTGGCGACAGGTGTCTGTAGTGGTTTACAAACATCCCACCACTTTTGAGTCATAGGGTCAGCCGCCATCTTGGCCATATCACCATCAAAGTCGCTTCCGATATATTCAAAATAAGCAAATAAAAGTTCTCCGTAGCGATATATGGAGTAGTTGCGAATATTGCATTCGTAAATCTTGGCCAAAACGTCGGGCCAAACATCGGCATGCAAACGCTCGTATTCAGCGCGATTTTCCGGCTTTAATCCGATTACTGAGGCATATCGTGTCATGGCTTCTCCTTATCCCAACTTGTAGAAAGCTTTAGCGGTTTTATAGCGCATCCAGGCTTGTTCTTCTTCTGTGAAATGAGAGATGACTTCAACTTGTGCCTTCCAAATTTCGGCGTAGTTATTACCCAAAACTATTACTGGCCAGTCTCCACCCATCATTACTCGTTCTGCGCCATAAGTCTTGACCATGAAATCAACGTAGGGTTGCCAATCTGAAACTGTCCAGTTGGCCAAGTCAGATGCGGTATTTAATCCCGAAAGTTTTGCGTAAACATTCGGGAAAGCTGCAATCTCGGCCATAGATGATGCCCAAGGCTCCATCTCTTTGGCGGCAATTGGTGGCTTTGCAAAGTGATCAACCACAATTTTCAAATTAGGCAATTTTTTCGCCAAAGTGACAATGTTTTTTGTATGCTCTGGCTTTATTGAAACGTAATCAAAACTCAAGCCCGCTTTTTCAACCAGCGCCAAAGTTTCTAGAACAATTGGACGAGTTATCCAGGAATCATCTGACTCATACTTCGGATTTGAGTAGTCATGGGTTAGATTGCGCACACCTTTGAAATAAGGATTCTTCTTGAAAGTCTCAATGGCCGCCCGAGCCTCGTTGGGACGATCAAATGGAACCCAGCCAACAACCCCTTGCACAAAATTTGAATTTGCAGCGACATCCAACATATAGAAAGTATCCTCATATGTATCCGCTGCTTGAACTAATACAGAACTAGTAACTCCAGATGCGGGAATTTCAGGAGCAAGCCTTTCGGGAGTGAAATCATCATAGAGTGGACCATATTCAGGTGCGATCCACGAATATGCGCGTTCGCTCATTACCCAGAGATGCTGATGGGTATCGATTAGTTCATTAGACATGGTTATCTCCTTTTCCTATAAAACGCCGTAGGCGTTCCAGACTTCTCTTACGCTTTTCCCTGCCAAAAGATCCTTTAATACGCTCTTTTCAGTGGCCGCTCGCGCGTTCGCCAATTCAGTTACCTTTTCTAAATGTTCGACTGGTACAACAACGATTCCATCGGCATCTGCGATTACTC